>CAZXGQ010000012.1:0-39559 GCA_964640415.1 uncultured Prevotella sp.
GCAAGCGGATGTTGACATGGCAGCCATCCATTGCCTTCAAGATGCCGTAGAAGTCGACCATCTGGTAAGGAAGCAACTTGGCAAGAGCATTCTTGCGGCCCTCTACCGAGTCGGCAAGAATCATCTCACGCATCGCCACAATCTTCTGGTCATCGAAGAACATGTGCTCTGTACGAGTCAAACCGATACCCTTGGCACCGAACGCACGGGCTACCTCAGCATCATGAGGTGTGTCAGCATTTGTACGGACCTCCATCTTGGTATACTTGTCGCAGAGATCCATCAACTCCTTGAAGTCACCGCTCAGTTCGGCAGCCTTGGTAGGCACCTCTCCGGCATAAACCTGACCTGTAGAACCGTTCAGAGAGATAAAGTCACCCTCCTTATATACTACGCCGTCGATTTCAACGGTTTTTGTCTTGTAGTCCACATTGATGGCACCGGCACCGCTGACGCAGCACTTGCCCATACCGCGAGCTACCACAGCTGCGTGAGAGGTCATACCGCCACGGGCTGTAAGGATACCTTCGGCAGATGCCATACCTGCCAAATCTTCAGGACTGGTCTCGATACGGACCATCACCACCTTGTGGCCGTCCTCATGCCAAGCCTGTGCATCGTCTGCATGGAACACAATCTGTCCGCAGGCAGCACCTGGAGAAGCAGGCAGGCCCTGTGTGATGACCTTTGCCTTGGAGAGAGCGAGTTTGTCAAATACTGGGTGAAGCAGCTCATCGAGCTTCTGAGGCTCGCAGCGCAAGATGGCTGTCTTCTCGTCGATCATACCCTCGTGGAGAAGGTCCATGGCAATCTTCACCATAGCTGTACCCGTACGCTTACCGTTACGAGTCTGGAGGAACCAGAGCTTGCCTTCCTGAACGGTGAACTCCATATCCTGCATGTCGTGGTAGTGGTGCTCCAACTTGTCCTGCAGAGCATCAAGCTCCTTATAAAGCTCAGGCATAGCCTCCTCCATAGAAGGATACTTCGCTACACGCTCCTCCTCAGAGATGCCTGCACGCTCAGCCCAACGCTGTGAACCGATCTTTGTGATCTGCTGCGGTGTGCGGATACCGGCAACCACGTCCTCACCCTGAGCATTGATAAGATACTCACCGTTGAAGAGATTTTCGCCGTTACCTGCGTCACGAGAGAAGCAAACGCCGGTAGCAGATGTATCACCCATATTACCGAACACCATAGCCATAACGCTCACGGCAGTTCCCCACTCGTCAGGAATACCCTCCATCTTGCGGTAGAGGATGGCGCGCTCGTTCATCCAGCTGCGGAACACGGCGCAGATGGCACCCCAAAGCTGCTCGATAGGGTCAGTTGGGAAGTCCTTGCCTGTACGTTCCTTGATAGCAGCCTTGAAGAGAGCGACCAGCTTCTTCAGAGACTCTACAGAAAGGTCCTTGTCGAGCACAACACCCTGCTCCTTCTTTACAGCCTCAATAATCTCCTCGAACGGGTCGATATCTTCCTTGTTTACGGGCTTCATTTCGAGCACCACATCACCGTACATCTGCACAAAGCGGCGATATGAGTCGTAAACAAAGTGAGGATTGCCTGTCTTGACTACCAAGCCCTCAGCCACCTCGTCGTTGAGACCTAGATTAAGGATGGTGTCCATCATGCCGGGCATAGAAGCGCGGGCACCAGAACGCACGCTGACGAGCAATGGGTTCTTGACATCACCAAACTTTGAATTCATCAAAGCCTCAGTGTGGGCCACAGCAGCCATCACCTCATCCTGCAAAATTTCCTTGATTTTCTCCTGACCCACCTCATAGTATTCGTTGCAGCAACTTGTTGTGATGGTAAATCCGGGAGGAACAGGCACACCGATAAGGTTCATCTCTGCAAGGTTGGCACCCTTGCCGCCGAGCTCTTCACGCATCTTAGCGTTGCCCTCAGCTTTTCCGTTTCCAAAAGTATAAACTCTTTTTTCGCTCATATAGATATAATGTTTGTGTAAATCGTATTAGTTTTTAAGCTGTTTTGTAATGTTGACATTGCAAAGGTAATAATTTCGTTTCAGTATTACAAATGAAATAATAAAAAAAACATGCCTCAAAACATATTTTTTCATGTTAACGCAAACAAAAAGCTAAAAGTTTTGTCAATGACACACTTTTCAAGTAATTTTGCATTAGAAACAAATACGTTATGAGCAGAAACCGCAAACCCAACACCATTCTTGAGGGAGTTACCATCGAGGCCATTGCCGCTGAAGGCAAGTGCCTTTTCCATCACGACAACTATGTTGTCTTCGTACCATTTTGCGTACCTGGAGACGTAGCCGACGTAGAGATACTCAGAAAGAAACACAGCTATGCCGAAGGGCGCATCTTGCGATTCATCGAGAAGAGCGAAGTGCGTGCCGAACCGTTTTGCCAGCATTTCGGAATCTGCGGTGGCTGCAAATGGCAAAACTTGCCTTACGAGGAACAGCTGAAGGCTAAACAGACACAGGTTACAGACCAGCTGACACGCATCGGCAAGGTGGAGCTGCCAGAGATCAGCCCGACACTCGCTTCGGTCAAGACACAAGAATACCGCAACAAGCTGGAGTTTGGTTGTTGTGACCGCCGTTGGTTTACCAAAGAGGAGCTTAACGACAATAGTCTCAACCTTGCCGAGGGCAACCATTCAGCCATTGGTTTCCACATCACGGGAGCATTCGACAAGATCTATCCCATCAGCAAATGTTGGCTCATGGACGACTTGCACAACAAGATCCGCAATGAGATTGAGCGTTATGCCAAGGAGATAGGCATGACTTTCTATGACGTGAGGGGGCAAAAGGGCTTGCTCCGTAACCTCATGTTCCGCAACTCCAACACTGGCGAATGGATGTTGCTCATACAGTTCCATTATGACAACCCCAACGACGATGAGCTCGCCAAGCAGCTTATGCAGCATATAGCTGACGAATTTCCCCAGATATCCTCTCTTATATATGTGGACAACCAAAAGGGGAACGACACCATCGGCGACCAGGAGCTGACCACATTCAAGGGTACCGACTTCATTTATGAGATGATGGGCGACTTGAAGTTCAAGGTCGGTCCCAAGAGTTTCTACCAAACCAACACCGAACAGGCCCACCGTCTCTACGATGTGGCCAAGAGCTTTGCATACAAGGACTTGCCGAGCGACGCTAAACCTCTTATTTACGACCTTTACACGGGCACCGGCACTATTGCCAACTACGTTGCGCGTGAGGCAAGCCAGGTGATAGGCATCGAGTATGTGCCGGAGGCTATCGAAGATGCCAAGGTGAACAGCAAGATCAACAATATCAACAACACGAAGTTCTTCGCGGGTGACATGCGCAAGATTCTCACAGACTCTTTCATCGACGAGCACGGACGCCCAGACATCATCATTACCGACCCACCACGTGCCGGCATGCACCCCGACGTGGTCAACGTCATCCTCAACGCACAGCCCAAACGCATTGTCTATGTCAGCTGCAACCCCGCCACACAAGCAAGGGATCTGCAGCTTATGGACGCCAAATACAAGGTTGTTGCCGTACAGCCTGTAGACATGTTCCCCCACACGCCACACGTAGAGAATGTCGTTCTCCTTGAACTGCGATAGGTTTCCAAACTGACACGCAAATCAGAATTACAATGGCCTATTATTTCATATTCTCCAAGACCGACTTGTTGCTTCAACGGCAGGCCGACGGCACTCACACCATTCCCTGCTCCGACGATGTGCCAGTGAAGACTCATCCGTGGACCCACGTCATGACGGTAGGCCCAATGGACGACGGCACAGAGGTATATACTTTCAAGGTTGACAACCCGACGCAAATAGAGGTCCTGTCGGAAAGCCTCAAGCACGACGGCTACGATTTCATCGGACTTCGCGAGTCGTACTACCACCTTCCGGAAGAGCTGTACCTAAAGGCCGGCAAATGTCAGGAACTGCTTTATTGGGACTCCACCACACAGTATTGCGGTGTGTGTGGTTCTCCGATGAAGATGCACACCATCATATCGAAGCGTTGCACGCAATGCGGCAAAGAGGTATGGCCCCATCTTGCCACTGCCGTCATCGTGCTCATACATAGAGGCGACGAGGTACTCCTTGTCCACGCCAAAAACTTCAAGGGCAACTTTTTCGGACTCGTGGCCGGCTTCGTGGAGACAGGCGAGACTTTGGAGGAAGCCGTGAGGCGTGAGGTCATGGAAGAGACACATCTCACCATCAAGAACCTCACCTACTTCGGGTCCCAGCCTTGGCCCTACCCTTCCGGGCTGATGGTTGGATTCATGGCCGAGTATGAGTCAGGCGACATACACCTCCAGCGCTCAGAGCTGTCACGCGGAGCATGGTTCCGCTACGACAACTTGCCGCAGATTCCACAAAAGCTGAGCATAGCGCGCCGTATCATAGACAAATGGCTTGAACAATATGGCATAATAAGCCAGCAGCCATAGCATCTCCGCAGCTTACACATATTAATATTAAGGCATTAGGTTAAACTTTAAATAATTTTCTCTATCAAGAGACCTTTTAACAATTAAAAAGAGTAACTTTGCAAAACTTTTAAAGTTGTAAGTTGTCAATATATTTGAATACTATAACTAACTTTTTAGTATGGACTGGTTAATAAATTTATTCACTACACAAGACTCCGTTGCCCACATTGTCCTGTTATATGGCATGGTCATAGCCGCAGGCATAATGCTGGGTAAGCTAAAGTTTGGGGGCATTTCCCTTGGAGTCACGTTCGTCTTGTTTTGTGGCATCGTAGCGGGCCATTTCGGTTTTACCGGCCCCACTCCGATCCTCACATTCCTTCAAGACTTTGGTTTAATCCTGTTCGTCTTCTGCATTGGTTTGCAGGTAGGTCCTGGATTCTTCGAGAGTTTCAAGAAGGGTGGCGTAGCACTCAACGGCATGTCGGTATTGATGATCTTCCTCAATATCGTCGTGATGTTTGGCTGCTACTACCTGTTCTTGGACACATCCAACAAGACCAACCTGCCAATGATGATTGGCGTACTCTACGGTGCTGTCACCAACACTCCTGGTCTTGGTGCTGCCAACGAAGCCCTGACCTCTGTTTTCCCCGACGGTCAGATTCCGCAGATTGCCAACGGTTATGCCTGCGCCTACCCTCTCGGTGTGCTCGGCATCATTGGTGCGACAATTCTCATCAGGTTCATCACCAAGACCAACCTCCAGAAAGAGGAAGAGGAACTGGAAGCAGAAGAGGCTGCCAACCCCCATGCCAAGCCTTTGGCAATAACGCTTGAGGTGAGCAACGTATACCTTGCAGGACGCACATTGTCGCAGATAAGCGAATTCCTCGGCCGCGACATAGTATGCACGCACATCCTGCACGAAGGCGAGATGTTCCTGCCAACCAAGAACTCGAAGTTTGCAGTAGGCGACAAATTGCACATCGTGTGCGCCGAGGCTGATGCCGAGGCTATCAAGGCATTCATCGGCCCCCAGGTAGACTATGAATGGGATAACGCCAAAACCGAAAACCAGCCGATGATTTCCAAGCGTATCATCGTCACCAATCCCAAGATGAACGGCAAGACTCTCGGCAAGATGCACTTCTCATCAGTCTACGGTGTCAACATCACGCGAATCACCCGTCAGGGCATGGACCTCTTTGCCTCACGCAACCACCACTTCCACATCGGCGACCGCATCATGGTCGTTGGTTACGAGGAAAATGTGAACCGCGTGGCAGAGCTTATGGGAAACTCAGCACACAAACTCAATGTGCCTAACATTGCCACAATCTTCATCGGAATAGTAATCGGTATCATTTTCGGAAGCATACCAATCGCCGTGCCTGGCGTACCTGTGCCATTGAAGCTCGGACTTGCCGGCGGTCCTCTTATCATCGCCATTCTCATTGGCCGCTTCGGCTACCGCATCAAGCTTGTCACCTACACCACGACGTCTGCCAACATGATGCTACGAGAGATAGGTCTCGCGCTCTTCCTGGCAAGTGTGGGCATTAAGGCAGGAGCCGGATTCGTAGACACAGTCGTACAAGGCGACGGCCTTATCTACGTGTTGGCCGGTTTCCTCATCACCGTCATCCCAATCCTAATCGTAGGTCCCTTTGCAAGGTGGAAGTTCAAGTTCAACTACTTCACCCTCATGGGTATGATTGCCGGTACATACACCGACCCACCAGCACTTGCATACGCCAACTCGAGCTGTTCAAAGGAAGCCCCGGCCATTGGCTATTCAACGGTTTACCCGCTCTCGATGTTCCTGCGTATCTTTACCGCGCAAATATGCGTACTGTTCTTCTGCGGATAACAAGCAGCAGAATCACAGACACTCTTAACCGATAACAGGTTTAAAACAGAATAATTACCCACGCTCTCTCCAGCAAACATGGAGAGAGCGTTTTTTTTATGTATTATCCCAAAAGGACAAATAAAGAAAATACTGCATAAAATGGCAAAAAAGATACTGTAATAATTTGTCAATTGGAAAAGAAGATATATCTTTGCCCAAATTTTAAAACTAAAATAATCTATTATTATGTCTAACGAAATTGAAGTGAAAGAACTGAGCGATGTCGTCGTGCGCTTCTCTGGCGACTCCGGCGATGGCATGCAGCTTGCAGGAAACATTTTCTCCACCGTCTCCGCCACGGTAGGCAATGGAATTTCCACATTTCCCGACTATCCAGCCGACATCCGCGCCCCGCAAGGCTCATTGACAGGCGTCAGCGGCTTCCAGGTGCATATTGGCGAGGGCAAAGTTTTCACTCCCGGCGACAAGTGCGACGTGCTCGTGGCAATGAACGCTGCGGCATTGAAGACTCAATATAAATATGCCAAGCCAACGGCCACCATCATCATAGACACCGACTCCTTCGGTCCCAACGACTTGATCAAGGCGCAATTCGAGACCGACGATTACCTTGTAGAAATGGGAATAGACCACGACCGCGTTGTAGCGTGCCCAATCACAAAGATGGTAAAGGCTTGTCTCAAGGACGAGAACATGGACAACAAGAGCATGCTCAAGTGCCGCAACATGTTCGCCTTGGGTCTCGTGTGCTGGCTTTTCAACCGTGACCTCGAACTGGTAAACAACTTCCTGCGCGAGAAATTTGCCAAGAAACCTGCCATAGCCGAGGCCAACGTCAAGGTGGTGAAAGCAGGCTACAACTATGGAGCCAACACCCATGCCTCCACACCCTTCACCACTTACCGCATAGAGACCAAGCACAAGAACCCCGGACGCTACATGGACATCACCGGCAACAAGGCCACTGCCTATGGACTTATCGCCGCTGCCGAGAAGGCCGGACTCAGGCTCTACCTTGGCTCCTACCCCATCACTCCAGCCACCGACATCCTGCACGAGCTGTCGAAGCACAAGAGTCTCGGCGTAACCACCGTTCAGGCCGAAGACGAGATTTCGGCTTGCGCATCGGCCATAGGCGCAGCTTTCGCCGGAGCTTTGGCTTGCACCTCAACGTCCGGTCCCGGCATCTGCCTCAAGAGCGAGGCCATCAACCTTGCCGTCATCGACGAGCTTCCGCTGGTCATCGTCGACGTGCAACGTGGCGGCCCGTCTACCGGACTGCCCACCAAGAGCGAGCAGACCGACTTGCTCCAGGTACTGTATGGCAGAAACGGCGAAAGCCCAATGCCAGTGATTGCCGCCACGAGTCCCACCGACTGCTTCGACGCGGCATTCATGGCAGCCAAGATTGCGCTGGAGCATCTCACCCCTGTGGTCTTGCTCACCGATGCCTTCATAGCCAACGGCTCATCGGCATGGAAGTTGCCCGACATAAACAACATGCCTGAGATTCATCCGCACTATGCCCCTGCCGACCAGAAATACAAATACACACCATATCTGCGCGACCCCCAAAGCAAGGCACGCTACTGGGCCGTTCCTGGACAGGAAGGTTACGAGCACATTCTCGGCGGACTGGAGAAAGACGGCAAGACAGGCGCCATATCCACAGAGCCAAACAACCACAACGTGATGGACCACCTGCGCTCTGAGAAGGTGTCGCTCATACCCGTACCCGACCTTGAGGTCGAGGGCGACAAGGACGATGCCGACCTGCTCATCGTTGGCTTCGGCTCCACCTACGGACACCTGCACGCCACCATGAACGAGATGCGCAACAACGGCCACAAGGTCGCCTTGGCACAGTTCAAATATGTCAACCCCCTGCCAAAGAACACGGCGGAAGTGTTGCTCAAATACCCTAAAGTGGTAGTGGCTGAACAGAACCTCGGACAGCTTGCCGCATTGTTGCGCATACGCATCAACGGTTTCGTGCCTTACCAATACAATGAGGTCAAGGGACAGCCCTTCAACGTCAGCGAACTCGTAAAGCATTTCGAAGTTCTCATAGACCAAGAGCCTGATGCCGGCGGTAACTATTTCAACACCCGTGTACTCTAAACAGGTTCTCCAAACATTTTCTTAACATCATCTAAAATGGAATATTCAGCAAGCGATTATAAGAAAGGCCAGCCCCGTTGGTGCCCGGGGTGTGGCGACCACAGTTTCTTGGCAAGCATGCAAAAGGCTATGGCAGAGATTGGCGTGCCTCCATATGAGACAGCCGTGATAAGCGGCATCGGCTGTTCGAGCCGTCTCCCCTACTATGTCAGCACTTACGCCATGCAGACCATCCATGGCCGCGCAGCTGCCGTGGCAACGGGTGCTAAAGTGGTGAACCCCAAGCTCGCCATCTGGCAAATCAGCGGCGACGGCGACGGACTCGCCATAGGCGGAAACCACTTCATACACGCCATGAGGCGAAACATCGACCTGAACATGATTCTCCTCAACAACCGCATCTACGGTCTCACAAAAGGACAATACTCGCCAACGTCGCCCAGAGGCTTCGTCTCCAAGTCGTCGCCTTACGGCACGGTGGAAGACCCGTTCCGCCCGGCTGAGCTGTGCTTTGGTGCAAGAGGCCACTTTTTTGCCCGCGCTGTGGCGTCGGACAGTGCAGAGACCGTGAAGATACTCAAGGCTGCATACAACCACAAGGGTGCGGCGGTTTGCGAAATTCTGCAAAACTGCATGATATTCAACAACGGAGCCTACGACTCCATCTATACCCGCGACGGTCGCAAGAAGAATGCCATATACCTTGAAGACGGCAAGCCGCTCGTCTTCGGCGAGAACAACGAGTACGGACTCGTGCAGGAAGGCTTCGGACTGAAAGTCGTGGAAATAGGCAAGGACGGCTACACCATCGACGACATACTTGTTCACGACAGCCATAACCCAGACAACACCCTGCAACTCAAGCTTGCGATGATGGACAACGAACACGGTTTCCCAGTGGCCTTCGGCGTCTTCCGTGACGTTGAGGCCCCCACTTACGAGCAGGCAGTGAACGACCAGATAGAAGAGGTCAAAGGCAAGAAGCAATACCACAACTTCACGGAACTGCTTGAGACCAACGACATCTGGGAAGTGAAATAGCCACCCGGCCACAATCCTCTTCCGGACTATGCACAACGGCTTTACGGTGTAAAGGCAATGCTTTTACGCAGTAAAGCCGTTGTCATTTCAGCGTAAAGCCAACGTCATTCCAGTGGAAAGACAAAACGATTCCAGTGGAAAGACAACACGACTAAAGAAGAAAGCACAATAGGACACTTTTTTCGGCAGCAGGCCCCATCTAAATTTAGAGGTCATGCAACAGTTTACTAATAAACAATGCAGCTTTTCTGCCTTTTTGTTAGGATAATCGAATAAAAAACAATAACTTTGCAGGTGTGTATATATAATTAGAAACTATAATCCTAAAAAAGTAGGCATTTTTATGAAAGCAACTGAAGTAGTAGCTAAACTGCAACAGCAGTTCCCCAACCAGCCTGAATACATCCAGGCCGTGAGCCAAGTGCTCGGAACCATCGAAGAAGAATACAACAAACACCCTGAGTTTGAGAAGGCCAATCTCATAGAACGTCTTTGCATTCCAGACCGCATCGTCCAGTTCCGTGTCAACTGGGTAGACGACAAGGGCAACGTAAGAACCAACATGGGCTACCGTGTCCAGCACAACAACGCCATTGGCCCCTACAAGGGCGGTCTCCGCTTCCACTCGTCGGTAAACGTGAGCATATTGAAGTTCCTCGCCTTCGAGCAGGTCTTCAAGAATTCACTCACAACTCTGCCTATGGGTGGTGCCAAGGGCGGTTCCGACTTCTCTCCGCGCGGCAAGTCAAACGGTGAGGTCATGCGCTTCTGCCAGGCTTTCATGCGCGAGTTGTGGAACTACATCGGCCCCGACACTGACGTTCCCGCAGGCGACATCGGCGTAGGCGGTCGCGAGGTTGGCTACATGTTCGGACAATACAAGGCCCTCACCCACAAGTTTGTCGGTATCCTCACCGGTAAGGGACAGGAGTTCGGCGGCTCGCTCATCCGCCCTGAGGCAACAGGCTACGGCAATGTCTACTTCCTTGAGAACATGCTCAAGACCCGCAACATTGACCTCGCCGGCAAGACGGTGCTTGTGTCTGGTGCCGGAAACGTGGCACAGTACACCATCGAAAAACTCCTCCAGCTTGGCGCCAAGCCTCTGACATGCTCCGACTCCGACGGTTTCGTCTACGACCCCGACGGCATCGACGCCGACAAGCTCGCCTATATCATGGAGCTGAAAAATGTTGAGAGAGGCCGCATCAAGGAGTATGCCGAGGAATATCCCAACGCACAGTACTTCCCAGGCCAGCGTCCTTGGGGCATCAAGGCCGACATCGCTACACCTTGCGCCACACAGAACGAAATCAACGGCGAGGATGCACAGAAGCTCATCGACAATGGTGTGATAGCCGTGAGCGAGGGCGCCAACATGCCTTCAACACCAGAGGCCGTGAAGATTTTCCAGGACAACAAGATTCTCTACTGCCCAGGAAAGGCAAGCAACGCCGGAGGCGTAGCAGTGTCTGGTCTGGAGATGAGCCAAAACTCAGAGAGACTGCACTGGACCCGCGAGGAGGTTGACAACTATCTCCACCGCATCATGAACGACATCCATGAGAACTGCGTGAAATACGGCACCCAGGCCGACGGCTACATCAACTACGTGAAGGGCGCCAACGTTGCCGGATTCCTCAAGGTCGCCAAGGCCATGATGGCACAAGGCGTGGGCATGTAAAACACTTGACCTTTGTTTTTGGTGCGTCCTCTGCACCAAAAACAAAAGGGCCAACACATAGAAGATTCCGATTGTAACTAATACCCCAAAGGGGTGTACCACACTCTATTCTGAGTGTTGGCACGCCCTTTTCTTTTGTCGCAAACACCCGTTTTTGCTAACCACAAATACTACTCTGACGAATGGCTTGTGCGCTGACTATTCGCATGATTCGGAGATTCGTGGTTCGATATCCGAGTAACGATGCACGAAGTGTTAAAACGATAAATTATCACGACAAAAGGCTATCTGAGAATCGATTTTTTTGAAAAACTTTTCCTATTGTGCGCATTTGAGCGATTTATGCGGTACTTTTATAACATCCTGATAAACAACCCGTTACACTTTTCTCAGTCTGAAACATGGCCTAAATTTGAGCTTCCCGGTCGGCTTTACGTTAGAATCGCAACGCCTTTACGTTAGAATCGCGGTGCCTTTACGTTAGAATCGGGTCGCGATAGTGCTACTATCGCGACCCGATTTCATGGTTTTTTGGGGTGAAATTGGCTTGAAGGCACCCTGTTTAACACTTCAGAGGCTCTTTGCCCGTCCTGGATGGTATGCCCCTCAAGTGTTAAAATCTTGCTATAAATCTTTACATTTGCAGTCAGGATTTAGTGGCTTTGCAACCAAGGTTCACCCGACATTTTGATTACTCTCTCCCCTCTGCATTCATATATTCTGCGCAAGCCTCAGCACACCTCTCGCCATCGACACCGGCCGAGACAATGCCGCCTGCGTAGCCAGCACCTTCACCACAAGGGAAGAGCCCGGCAATGCGAACATGCTGCAACGTTTCCCTGTCGCGAAGGATGCGCACGGGCGATGACGTGCGGGTTTCCACTGCAATCAACACTGCCTCGTTGGTCAGGAAGCCATGACTGCGCTTGCCAAAAGTCTTGAAGCCTTCCTGCAGACGCTTTGATATAAACGAGGGAAGCCAAAAATGAAGCGGACTGCTTATCAAGCCTGGCGCATAACTGCTTTTGGGCAAGTCGTAGCTCAGACGATTGTTGACAAAATCGGCCATGCGTTGCGCAGGAGCCGTTTGCCGCATGTTGCCTTGCTGCCAGCATGCTTTTTCCAGCCTTTCCTGGAAATCCATCACGCCAAGCACCCCAAGCTGCGGATTGTCGCCCTTGAGAGAAGCGTCGTTTTCCACATCCTCTGGCCTTATTTCCACAACCATGCCGCTGTTTGACCACTGCGTGCCACGATTGCTTGGCGACATGCCGTTGACAACAATCTGTTCAGGACCTGTGGCAGCAGGAATGACAAAACCACCCGGACACATACAGAAAGAGTACACACCCCTGCCATCGGCTTGAGCCACAAACGAATACTCCGCCGCAGGCAAGTATTTTCCACGGCCATTCTTGTTATGGTATTGTATGCAGTCGATGACCTGAGCGGGATGCTCCAAGCGCACACCCACGGCAATGCCCTTGGCTTCCATGTCTACGTTGGCACTCGCAAGGTATCTGTAAACGTCTCTCGCACTATGGCCCGTTGCCAAGATGACCGGACCATGAAATTCAAGTTCCTTTCCCGACACCAAGTCAACGGCCTTTACACCAACCACCCTTTCCTCGCCAACGGAAAGGTTGTCGATGATCAGACCGGTCATCTTTGTCTGGAAGTGGACCTCACCACCACTCTTTATTATCTGCAAGCGCATGTTCTCAATGACCCTCGGCAGCTTGTCGGTGCCAATATGCGGATGGGCGTCGGCAAGAATCGACGTTGAAGCACCATGCTGACAAAACACATTCAGTATTTTCTCAGTGTTGCCGCGTTTGTGGCTGCGCGTATATAGTTTGCCGTCGCTGTAGGCACCCGCTCCGCCTTCACCGAAACAATAGTTGCTTTCCGGGTCAACCTTCTGTGTCTTGGTGATTAGGGCCATATCCTTCTTGCGTTCCCTCACGTCCTTACCCCTTTCTATAACGACTGGACGCAAGCCAAGCTCTATCAATCGAAGGGAAGCGAAAAGTCCGCCAGGCCCCTCGCCCACCACTATCACTTCAGGCCGGTCGCCAACATAAGGATACTCAGTATGCTGATACTCATCATCTTGCGGCGTTTCGTTAATGTAAACCCTTACCTTCAGATTGACGTAAATATTGCGCTGGCGAGCATCGATGCTACGCTTGAGCACACGCACGCGGTTAAGGGTGCGCACGTCAAGACCCTTTTCCTTCGACAGCCACGTCTTGATGTCTTGCTCCGACGAAGCAACCTGTGGCGATACCCTTAGTTGATATTCTTCTATCATTTATGTAAATCGTCTATTATATTAATCTAAAACAATATATTATTATAATGTTACCATTTAATTGCAAAATTAAACAAATCCAATCGATTTACGCTACATCTTGAACAATTTTATAGATTTCTTTGTCAAAAAGACAAAACATTATTACCTTTGCAAGCAAGTACAGCCATTAGCCCATACGTATCGGGAATGGCTGCGCAATAACAAACAAAAGTCATTCAATCAATGAAAGTATTAAAATTTGGCGGAACATCGGTAGGTTCCGTGAAAAGCATTCTGAGTCTGAAACGTATCGTAGAGAAAGAAGCGCGCAAGCAACCCATTGTTGTTGTCGTCAGCGCATTAGGCGGCATCACCGACATGCTCATCTCCACCTCACGTCTTGCACAAGAGGGCAAGGCCGAATGGAAAGAACAATTCGAGCAAATGGTAGACCGCCATCACAAGATGATAGACACTATCATCACCGATACCAACGACCGGGAGATGCTTTTCAACAAAGTAGATTCTCTATTCGAACAACTACACTCCATCTATTTCGGCGTTTACCTCATACATGACCTCAGCAAGAAAACCCTCGACGCCATCGTGAGCTATGGAGAGCGGCTGAGCTCCAACATAGTTGCGACACTGGTAAAGGGCTCGCGCTGGATGGACTCACGCAACTTCATCAAGACCACTGTATCACCAAACGGCAAGATCGTTCTCGACACCGACCTTACCAACCATCTCGTGAGAGAGGCTTTCGCCGACTTGCCACGCATCACCCTCGTGCCCGGCTTCATCTCATCCGACAAGGATTCGGGCGAGACCACGAACCTCGGACGCGGCGGCTCCGACTATACAGCAGCAATAATAGCGGCTGACCTCGATGCCGAGATACTTGAGATATGGACCGACGTGGACGGATTCATGACAGCCGACCCAAGGGTCATCAAGACAGCCTATACCATAGACGAGCTGAGCTACGTGGAGGCCATGGAGCTCTGCAACTTCGGAGCGAAAGTGGTATATCCGCCTACAATATATCCCGTGCGCATAAAGAATATCCCCATAAGGGTCAAGAACACTTTCAACCCCGAGGCGCCCGGAACCATCATCAAAGACAAGATTACCAACGACCACAAACCAATCAAGGGCATTTCGAGCATCAAGAACACCTCGCTCATCACCGTATCGGGACTTGCCATGGTTGGCGTGATTGGCGTAAACCGACGCATATTCACGGCACTTGCCGACAACGGCATATCCGTGTTCATGGTGTCACAAGCCTCTTCGGAGAATTCCACGTCAATAGGTGTGCGCGACGAGGATTCTGCCGAGGCTGCAAGAGTGCTCAACAACGAGTTCGCAGCCGAGATAGAAGACGGCGCAATGTTCCCGATGCACGTGGAGAGCAACCTTGCCACCATTGCCATTGTGGGTGAGAACATGAAGCACGCAGCTGGCATTGCCGGAAAACTTTTCGGCACACTTGGCAGAAGCGGCATCTCGGTAATAGCTTGCGCACAAGGAGCTTCGGAAACAAACATATCGTTTGTGGTGCAGGGAGCAGAACTGAGAAAGGCAATGAACGTTCTTCACGACTCGTTCTTCCTTTCTGAATACAAAGTGCTCAACCTCTTCATCTGCGGCGTAGGCACCGTTGGCGGAAAGCTCATCGAGCAGATTCGTTCTCAATACGAGAACCTTAAAGAGCACTCTCGGTTGAAGCTGAACGTAGTAGGCGTGGCAAGTTCACGCAATGCCATATACTCGCGAGACGGCTTAGACCTCGCCAACTACAAAGAGCAGCTCAAGGCCTCGGAACCAAGCAATCCGGAAAAGTTGCGCGACACCATCCTCTCAATGAACATATTCAACGCAGTGTTTGTAGACTGCACTGCGTCAAAAGAGATAGCTGCACTCTACCAGAGTCTGCTCGACCACAACGTCAGCATTGTAGCAGCCAACAAGATAGCCGCCAGTTCAGACTATGACGACTATACCCGACTGAAAGAGACTGCCCTGAGAAGGGGCATAAAGTTCCTTTTCGAGACCAACGTGGGAGCTGGACTTCCCATCATCGGCACCATCAACGACCTTCGCAACTCGGGCGACCGTATACTCAAGATCGAGGCCGTGCTGAGCGGCACGCTCAACTATATCTTCAACAAGATTTCAGACCATTGTCCTTTCTCCGAGACCGTAAAATGCGCCAAGGAAGAAGGCTATTCAGAGCCAGACCCACGCATTGACCTCAGTGGAACCGACGTAGTGCGCAAAATCGTCATCCTGGCGCGTGAGGCAGGCTACCGCGTTGAACAAGAAGACGTGGAAAAGCATCTCTTCGTGCCGGACAACTTCTTCACAGGCTCACAGGAAGACTTCTGGAAGCATCTGCCAGAGCTGGACGCTGACTTTGAGGAGAAACGCAAGAAACTGGAAGCCGAAGGCCAGCATTGGCGTTTCATAGCGACAATGGACCACGGCAAGGTAAGTGTTGCCCTGAGAAACGTGGCACAAGACAGCCCGTTCTACAACCTCGAAGGCAGCAACAATATAATCCTCCTCACTACAGAACGCTACAAAGAATATCCTATGCTCATACAAGGCTATGGAGCCGGAGCAAGCGTAACAGCAGCAGGTGTGTTCGCCAACATCATAAGCATAGCAAACGTATAATTTTAAATTCAGGATAGCTATGAAACACATTATTATATTAGGCGACGGCATGGCAGACCACCCAGTAAGCCGCCTTGGAAACAAGACGTTGTTGCAATTTGCCGACACTCCTTATATGGATATGCTGGCGCGAAAAGGCCGCACGGGAAGACTGATGACCATTCCCGAAGGATTCCTGCCGGGATCAGAGGTCGCCAACAGCACCATTCTCGGCTACGACCAAAACAAGGTGTATGAAGGCCGCGGGCCATTGGAAGCCGCAAGCATCGGCTACGACATGGCACCGGAGGATTTCGCGCTCAGATTGAACGTGATAAATGTGGGCGACGGAAAAATCATCACTCACAACGGCGGCAACCTGTCAACAGAGGACGGTGCAGTGCTGATGCATTATCTTGACGAAAAGCTTGGCAACGAAGACATCAAGTTCATACCGGGCATCCAATACCGCCACCTTCTCATAGTGAAACGAGCCAGCAAACACATTGTCTGCGCTCCTCCTCACGACCACCCCGGAGAGGAGTGGCAACCATTGCTCATTAAACCTGAGGAGGGCTGGGAAAACAAGCATGAGCCCATAATGGGCTTTGACGGCAAGCCGACAGGCGACACTCGCATGAGCGCACAGGAGACCGCCGATCTGCTCAACAGCCTCATTATCAAGAGCAAGGATTTGCTTGAGGCCCATCCTTACAACAAGGCAAAGAACAAGAAAGGCGAACGCATGGCCAATCTGATATGGCCTTGGGGAGGCGGATACCGCCCCTCAATGAAGACCATACCGGAGAAATATGCGCAGATAAAGAGCGGCACCTGCATATCGGCCGTTGACTTGATAAAAGGCATTGGCAAATACGCCGGACTCGACGTGGTGAGCGTGCCGCGCGCCACAGGACTCGCGGATACCAATTATGAAGGAAAGGTTGCAGCTGCAATTGCAGCACTATACAACCAAGACTTCGTGTTCGTGCATTTCGAGGCCAGCGACGAGGCAGGACATGACGGCAATCTTGAACTGAAGCTCAAGACGATAGAATACCTTGACCACAGAGTGGTGGAGCCTATCTACAACGAGGTGAAACAATGGGATGAGCCTGTGGCAATAGCAGTAATGCCGGACCACCCCACCCCTGTTGAAGTGAGGACTCACGTGAAAGAGCCCGTGCCTTTCCTCGTATGGTACCCCGGAATACAACCAGACAGCGTACAGACCTACGACGAAGTGGCGTGCGTAAACGGCGACTACGGCATGCTACACCTCACAGAATTCATGGATAAATTCATGGAAATATAAACAAAACAAGACTGAACTATCATGAAATATTATAGCACAAACCATCAAGCTCCAACGACTACCCTTCGCGAAGCCGTAGAAAAAGGTCTCGCCCCAGACCGGGGACTATACATGCCTGAGCAGATAAAGAAATTGCCGGAGTCGTTCTTTGACAAAATAGACACCCTGTCGTTTCAGGAGATAGCCTTTGAAGTGGCAAAGGCTTTCTTTGGAGACGACGTGGACGAGGCTTCCTTGAAGCAGATCGTCTACGACACTCTTGCGTTTGACACACCTGTGGTGAAAGTAGACGACAACATCTATGCCTTGGAACTTTTCCACGGTCCAACGCTTGCATTCAAGGACGTGGGCGCCCGGTTCATGGCGCGCCTCCTGCAATATTTCATCCGCAAAGACCGGGAGAAAACAAACGACAACCGCACTGTAAACGTTCTCGTGGCAACAAGTGGCGACACGGGGTCGGCTGTAGCAAACGGCTTCCTCGGAGTGGACGGCATACACGTCTACGTGCTTTACCCCAAGGGGAAAGTGAGCAAGATTCAAGAAAGCCAGTTCACCACTTTAGGCCGCAACATTACAGCCTTGGAGATAGACGGCGTTTTCGACGACTGCCAAGCACTCGTAAAGAACGCCTTCATGGACGAGGAACTCACATCCCACATGATACTGACCTCTGCCAACAGCATCAATGTGGCCCGTTTTCTGCCACAGGCATTCTACTATTTCAATGCCTACGCCCAACTGAAACGCGACGGCGTGATAGGCAAGGACGGAACCGGCCTTACATTCTGTGTGCCGTCGGGCAACTTCGGCAATATCACTGCCGGCCTCTTCGCATGGAAGATGGGACTGCCCGTGAGTCATTTCATTGCCGCAAACAATGCAAACGACGTATTCTTCAACTATCTGCAGACAGGTGTATACACCCCAATGGCAAGCAAGCAGACCCTTGCCAACGCCATGGACGTTGGTGCTCCGAGCAACTTCGCCCGCATCTTGGATTTGTACAACGGCGGCAAGCCATGTCTCCTTGACAATGAAAAAGAGGTGGAAGCCGTGATGCCTGCAATCAAGGAAGACGTCAGTGGAGCGACTTACACAGACGACAAGATTCGCGAGGCCATGAAGCAATGCTATAAGCAAACGGGCTATGTGCTTGATCCTCACGGGGCTTGCGGATACCAGGCTTTAAAAGAGCAATTGTCCGAAAATGAGGCCGGTGTATTCCTTGAGACAGCACATCCGGCTAAGTTCAAGGAAAAAGTAGACAGCATACTCGAAACCGACATCGCCATACCAGAACGCTTACAAGCATTCATGAGCGGCAAGAAACAAAGCATCGAAATGCCAAACGACTTCAACGTTTTCAAGAAATTCCTGCTCGACCAATAAATGAACATCAGCAAAGCCAAAATAAAACAAATCCATTCTCTCGACAGCAAAAAAGGCCGTCGAGAGAGTGGACTGTTTATCGCAGAAGGCCCCAAAGTCGTTGGCGACCTTCTAGAACTAATGCCGGCAAAACTCATAATCGCCACCGACGAATGGTTGAAAGCAAACAACCACCGTATTAACGGAACTGAAATCATAGAGGTTAGTGACGAGGAATTGAAAAAGGCTTCCTTGCTCCAACATCCTCAAAAGGTTTTGGCACTGTTTCCTGTCCCAAACTATACGGACGAAAACGAAAAGCATCTCATCACACTTTTGACAAACAAAGACGAGAGCGAGAGGCAAAAGCTCACCATCGCCTTAGACGGCGTGCAAGACCCCGGCAATCTTGGCACCATAATACGCATAGCCGACTGGTTTGGCATATCAGACATCATTTGCTCACACGACACAGTTGATGCCTTAAGCCCCAAAGTAGTACAGGCCACCATGGGAAGCATAGCAAGGGTGCACATCCATTATGCCGACTTGAAAAATCTCATCAAGGCATTGCCAGAGGACTTTCCTGTTTATGGAACGTTCCTTGACGGCTGCAACTTGTATGACAAGCCTTTGACGGTTGGCGGAATCATCATCATGGGCAACGAAGGCAAGGGCATTTCGCAACCCATAAAGGCACTTGTCAACCATCGGCTGCTCATTCCCAATTACCCCAAGGGCAGAAAGACAGCCGACAGTCTTAACGTTGCGATTGCCACGGCTATAACTTGTGCAGAGTTCAGACGGAGAATTTGAGACGCAAAGCGTTGAGCACGACACGGACACTGGAAAAAGCCATAAGAGCATAGCCCTACATAGGCATGAGCTGATCGGGAGAATTATCGGAAAAAAGATTCAACACTCCTGCCACCAAAGGAACACGGTCTTACGCAGGAGTATGGAATAGATTAGGGATATTGCCGGATATTAAATTTCCATCTCGAAGCGACCCGCAGCCTCGACTGCATCTTTCATTGTTTGAGCATTGACCTTATTTTCATCAAAGTCTACATTCACACAATGGTCAGAAAGACTGACTTCAACTGCATTAACACCACAAAGGTCTTTCAAGGCGTCTTCAACATGAGCCTTACAATGCTCACATTTCATACCATTCACTACAAATGTCTTGTTCATATCTTATCTTTTAAAATACATGTTTACAGTTTATTTCATACTTTGAAGACCTTTCCTTCTGATGCAAGAAACGAATTAGGGAAAATAGCCTTTGCCTCACTCAAAATAGCGGACTCATTGTCGTATCGAGCGCTGAAATGTCCAAGAAGAAGTTTACCCACATTGCCATCGCGCGCCACATTGGCTGCTTGCTGGGAAGTGGAATGATAATAGAGTTTAGCGCGGTTTGCACACGAACTGTCGTATGTGGAATCGTGGTACAACAAATCCACACCCTTAACAATCTCGTGGAGATTTGGCATATAACGCGTATCGCAACAATAAGCGTAAGATCGTGGGGGTTCCGCAGGAACCGTAAGTCTGCTATTGGGAATCACAGTTCCGTCTTCTGTTGTCCAGTCAGCCCCCGCCTTAATATTGTTGATTTGGCTTATGGGAATATTAAAACACTCCAGCATGTCACGACGTATGTGTGGCAACGTTTGCCGCTCACGAAACAGGAAGCCAGAACAAGGGATACGGTGGACAAGTGGAATGCTCTCCACCGTGAGGCTTCTGTCTTCATAAATAACCTGTTGCTTAGTGGTGTCAACAGCGTGAAACTCAACTTCATACTCAAGACCGTTGCAGAAAAGCTTCAACTGCTCGTCGAGCAAAGACTTCAACTGTGCCGGGGCATAAATCTTCAATGGTGCAGTACGGCCAAGCATACCAAAAGTTGAAATCAGGCCAATAAGGCCAAAGCAATGGTCACCATGGAGATGGGATATGAAAACGGCTTGAATTTTAGTGAACCCTATGTGCGAGCGACGCAGCTGTATCTGTGTTCCTTCGCCACAGTCAATCATAAAAAACTTTCCACGCATCTCAACAACCTGCGAAGAGGCGAAATGCTTCAATGTAGGCAATGCGCTTCCACAACCTAATATATGGATATTGAATGGTTCCACCGTTACAACTGCTCTATAGACTTAAATACTTTTACTTCACCCTTTTATAAACAAAGATTCCGACCTTGTTCTCCAAATAAAGCGAATCACTGCCTATCTCATCGATGTCAAACGTATCACGATTGAGCAGAAGTTTGCCATTCAAGATTTTCCATGTCGTCCATGAATTCTTCTCGGCCTCAACATCCGAGCTCACCTCTCCTCCTTCAAGAATCTCAAAGTTCTTATCGATACTTGTCCATTTGCCCTGAAGCGTTGTAAGGTTAATGACTTTACGGGCACATTTCTCTCCGTCAACAGGCTGGCCCTCTACAACGGCAAGACGATCGCCTGCCAACAATCCGCCAACAACCGTTTGAGCTCCATCATCAGAATCGGGCAAGGCAAAAACAATGGTGTCGCCGCCGTCGGTGATCAGCTGAAGAGAATGCATCATCGTGCCTTCTCCACAAACTCCGTAGAGAGTAGAGTCTTGGGTAGTGGTTTGCTCAGACGATTCCACTTTATTATTATTTCGCTGTGGTTTATCACGGCAAGCGGAAATCAAAAACATCAACGACAATAACGCAAAACACAAATAATACCTTCTCATATTATAACGACAATTACTGTTCATTTTTCTTTGCCTCATTCCAATATCCGTCCATTTCATCGAGGGTAAGATCCTTTATATTCCGCCCCTCTTCCTTGGCTTTCTTCTCTATATAAGTAAATCTGGAAATGAATTTCTTGTTGGCACGCTCAAGCGCATTGTCAGGATTAAGGTGATACAAACGAGCTGCGTTAATCACACTGAATATGAAATCTCCCAATTCTGTGGTAGAACGTTCCTTGTCTCCCTTCTCAAGTTCTCTTTCCAACTCTCCAAGCTCTTCACGCACCTTGTCCCAAACATCTCTGGGCTCTTTCCAATCAAACCCGACGTTTCGCGCCTTGTCTTGAATGCGATAAGCCTTAATGACCGATGGCAAAGTATCCGGCACACCGCTCAGCACAGTCTTGTTGCCATCACGTTCCATTTGCTTGCGTTGTTCCCAAGACGACTCTACCTCTGAAGATGTCTGTACCGTACGGTTGGAAGACACTTTTGCTGGAGAATTCACCTTCTTATAGTTAACATGACCGTCTGCGTCAACTTCCATATTGCCGTTGCTCACAGTCCACCCACGCCAGTCAATGAAATCGTGACGAAACATCAACTTGTCTGCCTGATGGTTACAGACATCTGCTATGTCGAATTCTCCCGTCTCGGACCCCATCACCGAGTAAAGTATGACGTGCTCCATAACATCGCCAAGCTCTTTGCAAATCTCCGGGCGATCATCTTTCATTAGAGCATCACAAAGCTCAAATGTCTCCTCTATAGTATTTGGTCTCAAACTCTCAAAAGTCTGGGCCTTATCCCATGGGCAATCATGTCGAAGCCGCTCTTGCACATCGAGCAAACGCTCAAAAGCCTTCAGTTTATCCTCTTTGGTATGCATAACTAAGGTTATTTTCTTGCAAAGTTAATGGTTTTTGTTTTAAAATTCGTAATTTTGCACCGACAATATTCTGACAACAAAAATTATTAAGAGATACATGGAATTGGCAAGTAAGTACGACCCGAATCAAGTAGAGTCGAAATGGTATCAGTATTGGCTTGACAACAAGCTGTTTTCATCTCACCCCGATGGTCGTGAGCCATACACGGTGGTAATTCCCCCACCAAATGTCACAGGTGTGCTCCATATGGGACACATGCTCAACAACACAATCCAGGATATCCTTGTGCGCAGAGCACGCATGGAGGGTAAGAATGCATGCTGGGTACCAGGCACCGACCACGCTTCAATAGCTACAGAAGCCAAAGTCGTAGGCAAACTTGCCGAGCAAGGCATCAACAAAACCGATCTCACACGCGAACAATTTCTTGAGCACGCTTGGGATTGGACACGCGAGCATGGCGGAATCATCTTAAAGCAACTTCGCAAGCTTGGATGCTCATGTGACTGGGACCGCACTTCATTCACCATGGATGAAACACGCTCGAAAAGCGTTATCCGCGTCTTTGTAGACTTGTATCGCAAAGGCCTTATCTATCGTGGCGTGCGCATGGTCAACTGGGATCCCAAAGCCAAGACAGCCCTTTCTGACGAAGAGGTTATCTACAAGGACGAGCACTCAAAGCTGTATTACTTGAAATACTATGTGGCTGAAGAGGACAGTGCAAAGGTTGAACGCAAAGACGAAGGCAATGTGATTCACCAAGACACAAAAGGCTACTATGCTGTTGTAGCAACGACTCGTCCAGAGACTATCATGGGCGACTCTGCAATGTGCATCAACCCTGAGGACGTGAAAAACACATGGTTGAAAGGTCTTCACGTCATCGTTCCTTTGGTCAATCGCATGATTCCTGTCATCGAGGACTCTTACGTTGACATCCAGTTCGGTACCGGTTGTCTTAAAGTCACGCCTGCGCATGACGTAAACGACCATATGCTCGGAATGAAGCATAATTTGGAGACCATCGACATATTCAATGATGATGGCACCATCTCCCAAGCTGCCGGTTTGTACGTTGGAGAAGACAGAATGGATGTACGCAAGAAAATTGCCATCGATCTCGAGAATGCCGCCCTTATGGAGAAAGTCGAGGACTACGACAACAAGGTTGGATTCTCCGAGCGTACCAATGTGCCTATAGAGCCAAAGCTCTCAACACAGTGGTTCTTGAAGATGAAGCACTTTGCCGACATCGCCCTGCCTCCTGTAATGAGCGATGAGCTTGAATTCTTCCCCAAGAAGTATAAGAACACTTATAAATATTGGCTTGAGAATATAAAGGACTGGTGCATCAGCCGCCAGCTTTGGTGGGGTCACCGCATTCCTGCCTTCTATTTCACGACAACCGATGGCAAACGCGACTTTGTGGTGGCAGAAACAGCAGAAGAGGCTCTTAATGAGGCTCAAAAGAAGAACCCTTCATTAACTGCCGAAGGACTTGAACAAGAGAGCGACTGTCTTGACACGTGGTTCTCAAGCTGGTTGTGGCCAATCTCACTCTTCAACGGAATACTTGACCCGAACAATGAGGAAATAAACTATTATTATCCTACAAGTGACCTTGTTACGGGTCCCGACATCATTTTCTTCTGGGTAGCGCGCATGATTATGGCCGGCTATGAATACAGAGGCAAGATGCCATTCCGTCATGTCTATTTCACGGGCATCGTCAGAGACAAGCTTGGTCGCAAGATGTCAAAGAGTCTCGGCAACTCACCTGACCCCATCATGCTCATGGACAAATATGGAGCCGACGGCGTGCGTATGGGAATGATGTTGTCGGCGCCTGCAGGCAACGACATCCTCTTCGACGAGAGCTTGTGCGAGCAGGGACGCAACTTCAACAATAAGATATGGAATGCCTTCCGTCTTGTCAAGGGTTGGGAGTCTGCCGACATTGAGCAGCCAGAGAACTGCCGCATAGCAGTGGCATGGTTTGAGGCTAAGCTCAAGGAGGTGAACGCCATCATGAACGAACAGTTCAAGACATATCGCATATCAGAAGCGTTGATGACAGTATACCGTCTGTTCTGGGATGAGTTCTCAGCCTGGTATCTTGAGCTCGTCAAGCCTGCATATGTCGATGGCAAACAACAGCCAATTGACAATGCGACAATGAATGCGACATTGCATTTCTTTGAGACATTGATGCAAATGCTCCACCCATTCATGCCATTCATCACTGAAGAGTTGTGGCAACACATCACAGACCGCAAGCAGGGAGAGAGCATCATGGTCTCTACGCTGAATATCGAGAAGCCACAAGCTGACGATAACAAGCTGTGTGCCGACATGGAAGTGGTGAAGCAGATTGTCGCAAGTGTGAGAGCCATCCGCAACGATAAGAATATTGCTCCCAAAAAGGAACTTGAGCTGCACGCTATTGGTGAAAATCATTACGAAACTTACAGTAGCATCATAATGAAGATGGCAAACCTGAAATCTCTCGTAGTGGCTGACAGTAAGGCTGCTGATGCCTCTTCGTTTATGGTAGGCACCGATGAGTTTGCCGTACCTATTGGCGACCTCATTGACATAGACGCTGAAATTGAGAAACAAGAGAAGGAGCTTCAGCACCTCAAAGGTTTCTTGACAGGCGTTGAAAAGAAGCTCTCCAATGCCAATTTTGTTGCCCATGCCCCTGAGGCGGTGGTAGAGAAAGAGAGAAAAAAGCAGAGCGACGCACAGGAGAAGATTGCCAACATCGAAGAAAGCCTCAAGGCACTTAAGGCTAAAAAGTAATTAAAACGGATGCATTTTTGCATCCGTTATATTCTTATGAAGAAACGTATACTGTATTTACTTGTCTTTCTTGCCGCTGTATTATCAGTGTCATCCTGCTCAGAGGAAGGCATTGATACCGACAGCATCAACAAACAGACAATACTTGTGTTTATGCCATGGACGGGAACGGCAAACGGCTATCAAGGTCTATACCCATACTTCAAGCAAAACCTTGACAGCATAGAGAGTGCAATCGTAAATGCAGGAGAAATGAACGGACGGGCTCTTGTCTTCTTGAGCACGTCAGCAGACAAGTCTTCGCTTTATGAAATATCACTTGAAGACAAGAAAATACAGCATACGCCTATCAAGGAATATTCCGGCAATTCGTATACCACAGCTGACGGCATTACCCAACTTCTCAACGATGTGCAAAGCTATGCGTCTGCACTGAACTACGCTATGGTGGTAAGCAGTCATGGTATGGGATGGACATTCAAAAACGACTGGAACAACTATCCCTATTCTGCCAAGACAAGACAAAACGCTTATGGTTCACCCAATGGCACAACCGCCTTTGTTCCTTATTACCCTACCAGATTTTATGGAAGCGTCGATGACATTGACAATTATGGTACAGACATAGAATCCTTGGAAACAGGCATAAGAAACGCAGGTCTCAAAATGCAATTCATTCTCTTCGATGACTGCTACATGGCGAATGTTGAAACTGCCTATCAACTAAAGGATGTCACCAATTTTCTAATTGGTTCCACCTCTGAAGTAATGGTTGAAGGCATGCCTTACCAAACCATGTGGACGGCCCTCGCATCGCCGACACCTACTTATGCCACAGTTACCGATGCATTCTATAAGTTCTATTCCAACTACAAAATGCCATGTGGTACGCTGTCGGTTATTGATTGTAGGCAAATGGACAAACTTGCGGAAATGATGAAACTCATAAACTCCAAGTTTACATTTGACAGTAACAAGCTCGATAGCATTCAAGTATTAGATGGATTCAGTAAAAGCATTTTCTATGACATGAAAGACTATGTGGATTCGTTGTGTACAGACAATGACTTACTGAACGATTTCAATTCTGCTTTCAATCAAACGATTAAGAGTACCGTCAATACAGATTCTATTTATTCAGCCTTAAATCCTTTAGAAGGAGGAAAAATCATAAGACTGAAGAGGTATTCGGGTATTACAATATCTGATCCAAGCATCAACAGCGTAGCTTTGAAAGGAAAAGAAAAGACAGCTTGGTGGCAAGCTACTCATTAATCGTAAAACGAAAAGAATAACGCTAAACGTACAAAATCCGCAATGTCGACTTTTAAGTTTTGGCATTGCGGATTTTTATTATGACTAATTGCTGTATCAATTGCAGATAATAACCACAGATATTTATTGCAGAGTTTTCATTAACATGTTCCAGCACACAAGTTGCCGTCTTCAATAGCCTTTTCTTTCTTAAGACACTCCTTGCAAACACCTTTGTAATAAAGCTGCACCTCATCTATAATGTTACCATCACACATTACAGCATTTTCAAATTTAGGAGCCTTCTCGTTCATAAGGTCAAACACCCTACTACACTTCCGACACAAGAAATGAACATGTGGATGAATATCACCATCATAGCACACATGATGCTCATCTATTGTTATCATCTGCGCCGCACCGTTCTCTGAAAAAAGACGTAAAGTGTTATAGACAGTAGTCCTGCTCAACGTTGGCACATCTGGCACAACACCCTGGTAGACATCTTCAACAGTTGGATGCGTACGGTGAGTAAGCAAGAAAGACATGATGGCAAGTCTTTGGGTTGAAGGACGCAAACCACTTTCCACAAGTCGGCTATAAGCAGAATTGTTCATAATTTTCCTAATACGCAAGAATGTGACAAACTGTCTAATTTTGTTTAATTATCTGCAAAGTTAATCAATTTAGTTCGATTTGCAAAATAAAAGTTGGTTGACTTACATTATAATGCACGTCAACCAACCTATAAATGTAAAATAAAATAACCTATTTATTTATGCGAGAACCTCTTTTACAAGCTCTTCTTGGCTAACAAGTTTCTGTTCTCCTGTTGCCATATTCTTTAAAGTTACCTTTCCTTGTGCTATCTCGTCATCACCGGCTAAAGCCACGAATGCTATGCCTTTTGCATTGGCATATCCCATTTGTTTTTTCATCTTTGCCTTATCCGGGAAGATTTCCGTACGTATACCGGCCTTGCGCGCCATTGAGGCAATTGGGAGGCAATACATAGTTTCTTTTTCACCAAAGTTGATGAAAAGCAGCTGGGTTGCCGAAGTAGCTTCTTTTGGATAAAGGTCAAGCGCATTAAGCACATCATATATGCGGTCGGCACCAAAACTGATACCCACGCCAGACAGGCCAGGCATTCCGAAAATACCTGTTAGGTTATCGTAGCGTCCACCACCCGTGATACTGCCCATAGGCGTATCAAGAGCTTTGACTTCAAAGATTGCACCAGTGTAGTAGTTCAAACCACGAGCAAGTGTGAGATTGAAGTTAACCGCATTCTTTAATCCGACAGTTTTAAGCGTGTCAAGGATAAACCTTGTCTCCTCCACGCCCTTAAGACCGACCTCTGAAGACTTCAGGAACTCCTCCATAACGGTAAGCTTCTCATCGTTAGAGCCGTCAAGCTTTATTATTGGCTGTAATTTTGCTATAGCCTCCTCTGGCAGTCCGTCATTGCGCAATTCCTCATTGACATTGTCAATACCGATTTTATCGAGCTTGTCAATGGCAACTGTTATGTCCACAATCTTGTCAGCCTCACCTATGACCTCCGCAATACCAGAAAGAATCTTTCGATTGTTGATCATTATCTCGACATGAATGCCAAACTTAGAGAATACTGTGTCAACAATCTGCATCAACTCTACCTCATTGAGAAGCGAATTGCTGCCAACCACATCGGCATCACACTGATAGAACTCACGATAGCGTCCTTTCTGTGGTCTGTCGGCACGCCACACCGGC
Source organism: uncultured Prevotella sp. (assembly GCA_964640415.1). Taxonomy (GTDB): domain Bacteria; phylum Bacteroidota; class Bacteroidia; order Bacteroidales; family Bacteroidaceae; genus Prevotella. The sequence continues at coordinate 28,254 of CAZXGQ010000012.1, forward strand.
TGAATCTGATAACGCTTGAATGGCAATTGCAATTCCTCGCGGTGCATCACCACATAGCGGGCAAAAGGCACGGTCAAGTCATATCGCAATCCCTTCTCGCAAAGCATGGCCTGAAGTTTAAGCACATTGCGTTCCTGCAGGTCACTGTCACTGATGCCTTTCAAATAATCACCAGAATTCAAGACCTTGAACAAGAGCTTGTCACCCTCGTCACCATACTTTCCCAAAAGAGTGTGAAGGGTCTCCATAGCAGGAGTCTCTATCTGCTGAAAACCATAGAGGGCATACACCTCTTTGATGGTATTGAATATATAGTTTCTTTTTGCCATCTCCTCGGGACCGAAGTCACGGGTGCCCTTTGGGATGGACGGTTTATTTGAACCCATATTGGCTATAAGTTAAAATATCAAAGTATGATGGTCTGGTCACGATCTGGGCCGATTGAGATAATGCCTATCTTCGTCTCCAGCTCGTTCTCAATGAACTTAACGTAGTCCTTAAACTCCTGCGGGAACTGTTCAGGCGAAGTGAACTTCGTCATGTCTGTCTTCCAACCTTTCAGTTCCTTGTATATCGGCTCCACATTGTCAATCTCGTATGGGAAATCGCGTGTTTCTGTGCCATCGGGCAAGCGGTAAGCGACACAAGCCTTAATGGTATCGAAGCTGTCGAGCACGTCACTCTTCATCATGATGAGTTCTGTGACACCGTCTACCATAATGCTGTAACGCAACTGAACTAGGTCAATCCAGCCACAACGACGCTCACGACCCGTCACAGCGCCATACTCGTGACCGAGATCGCGGATAGTATTTCCGGTCTCATCGAAGAGCTCTGTCGGGAATGGTCCGGCACCGACACGAGTGCAATAAGCCTTCATTATGCCGTAGACATTTCCTATCTTGTTTGGTCCGATTCCCAAGCCTGTGCAAGCACCTGCGCAGATGGTGTTGCTTGAAGTAACAAATGGATAGCTGCCAAAGTCAACATCAAGCATTGTGCCTTGAGCACCTTCGCAAAGAATGGTCTTGCCGGAGCGCAACAACTTGTTTATCTCAATCTCGCTGTCCACGATAGGGAACTTACGGAGGAATTCCACACCTTCAAGCCATTTCTTCTCCGTTTCCTCAAATCCCTCAAAGTCAGTCCAACCGAGTGACTTAAGCATATCAAGATGACGTTGCTTGTGGGCCTCATATTTAGCCTCGAAATTCTCAAGGATGTCACCGACACGCAGTCCGTTACGACTTACCTTGTCAGTATAAGTAGGGCCAATGCCCTTGCCTGTCGTACCAACCTTATTCTTGCCCTTTGCTGCTTCCTGCGCACGGTCGAGGATGCGGTGGGTAGGCATGATCAAGTGTGCCTTTTTGGAAATACGCAGACGTGTGTGAAGCTCATGACCGCTCTTCTCAAGGTCTTTAGCCTCATCCATGAACAAGTCTGGGGCCAACACCACACCGTTGCCGATGAAGTTTACCTTTCCTCCCTGGAAAATACCCGATGGAATGCTGCGGAGAACATATTTCTGTCCTTCAAATTCCAGAGTGTGACCAGCGTTGGGACCGCCTTGGAAGCGTGCCACTACGTCATACTTCGGGGTAAGGACATCTACTACCTTGCCTTTGCCCTCGTCGCCCCACTGCAGACCCAGCAGGACATCAATCTTACCGTTTTCCATATTTTCTAAGATTTTAATATACTCTTGGTCCAAAGATTCCCGTCCCTACCCTAACCATTGTGGAATGGCACTGGACGGCTATCATATAATCATGGCTCATACCCCACGAACGCTCCTTAAACCATGGGGCATCAGCGAAGTAATCTTGTTTTATCTCTGTAAAGAACTCCCATGCCAAATCCATTTCTTGGCGTATCTTAGCTTCATCCGGCACATTGCTTGCCATCATCATGACCCCGCATATGCGGACATTATGCAATTCTTTCCAGTCTTGTGATTTCAGCATCTCACGACAATAGTCGAGCGTGAAGCCATATTTTGTTTCCTCCTCAGCGATATGAAGCTCCAAAAGAATATCAATGATACGGTTATTCTTGGCTGCTTGCTTGTTAATCTCCTTCATCAGCTTAACTGAGTCAACAGCCTCAATCATAGAGATATACGGGGCAATATATTTAACCTTGTTCGTCTGCAAATGCCCTATAAAATGCCATTCAATATCTTTAGGCAACTGCTCTACCTTATCCTTCAACTCTTGTTCATGGCTTTCACCAAAAACACGTTGGCCGGCATTGTAAGCTGCCTCAATGTCTTCCTTTGGATGATACTTGCTAATGGCTACGAGCCTGACACCTTCCGGCAAACAAGCTCGCACCGCATTCATGTTGTTTACTATCTCAACGTCTTTCATGCTTCCTCCTTTTGAGCTGCATCCTCAAGCTTCTTGTGGCTTTGCGGATTGGAGTCATGCTCAAAGACATCCATTATCTGGGTCTCGGCAACACTTGCCATTTCATAGTCTATCATCGTTGAGCCCATCACTTCTGTGATGTTCTGTACTGCGCCTGGCAATGAGGCAGACTGAACCAGATAGTTTACAGCAGAGCGCTTCTCTTTTTGCGATTTCTCGTCGATGGTTATAAACATCAGTTTTGCCTTGTACCATTTGTCGTCCCTGTCCATGTCGGAAAAGAAGATTTCATGGTAAGCCGCCGGCTTAATGTCGGTGATTTTATAGTCGCCAGAGATAAACACCTTCATCTCCTCAATTATGGCTCCCTCTGCCTCGGTAAAGCTCAGCGCGTCGACCACATAATGTTCGGTGACATTTTTCTGCGTGCCGTCCTCTTGTGTCTTGGCATAGCGAATTTTAATCTCAAACCAATCTGATGTACGTGATCTCATGTTATGTTGCGTTTATTGTTTTGTTATGTTCTTTATTATTTATTCAGCGTCTTGTGCCCGTCAACTTTTCTTGACTATGGTCACGCCCCTGAAGAGATTGTCGAGTGCCGCGTATGTGTACGCCGCACGGTCGTGAACGGTCAGGTCGTGTCCCATACGCTTACGCAAATCCATCAACTTCGACACAGCATCGGTATAGTTGTCTGGGGTTATGCGCATGCTCATGCGGTCGGCCATACCATTGTCGAAGCCAAAATAGCGTGTCAGCATATCGGCAAACTGCCGTCTCTGCAAGTCTGAGATATGCTCCAACTGAGCCGCCGCCTTGTTTTTTGGTCGATAAATGTGGAACACAAGGTCATCAGGCTCGCCGCCGCGCTGACCATGGTCGTAGCGTTTCTCGTAGTCGAAATAGCAATCGCAAAATCCGTTCTCGGCAAGTTCTCGCAGTTCCGTCTTGGCAGGTTCAAGCACTCGGCGGCAGAAGTCGCTGAATTTGGTATACATGTTCTCCAGACGGAGCATCTTGCGAAACTCGAAGGTATTGACCACCCATGTACCTTTGTCAATCCAGCTCTTTATGAACATGTAGACGCGTTGCGAGTAACGGTTATGGCATGAGAAGACTATTTGCTTTCCGAGAGTTGAATAGCCAAGTCGCAGCGAGAGCAATCGCTCTGCCACCTGGCGGTCTATTTTAAGCAATGTGTATTTCTCGTATATCCCGGCACCCTCAGGAATATACACGTCGCAAAGGTTGGTCACTTTGAGATAGTTTCTGCCGTCCACGGTCTTGTATGGTATTTCCACCGGAACTGTGGCCAGTAGTTTCAAGCTTTCGCGAAGTTGGGGATAATGATTCGGGTCCACACCAAGACTCTTGAAAAACAGCTTTATCTCCAGTCTGCCGTCAGGGTCGAGCTCTGTCGGAAAAAGAGACGGCTCGAGGGTTTTCATATCGAGCATCTCACGGAGTTTCTGCTGCATTTTCTCAACAACGCTCACGAGTATTCTTATCTGAATAAGAGAATAGTCGTGCCGCATCATTGTCACAGCTATGGGTTGCAACAGCCATGTCTCATTTTCCAATGGGATTAAGTCTGTGGGAATATTGCGCTTGACGTCGCGCTTCTTTCCTTTTCCGTACTCCCTCCTGCCTGTTTTTTTCTTGGTGGAGGAAGCCTTCCGTGTTGCTGCTGCCACTGCCATCTTTTATTATCGGTGCATTTGTCTTGTTATTATTGCAAAGTTACGAAGAATGTTTGGAATATGCAAGCGTTTGTTTCTTGGCAAAATATTTTTTTGCACTTTCAAAAGACATTCCAAAAACCATCACCAAAGTCAAGATACCCTTGGACATAACGCTGACTGTGTCCGGTTTCTTCAAAAGGATTGCTCACCGACAGTCCGACCAGCCTCACCGGACGCGTGGCCGAGAATTCCACTTTTTGCAGCAACTGCTTGGCAAGCGTAAGGATGTCATTCTTCGACAGTAACACTTGGTTTGCTGTGACACAGCGGGTTACAGCCGTAAAATCGGCATACTTTATCTTCAGCGTAAGCGTTTTTCCCTTGAACCCCGCCTTGTCAAGACGTTCCACGAGTTCTATGACAAGATGGTAAAGCTCTATGAGCATCTGCGACCGCATGGTGATATCGGTTTCCATTGTCTTTTCACAGCCGACAGACTTGCGCAAGCTCGACGCCACGACTGGGCGGTCGTCCAAACCTCGGGCAAAGTTATAATACACCTCCCCAACCTTTCCGAACACGTCTTTTAAATGGCTGAGCGACACGGCCTTGAGGTCTGCACCGGTAAATATGCCCATCTTGTGCATCATCACGCTCGTCTTGGCACCCACCCCCCAAAATTTCTCAACCGGCAAATGGGCAATGAAGCCTGGCGCCTCATCAAGCGTAACTTCAAACTGCCCGTCTGGCTTGTTGTAGTCGCTTGCTATCTTCGCAAGAAACTTGTTAAAGGAAATGCCTGCCGAAGCGGTCAAATGCAGCTCATCGCGAATACGGTTTCTTATCTCCGCGGCTATATCCGCAGGCTCAAGGATGTGTTTTTTATTCTCTGTCACATCAAGAAACGCCTCGTCTAACGAGATGGGCTCTATCAAGTCGGTATATTCTCTGAAAATGGAATGCACCTGCTCCGACACCTCCTTGTAATGCTCATGCCTGCCTTCTACCACAATAAGGTCTGGACAATAACGTTTTGCGGTGTACACCGACATGGCCGAATGCACTCCGAAACGTCTTGCCTCATAACTTGCCGTGGACACCACACTCCGTGGACCATCACGCCCCACGGCTATAGGCTTGCCTCGCAGCTCTGCATGGTCGCGCTGCTCAACCGAGGCATAAAAGGCATCCATGTCTACATGTATGATCTTTCTTTGCTCAAGCATTGTTTTCGGAGAAGACATCATCGGCCTCACTCATCTCGTCGCTGTCAAACCACTTTGACAACTTTGCATGAGCTTTCTCCCTTACCGGCTCGGGCACATCGCCCCAAACCTTCTTAACCACATAAAGCAGCACGGTGAGGTCATCGCCGAGTCCGGCTATGGGGATGGCATCGGGGACAATGTCGAGAGGACTTATGAGATAGCCCAAAGCCCCTATTATCATAGCCTTGTCTTTCAACGACACGCTGTCGCTCTGCAAGGTATAATAAAGTATCAGCGAAACATAGACTAATTTGGCACCGGCACGTTTGGCGATATGCGATATCTTGTCTATGAACTTTTCAGACGTATAACCGTCCTTATATTTCATAAAGTCGGGCAACGAGTTGTTTTCCATACTGTTTGCTTTGATTATGATGCGGCATTCTTGTTGTCCCGATAGGCTATCACCCTTGCAGAAAAGTCGGCAAGGCCTGCATTAGCACTTCGAAGACTCCGCAGTCTCGACTTGACAAGCAAGACCGCCAAGCCCTTGAGGCATAGTGCGAGGGCCACACCTATCGCAACACCGACAACAAGCGTGTATTTACCCCATGGCAGCATGCTCTCGGGAAAAGCGCTGAGAATAATTATAGGTATAATGGCAACTATCCCATATTTGGTAAGCTGTGCTTTCTGGCTTCCCTCGCTATCGAGAATGCGTTGGTATTCAAAGAGATAGTCATCCAACTCTTCTCTGTCCACTCCATCCATGACAGGGAAGTCAGACTCCGCCCCCCATTGCTCTATGGCGTTGGCAACGAGATGCTGATAATCGTCAAGGATATTCGGTTGCAGATCTTTCATGTCTTCAAGACTTTTAGCGTGGTTATACAAAAAAAAAGAAAAGTAAGGCAGTGCCCTGATAAGCCGGGTTCTGTATCCCCGCAAGCGGAGAGCTTTGTCATTTATCTAATCTGCAAGTCACCCTGCAGCTCAAGCATTCTACCCTCCATCGTTGCTTTCAGAGAAGCATCGGGCAGGCAACCCTATCATGACGATGGTATACGCGAACTTGCAGCCTCCAGACGGTACAGCCACGACGGTCACCCGCCGGCTGGTGGTCTCTTACACCACCTTCTCACCCTTACACGCACCGACTTCCCGGGGCAATCCCCGACAGTTTCAAGCGCATGCGGTTATTTTCTTCTACCTTCACCTGTCGTCGCCGACAGCTTCCATTTTCAGAAGTGGAGCGCCTTATGCTGCCCGGACTTTCCTCTCGTGACACTATCGTGACACCAGCGACAAGCCGGGGCACTGTCTTACAATATCTTTATATTATAATATGTGCATGACCATTTGACCATGGCATATCAGTTGCAAAATTAATAAAAACATTTATCAAACAAGGATATTACCACAGTATTTTACATGTTTTTACTTTCTCAGCTATTTAAACTATTGTGAAATAACCTACCCTTCTGTTGAAGAAGCGTTAAGTGTTAAAATCAAAGTGTTAAAATCGAATAAACATAACTGCCAGAATGACAAGTTACCGTTTTTTGACCTTATATTTGCAAGTACAAAAACAGAAAAGAAACAGAATAATTATAAAATATTAAAGACATGAAAAAAATCACTTCTTACGTTGTAGGTGGCCTTTGTGTTGTGTCGTTGACCTTCTCGGCCGGAGCTGTCATGAAGGCTAAGGCTGCCACAAATGCCGTGGAGCAGGCAGGCCAACCCGTAGACCTCACCTATGCCTCAAAGAAGGCACTGGCAGCAGTAGTGAGTATCAAGACCGTACAAAACTCAAAGACTAAAGTGGTGGAGATGGAGAGCGACCCCTTCAGCGATTTCTTCTCAGACCCATTCGGTTTCTTCGGCAATCCCGGACAGGGCAATGGAGGAAAGCAGAAGCGCCAGGTGCGCACACCTAAGCAGCAAGGCTTGGGCTCAGGCGTCATAATCAGTGCTGACGGATATATCGTTACCAACAACCACGTTGTGGCCGGAGCTGACGAATTGACAGTCACACTTGAAGACAACAGCGAATACAACGCCAAAATCATCGGTACCGACCCCACAACCGACCTTGCACTTATCAAGATTGAAGGCAAAAACTTACCAACTCTTCCCATCGGCGACTCCGACAAGCTGAAAGTGGGACAATGGGTTATCGCCGTGGGCAACCCGTTTGGACTCAACAACACTGTCACTGCCGGTATTGTTTCAGCCAAGGCACGCTCAATGGGCGCCAACGGCGTAGAGAGCTTCATACAGACCGACGCTGCTATTAACCGTGGCAACTCCGGCGGAGCCTTGGTCACAGCCGAGGGCGAGCTCGTGGGCATCAACGCCATGCTTTATTCCGAGACTGGCTCTTATGCCGGCTATGGTTTTGCCATTCCTACAGCTATCATGAACAAGGTGGTGAGCGACCTGAAGCAATATGGCACAGTGCAGCGCGCTTATCTTGGCATACGTGGCGGTGACCTCCACAACCAGATCGACAACCTGAAAGACCAGGGCAAGGACGTGCCCGAATTCGGCACCAACACTGGTGTTTACGTGGCATCAGTCGAGGCTGACGGCGCCGGAGCTTCTGCAGGATTGAAAGAGGGCGACGTCATTACCAAGATCGACGGGAAGAGCGTTGCCAAGATGGCTGAACTCCAGCAGATTATGAACAACAAGAAGCCCGGCGACAAGGCCACGATAACATGGTTGCGCGACAAGAAGGAGATGTCGAAGACCGTTGAGCTTAAGAACAAGCAGGGCAACACTAAGATCATGAAGACAGCCGACTTCGCAGTGCTTGGCGCCAACGTGCTCCCCGTGGACGAGAACCTGAAAAAACAGCTCGGCATCAACTACGGTCTTCAGGTGAAGAACGTGAAGAAAGGCGCATTCAAGGACGGCGGCATCGACGACGGCTTCATCATCCTCACTGCCAACGACAAGCCGATGAAGGCCATTTCCGACTTGCAGGAAGCTGTCAAGGAAGCTTCGCTGAGCAAGAACCCTGTACTCTTCATCACTGGCGTCTGGCCTTCAGGCAAGACCGACTACAAGGCTATCAAGGTCGGAGAATAACCGCCTTTTGATCAAGAAAACACAAGAAAATCACCATTTTTAGGTATTTTTCTTTCAAGAATCCTTTGCCGCTAATCCGGCAAAGGATTTTTTATGTATCTTTGCGTTTGGATAGAAAACACACATAAACAGTAATGAAATTATCAGAACTGCATACAGGTCAAAGCGGCATCATCGTCAAGGTAACCGGACACGGAGGTTTCCGCAAACGCATAGTCGAGATGGGGTTTATCAAGGGACAAAAGGTAGACGTCCTGCTCAATGCACCGCTGAAAGACCCAGTAAAATATAGAGTAATGGGCTACGAGGTCAGCCTGCGACATTCCGAAGCTCACATGATCGAGGTCATGACCAATGAGGAACCAAGCATAAACGAAGCGAAAAACGAAACTCCTCATTTGCACGCCAGCGACTGTCTCTCCGATGAAGAACTGAAAAAGGCCGCCGAAGCCAAGAGTAAGGTCATTAACGTGGCGCTGGTGGGCAACCCCAACTGCGGCAAGACTTCGTTCTTCAATTTCGCCTCCGGTTCGCACGAGCGTGTCGGCAACTATTCTGGCGTCACCGTGGATGCCAAGGAGGGCCACGCCAAATACAAGGGCTACACATTCAATATAGTAGACCTTCCCGGCACCTACTCTCTTTCAGCCTACTCTCCTGAAGAACTTTATGTGCGCAAACAGCTCGTGGAGAAGACACCAGACGTAGTAATCAACGTCATAGACACCAGCAACCTTGAGCGCAACCTTTATCTTACCGCCCAACTCATAGACATGCACCTTCGCGTGGTGGTCGCACTCAACATGTTCGACGAAACCGTGAAGCGTGGCGACAACGTTGACAGCGACAAGCTCTCCGAACTCTTCGGCTTGCCAATGGTGCCAACGGTGTTCAAGTCAGGAAAAGGCATCAACGACCTTTACGACAAGGTGATAGCCATCTACGAAGGCACAGAGGACGCCGACTCCCACTACCGCCACATCCATATCAACCACGGACACGAGCTGGAATACGGCATCAAGGAGATACAGGAGCACCTCAAACAGGAAACCGACTTGCGCGAACGTTTCTCCACACGCTATCTCGCTATAAAACTGCTCGAGCGCGACAAGAATGTCGAGGACTACATCAAGCTCTTGCCCGATGCCGACGAAATATTCCGCCATCGCGACCAGGCGGCAAACCGTGTGATGGAGGAAACGAAAGTTGACTCCGAAACCGCCATCATGGACGCCAAGTACGGCTTCATCCACGGAGCGTTGGAGGAAGCCAACTACAAGACCGGCGACAAGGAGGACACTTATCAAGTGACCCACATTCTCGACAGGATTCTGACCAACCGCTACGTCGGATTCCCTATATTCATCCTCATCCTTGCCGTCATGTTCATGGCCACCTTTTGGTTGGGCTCGTATCCGCAAGACTGGCTCGACGCCTTCTTTGGCTGGACAGGTGACATGATAGGCAACCTTCTGCCCGACGGCCCAGTAAAGGCCATGCTTGTCGATGGCATTATCGGCGGTGTGGGCAGTGTGGCGTCTTTCCTGCCGCAAATTCTCATTCTCTATCTCTTCATATCGTTCATGGAAGACTCCGGCTACATGTCGCGGGCGGCTTTCATCATGGACAAGATCATGCACATGATGGGACTCCATGGCAAGAGTTTCATACCTCTCATCATGGGCTTCGGATGCAACGTGCCGGCTGTGATGTCGACACGCACCATAGAGAGCTACCGCTCGCGCATCATCACGATGCTCATCATCCCGCTCATGAGCTGCGAGGCGCGCATACCTATATATATAATGATTATAGCGACATTCTTCTCGCGAAGCGCGGCACCGTTTATCATGATGTCGCTCTATCTCATCGGAATGATTCTCGCCGTCGTCATCAGCCGCATATTCTCCAACACCCTGTTCAAGGGCGAGGACACGCCTTTCGTGATGGAGCTCCCACCCTACCGCTTCCCCACCGCCAAGGCTCTGGGACGCCACACATGGGAGAAAGGCAAGATGTATCTCAAGAAGATGGGAGGCATCATCCTCGTGGCATCCATCATCGTTTGGGCGCTGAGCTATTTCCCGCACCCGCAAGGCCTTGACGAGCACGAACAGCAGCAACAGAGCTATCTTGCCACGATAGGCAAGACCGTAGAGCCGGTGTTCAGGCCACAGGGATTCACGTGGAAACTCGACGTAGGACTTTTGACTGGCGTAGGAGCAAAGGAAATTGTGGCGTCTACAATGGGCATTCTCTATTCTGACAAAGACTTTGAAGACAACGATGCTGGCAAGTACGAGCTCATAAACAAAAGCATGAGCCGCGACATAGCACAGTTGCACCAGAAGCCGGTGAGCGAGATAAAGCCATTGGCCGACCTCACCGCCTACTGCTATCTGCTGTTCGTCTTGCTCTATTTCCCTTGCATCGCCACCATAGCGGCCATAAAAGGCGAGACGGGTTCATGGAAATGGGCTCTCTTCACTGCCGGATACACCACATGCCTCGCATGGGGAGTCTCTGCACTCGTTTTCCAAATTGGCTCTGTCTTCATATAGTGGAAGCCCCATCAACTGCGCTCGCAAAATCTCACATTCTATAGTTAAAGCACTCTCAATGAGTGCTTTTCTTGTTTTAGGTCACCCTCGATAATATTCTGCTGTGACCATTTTTGCGTCTCTCTTCCTACAGCTCTCGTACCGCAATGGGAAAGAAATTATTTCGGGAATAGACTCAAGCGTTTTTCTGACCAGGAGATTCGGAAATAAAAATAACCGTGCAACTTTGGTCTCATTATTATTGGTGTCCGGTAAAATTTCCTCGGTTCTATGCTGATTCGTGTGGGTGTATTCTTTCTCACATTTCTTTTTCCACACTCAACATAGACCCAAGAAAGATTAATGTCGGATTAACGGAAGATTAACGGCGATTAATGTTAAGTT
>CAZXGQ010000013.1:0-39292 GCA_964640415.1 uncultured Prevotella sp.
TCTTTCTCACATTTCTTTTTCCACACTCAACATAGACCCAAGAAAGATTAATGTCAGATTAACGGAAGATTAACGGCGATTAATGTTAAGTTGTTTTGAACGTGTAATCATCATTAATCATTCGTTAATCTCTCATTAATATTTTAGGTTATATGTTGATTCGTGTGGTAAAAATCAATAAGAAAGATTATAACGCAATATTTCACCCACACAAATCAACATAGACCCGATATAATTTCAGTGAAGACGTCCAAATGTCTGCTGAAGCATAGCATCGTTTACGGGAAAACGCAGATAAATAAGGCTGTCTCTGTGTTGGAAAAATGTAAAGATTTATAGCAAGATTTTAACACTTGGGGGGCACACCATTTAGAACGCCCACGGAGGCTCCGAAGTGTTAAAAGGGGCACCTTTAGGCCGATTTTAGACCCAAAAATCATGAAATCGGGTCGCGATAGTAGCACTATCGCGGTGCGATTCTAACGTAAAGCCGCCGCGATTCTAACGTAAAGGCGGCGCGATTCTAACGTAAAGCCGAATCGAAAGCCGAAATTTCAGCCTTGTTTTAAACCGCAAAAATATAACAACCTGTCTATAAACGTGTTATGAAAACGGTGCAAAAATCGCTCAAATCGCACGAGAGGAAAAGTTTTTCAAAAAAATCGATTTTCAAAGAGCCTTTTGTTGAGATTTTTCATCACTCTTAAAAATGGCAGCTCGATGATGCCACACGGTATGTGATACCTATAGATGAGTTCTTGGTGTGCAGGGGACTCGAAGAGAGCGAATATGCATAACCTAAGGTGACCGAAGTGAACCTTAGGCCACCCAGAAAACGAAGTGTATTCATGCCAGCACCAACTCGCTCAGCCTGTCTGCCAAGAACAGAGGAAGGTTAACGAAATTGTCGTCCTTCTTCAGATTGAGCATAGAGAAACGGAGACGCAGTTCTGGCGAATATTTCTTGTTGTATTCCACCAAACTTCTGCCAGTGACGCTCGTGCCCGACTTTACCTCTATAGGAATTACGGTAGAAGCATGCTGGATGATGAATTCGACCTCAGCCTTATTGCCCGAAGCCCAATAGCGCGAGCATCTTACGCCTTGGGTGATAAGGCTTTGGAGCACGTAGTTTTCTGCCAATGCCCCCTTAAACTCCTTGAATCCCGAGTTGTCGTTGAGATATATGTCAGCATCCATTTCTGCCAGAACCCTCAGCAGCCCTATATCCAAACAGTATATTTTAAATATGCTGAGGTTTTCATATGACTTTAACGGCAGTTGGGGCGTGGCACAAAGACTGACTTTATACAGCAGTCCGGCATTCTTCAGCCATGTCAACGCATCCTCATACTCTCTTGCCCTGGCCCCGGGACGCACCAGCTGATAGATGAACTTGCGGTTCTCTTTGGCCAGTTGCGAAGGCAAGCAGTTCCATACGTGTGAGATGCGGTTGGCCAGCAGTGGAGAGGCGTGCTTCACAAAATCGAACGCATAGTCCTTGAGAATATTGTTGAGCACCGTCTCTACGCCAACCTTGTCCATAGCGATCATTTTCATAGCAGCCTCAGGCATTCCGCCCGAGATGCGATAGGCCATAAAAGCTTGCGAAAGCCGTTCGAAGAACACATCTGGAATAGGGTCGAAGCCTTTGATGCTTTGGTAATAGCGGTAGAGGGCGGCATCCTTTTGCTCCAGAAATTCTGAAAAAGATACAGGATACATTTCCAGATGGTCGACCTTGCCCACCGGAAAAGAAAACCCTTCGTGCCCAAAGGCAAGCCCAAGCAGAGACCCCGCACAAGCCACAGCATATTCCGGCGCATTTTCACAGAAATACTTCATGGACGCAATGGCCTCGGGACATTCTTGTATCTCGTCGAGAACCAGCAAAGTCTTGCCGGGCAGTATGGGTACATCAGTCAAAAACGACAGCAACTCTATGATCTGCGTCGGATTCTTGGTTTTCTTGAATATGTCGCACACGCCTTCCTCTTCATCAAGACTAAAATAGGCACAGTGTTCAAAACATTCTTTGCCAAATCTTTTCAAGGCAGATGTTTTGCCCACTTGTCTTGCTCCAAGCATAATCAACGGCTTACGGTCCGTCTTAATTTGCCATTCCTTGAGCTTTTGTATAATCCTTCTGTCAAACATACTTCTTATGTCTATTACCGTTCAAGTGTCGAAAATGTGGAGTCTTACACATTTTTGATACCTCTTTTGTGCAAAGTTACACATTTTCCGCACTTCACGCTATTTCCAAGGCTATTATTTATTCAAAAAAAATCACCTTCCAGGCATTGACCTGAAAGGTGAGCTTGTTTCTACGGAAGATATTGCAAATGGTTCATGGCATGGCCGCCCCACATGGTCTCATCGACAAATACGAAACCTATGGCCCGGTAAAGGCGCTCCGCCCAAGGGTGGGTGTGGTCAACGAGCAAGCCTACCGGTTGGCTGCCGTGACGCCTGACAGCCTCTTTTATAAGCTTGGTGGCAATGCCCCGCTTGCGGAAGTCTGCTTTCACGCACAGCGAGTCAAGATAATATTCGCCAGCTTTGGTCTCTTCGTCCATGGCTGAGAAGTCGCGGCCAAGAAATTCGCGTGCCTGCTCTATGAACCTCCGCCGCAACCTGAGCAGGTCTTTACCGTCGTAAGCCACAAGACAGCCCGCCACCGCATCGCCCACCATCGCCACAAGGGTGTTGCGGTAAGAATACTGGCTGTCGTCCATCATGACGAGCTTGGTCATCATGCGGTGGAAATCGTCCAAGGTGTGCTCCGGTCCGGCGAAATTGCGACAACAGTCGTGGTCCATCGCCTCCATTATGAGCGAAGCTATCTCAGGTGCATGACTTTGGTCGGCACTCTTTATCACAACAGGTTTGTCCATCATAAGGCCACACGTATATATGGAGGTCACAGCTTAACGGTCTTGTTCATCAGATAACCGTCGAGGATGACCATTGCCGCCATGCTCTCAACGATAGGCACCGCCCTGGGCACAACACAAGGGTCGTGGCGTCCGCGCACGTCGACAGTGGTGGCATTGCCGTCGATGTCTATCGTCGGCTGCGGCATCAGCAACGTGGCCACAGGCTTGAAGGCCACACGGAAGAAGATGTCGGCACCGTTGGAGACACCGCCCTGTATGCCGCCCGAATGGTTGGAAAGCAACCCGTCGGGTGTCATGATGTCGTTGACCTCGGAACCGAAATGGCGCACCATGTCGAATCCGTCGCCAAGCTCAAAGCCTTTCACCGCATTGATAGAGAGCATCGCCGCACCAAGCTGGGCATTGAGCTTGCCAAACTCAGGCTCGCCTACCCCTACAGGACAGCCTTTTATCACGCAAGTCACCACTCCGCCAACGGTATCGCCCCTTCCCTTGACGTCGAGGATGAGGTTCTCCATCTCCTTTGCCTTCAACGCATCGGGGCAACGCACCACGTTGTCCTCAGTAGTGGAAAGGTCGTAGCAACGGTAGTCGCGGTCAAGCTCGATATTGCCGACCTGCGACACATAAGCCTGAACGGTGACGCCAAGTTGCTTCAAGGCGAGCTTGGCCAACGCACCGCCGACACACCGCGCTATGGTGACACGCGCCGATGAACGGCCGCCGCCACGGTGGTCACGGATGCCATACTTTGAGAAATAGGTAAAGTCGGCATGCGACGGACGGAAGAGCCGGCGGATGTTGTCATAATCCTTGGAGTGCTGGTTGGTGTTGCGCACCATGAAGCCGATGGGCATGCCTGTCGACTTTCCCTCAAACACTCCGCTGAGCAACTCCACCTGGTCGGGCTCGTTGCGCGACGTGGTGATCTTGCTCTGGCCCGGACGACGGCGCGAGAGTTCACGCTGTATGAAGTCGATGTCAATATCTATCCCTGCCGGCATTCCGTCGACTACTCCACCTACAGCCGTGCCGTGACTCTCGCCAAAAGACGTAAGGGTGAAGACTGTCCCAAAAGTATTGCGCATGATTATTTATCAGATTATAAAGAATTATACTTGGTTTGTATTACAAAGGTACGCTTTTTGCTTTTAATTCAACACCTCATTGCCATGTTTTTGCCAAAATCACCAATTTTAAGTATTGTGGCAACGAAAGAAAACCACTAATTTTGCAAGCAGAAAAGGAAAGGCATAAAACAACACAAAAAGCTTAGTACTTTGCGACGATAGATATCATAATGTTTTTGTATAATTCATAATATTAGGCCCACCGTGAGGTGTGCCTTTTATTTTTTTATCTACGCAGCATCAGTTTGTCCGCATCCATACCGACCATATTCTCGCTCACTAGGAAACGGAGCGCCTTGTCAACATCCTCGTCCGGGGCATCCAATGCTGCCACTTCATCCAATGTGTGTTGCTCCTTGTCGGAAAGAAGTGCGAGGATGAGCTGGACAGTGTCGTTCTTGAAACCCGCTGACTTATGCTTGTCGTTCAGGCAAACGTCGCAATGGCCGCATTGTTCCACATCGTCCTCACCAAAATAACGCAGCAGTTGCTGACTTCTGCAGACGTCGTCGTTGCCGGCATAAGTCATGACAGCCTCTATGCGCTTTATGAACTGCTCCTTGCGGTCTTCGTATACCTGTTTGGGAATAAACACCTCATCTTCCCTGTCGCGTTGGTAAGTGATGACAGGCATCTTGCGTTGGGGTATATAGCTTATGATGTTGCGCTTGCTCAAGCTCTTCAGCACTTGGTAGCATTGGTCGCGCGTGAGCTGTGCCTGCGAGGCTATGAGCGACTCGTCGACATAACGGTAGTCGGCAAAAAGACCTCCATAACAGCGGAGCAAAGCCGTCATAACCGCCTCATCGTTGGCAGACAGGGAGTCGAGTTGATAAAGATCGTTGCGGCGTAACAAGACGTGAACCCGAGCCGCCGAATCGGGGTCGGTCTCATAGTGCAAGTAACCGGCATTGTCGAGGATATGAAGTGAGGAGTCTACCTGGACGGGAAACAGATGATAGACAGCGCAAAACCGCCCTATGTCGAAAGAGATTTTGTGGCCCATGCCACTTCCGTTCGCCACACCACTAAAATACGCAAGACAGTTGTACACATTATT
Source organism: uncultured Prevotella sp. (assembly GCA_964640415.1). GTDB lineage: Bacteria > Bacteroidota > Bacteroidia > Bacteroidales > Bacteroidaceae > Prevotella. The sequence continues at coordinate 5,091 of CAZXGQ010000013.1, forward strand.
AATATATTCCTTCGGCGGGAAATTCTCGTCGACTCGCCGCGTCAGTTTACTTATGTCGCTGCCGTTCCACAGCAAGACGGCGTAAGCTCTGTTACCGTCGCGACCGGCCCGGCCCGCTTCCTGGAAATATGCCTCCACGGAGTCGGGGCAGTCGAAGTGGATCACAATCCTCACGTCGGGCTTGTCGATGCCCATGCCAAAGGCGTTGGTTGCCACAATCACACGCTTTTTGTCCTCCTGCCACAACTTCTGGCGCTCGTCGCGGGTTGAATGTTCAAGACCTGCATGATAGAATGTGGAGTCAATGCCCGAACCGCTCAGGAACTCGGAGATGTCCTTGCAGCGCTGCCGGCTTCTGACATAAACTATAGCCGAGCCTGCAACACGCTGAAGAATATGCACCAGTTCGGCAGGTTTGTTTTCGGCTTTCCGCACTACATAAGAAAGGTTTTTGCGCTCAAAGCTCATGCGGAAGACATTCTTCTGCCTGAACGAGAGCTTGTCCTGGATGTCGTCGATGACCTGGAGCGTAGCCGTGGCGGTGAGCGCCAGTACGGGGATGTCGGGCTTTATCTTCCGGAGATTGGCTATATCCAAATAGGCGGGACGGAAGTCGTAGCCCCACTGGCTGATGCAATGGGCCTCGTCAACAGTGATGAAGCTCACGCGCATGTGGCGGAGCTTGATCTGGAAAATGTCAGAATCGAGACGCTCGGGCGAGACATAAAGCAACTTCACATCGCCGAGGATGCAATTCTCCAGCGTGCTTACTATCTCGCTGCGCTTCATGCCCGAATAGACAGCCGCCGCCCTTACGCCCTTGGCCCTTAAATGCTGGACCTGGTCTTTCATCAAGGCAATAAGGGGCGTCACCACAATGCACGTGCCTTCAGCGGCGAGAGCTGGAACCTGGAACGTGATGCTCTTGCCGCCGCCCGTAGGCATAAGGCCAAGAGTATCCCTGCCAGAGCCAATACTCTCGATGATCTCGCGTTGGATGCCGCGGAAATCGTCATAACCCCAGTATTGGCGGAGAATGTCCCGATAGATGTCTCTTTTCTCCGGTTCCATTTGCTTGCAGCGTGGCTCTAAATGTCTTCTTCCGTCGGACGTATGTCCTCTATCTGAAGCTGCACCTGGTTGCGTTTAAACACGTTTGCCTCCAAGGTGTAGGCTATGTCGAACGACCTCTTCGACTTGATATACCTTGCCGAAGCGCTCTGTCCGAAGGCTATGCCGTTGACGACAGTGCACGACTTGGAATCTACAAGCTCCAGCTTGATGTGTTCCTGTGAACGTCCCACGACCTTGCTCGTGCCATAATCGTAGACACCCTTGGTACAGAACATCGGCTTCTCGTTGCCGGGTCCGAAAGGAGAAAAACGCTTCAGGTCGTTGAAGAAGCGCTTGGTAATGTCCTTGAAGTCGAGCACGTCGTCGATACGCAGCATCGCCTCGGTCTGTTCCGCCAGGATATGCTCATCCACATAGTGCTGGAAGCGGTTGCGGAATTCCGGCACATCGCACCATTTCAGCGTCAGGCCTGCGGCATAAGTGTGCCCGCCAAAGTTGAGCATCAGGTCGCGACAGCTCTTTATGGCCGAATATATGTCGAACCCCATCACCGAACGCGCAGAGCCAGTGGCAAGGTCGCCGTCGCGCGTGATTACCACCGTCGGGCGGAAATAAAGTTCGGTAAGGCGTGAAGCTACAATGCCTATGACACCTTTTTTCCAATGCTCATCGTAGAGCACGATGGACGAATGGTGCTTCTGGGCATCGATGCGCGAGACTATCTGGTTGGCCTCTTCGGTCATCTGCTTGTCAATGTCCTTGCGCTGCTCGTTGTACTCGTCGATGTGGCGCGCTTCATTCACTGCGATGTTGAAATCTTTCTCCACAAGCAGGTCAACACTCTCCTTGCCGTTCTCCATTCTGCCGGAAGCATTGATACGCGGGCCTATCTTGAAGATGATGTCGCTCATGGATATTTCACGGCCACTGAGTCCGCAGATGTCTATGATGGCCTTCAGGCCAATGGAGGGGTTTTGGTTGAGCTGCTTCAAGCCATGGAAGGCTAGAATGCGGTTTTCGTCGACCACAGGAACGAGATCGGCGGCAATGCTCACCGCACAGAAGTCGAGAAGCGGAATGAGCCGTGAGAACGGTATGCCATTGTTCTTGGAGAAGGCCTGCATGAACTTGAACCCTACCCCACAGCCACAAAGATGCTTGAAAGGATAGGTGTCGTCGGCGCGCTTGGGATTGAGTATTGCCACAGCATTGGGGAGCGTCTCGTCGGGCATGTGGTGGTCGCAGATGATGAAGTCTATGCCAAGGCTCTTGGCATAGTCTATCATGTCGTTGGCCTTGATGCCGCAGTCGAGAATGATGATGAGCTTAACACCTGTCTCATAGGCATATTCAATGCCTTTCTTGCTCACGCCGTAGCCTTCGTCGTAGCGGTCGGGGATGTAATAGTCGATGTTCGAGTAGAACTGTTGCAGGAACTTATAGACCAACGCCACGGCCGTACAACCGTCGACATCGTAGTCGCCGTAGACGAGCACCCGCTCTTTGCGTCCCATGGCATCGTTGAGCCTGTCCACGGCAACGTCCATATCCTTCATCAAAAAAGGGTTGATGAGGTCTGACAGCTGAGGACGAAAGAAACGCTTGGCAGCACTTTCCGTAGTGATGCCACGCTTGACGAGCAATCCCGTAAGAGTAGGGCTCATGCTGAGTTTCTCGCTCAATTCAGACGCTTGGCGGGATTCCTCAGGTTTTAATGGGTCGTGCTTCCATTTGAAATGCATGTTGCTGTTTTTTATTTCTTCTGCAAAGATAATGAAAAAAAGAAACAAATGACAGTATTACTACAATAAAAGAATAAAAAAAGAAAAGGCCCGCTTTTCTGCGAGCCTTTTTCATATTGTCGTTTTGCGGAGATGCTTTAGAAACCGCACTTCTTGCGGATATCCTTTGGCACGGCATTCTTGTTTACCATGAAGTCCATAGTGTTGGCCACGATGAAGTTCTTGGTCATATACCAAACACCCTTGTAGTCGCCTGTGGTACCCCATGAGTTCTTAACCATGTAGTACTCCTTGCCGTTCTGGTCCTTTGCGATGCCATAGATGAGCATACCGTGGTCGTCGGTGAGCTCCCAATCGTCGTAGCGCTCCTGGCGCTGCTTCTGCGTAGGCTCAATCTCAGGCACGTTCACACCGAGCGAGTCGACAAGGTTCTTCTTCTTGCCTGGAGCAAGCTTGAGCCAGTGTGCCATGTCGGAACCCTCCATGCTGGCGAGCTTCTTGGTGTCGTACATATAGGCGAGACCGGTGCGGGTGAAGCCGTCCTCCGACACATCACCGCCCCAAGCTACAGTGTAGCCGTTCATGATGGCATTGTCGATAATCTTTGCCAAGTCGTTGATTGGAACGTTCCAAGACAATGGGTTGCGCCAGTTGTCCTGCACCTCAACAGCGAATGCTGTCCAGAAAGGATGATGTGTATAGCTTGTGATGCTCACATAGTTGTTGCAAGCTGCGCTGTCGAGACCGATGCTTGCGGCGAAGCTCTTCGGAGTATAGGTCTTGCCCTGGTAAGTGAACTGCGAAGGGCACTGGCCGAGATATGAGTCGAGAATACCCTGCAAGCCGTTCTTCCAGGCTGGTGACAACTTTGAAGAGTTGCTCTTGGCCACTGCCGAAACGTAAGGGCTCATCACGTTGAAGAACTCGTTGAAGTTGAGCAGTGAATCGCCGTAGAGGCTACCTGTCTGAGGCATTGCCGTCTCCGGGCAGATACCATAATGCTGAATCACATAGAGAGGGTCGTAGGCACTGCCGCCCTGCGAGAACTGGCAATCGCCATGAAGACGTACCACCTGGATTGCACGGTCCATATATGTCTTGTTAGCAACGAACGACTCGCAAAGGTCGTAAGTCTTGCCGGTATTCTTCAGAATCTCTGCCTCAAAGAAAGCGAGGGTTGAATAATCCCAGCACGTGCCCGAACGGTTCTGGTTCTTGATGCTGGTAATCGGGTTTTCCTTAACTACGGTAAAGACTGGCTTATTTGGATTAACGCTGTCTTTCTTTTCAGCTGCCCCAGCATTGAGGGAAAGCAATACGGCCATCCCGGCCAAGATTGTACTCTTCATCAAATTTACTTAGTTTTTAATAATTGTTGCAAAATTACACAAATTTGCTCATATAAAGAAACTTTCAATAGCATTTTTATTCGAAATCGAAGTTTTTGCATTTTTTGGGAAGGGAAGTAACTATTAAACGCGAAAATTTTGCCATTCCACATATTATTACTACCTTTGCATCGCATCAGTCGAAATGGCCCCGTAGCTCAGTTGAATAGAGCATCAGATTCCGGTTCTGAGTGTCGCGGGTTTGAGTCCCACCGGGGTCACACGGCAATCCCCTGCAAGCTTTCCCGGCTTGCAGGGGATTTGTTTTTTCACACAGAGGTTATCTGTTTGAAGCAGGGGCGGGGTCCGTGCCCGTCCGCAACCCGAATGGCAAAACCACACACCACCGCTTATTTTTGAACCACGAATCTTTCTAATTTCACGAATGGCTTGCGCTTTGTTTTTATCCATACAGACACGATAAACCCCGAAAGTCATAAAAATGACTTTCGGGGTTTATTATATACTACTCGTTTTCATCTAACTGTAGGCTTCTTTATTTCTTCAACTTGAATGAAGTCTCTATGCTCACAATCTCGGCAGAGAAAGCCTTGTCGACCTGCATGCGCTTCTCCACCTGCGAGCACGAATGGATTACCGTGGAATGGTCGCGGTTGCCCACGAGCTTTCCTATGCGGCTTGCCGGCATCTTTGTGTATTTCTGTGCAAGATACATTGATACCTGCCTTGCCACCACATAACTGCGTTTGCGGCTCTTGGAGTTGATTTGTGTGGTAGTGACATTATAATGCTGACAGACCTTCTCAAGGATGTCGTCCACAGTTAGCGGGCGGTCGTCTATCTTCACGGCGCGCTTCACAACACGTTCGGCCAGGCGCATATCGATGTTGCAGTTGTATACTATGGAATAAGCCATCAGCGAGTTGATCACTCCCTGCAAATCGCGCACGCTACCACTTGCCGTCTCTGCTATAAGTTCAATGACATCGCGCGGAATCTTCAGACCGTCGCGCTTGATTTTGTTCTCCAGGATATCCACGCAAAGCTTATGGTTGGGCTTCTCAAGCTCAGCTATCAGTCCGCACGAGAAACGTGTGAGCAGGCGGTCGGGCATATCCTTGAGGTCTACCGGCGGACGGTCGGAAGCAAGGATAATGCGCTTGCCGTTGCGGAAGAGGTTGTTGAATATGTGGAAGAAGGTGTTGAGCGTACCAGTCTTTCCCATCCACTCCTGAATGTCGTCGACAATAAGCATGTCGATGGTCTGGTAGAACGCTATGAACGAATTCACCGAATTTTGCAGCACTGCGTTGCTATACTGCACCTGGAACAACCTCGCAGAGATATAGAGTACACGCTTCTGCGGGTAGAGCTCCTTGGTGCGCATGCCAATGGCGTTGGCAAGATGCGTCTTTCCGCAACCCGACGGTCCATAGACAAACATGGGGTTGAACTGCAAGGTGCCGGGGTGCTCAGCTATTGAAAGTCCCACCGAGCGTGACAACTTGTTGCTGTCGCCCTCAATGTAGTTGGAGAACGTGAGATGCGGGTTCAGCTGCGGGTCAAGCGCCTGAGGCGGCGCCACCGTATCGGGCGGCGTGGGGGTTGGGGTTGCCTTTTGCTCTGGCTGCGGTTTAACGGCGTTGGCCGGCTCCGACCATACGGTCTCAGTACCTCCCTTGTCCTTGCCCTCACGGTCTACGACGAGACGATACGACAAATGGATTTTAGGGCCAAAGCACTCAGTGAGCACCTTGGCAAGAAGACCTACGAAGTTCGCCTCGAGATATTCGTAGACAAAAGGGCTTGGCACCTGTACAAGAATCATCCTTTGAGCCTCATCGAAATGCTCAAAGACGATTGGCTTGAACCATGTGTCATATATTTGCCCGGTCACATTCTGCTTTATGAGCTCCAAAGCTTTCTGCCACCGGGGATCTATTTTTGCTGTCATTTTGCTGTCTCAGAGTGTAGATTGTCTGCTACCGAAACGCCTCATTATTGAAACGCAAATGCAAAACTACACAAAATATCGTTACGTTGCAACCCCGCATTTCACCCTCCCCAATCGTTACCTATTTATAACTTCTTAGGAATTATGACATTAGGGGTTGACGAGATGCGCTTGTTAACGTAGCTTAAATCTCACACTACCCTACTTGTCTTTCTTTCCGAACAGGGAGAAATGCACGTAACGCTTTGGATGTGCCTTGAGGTCGGTAAGCAAAGAGTCGGCAGAACGCATTGTGCCGTTGAGGTTGTTGTAAAGCTCCTTGTCGTTCATGAGCAGGCCGAGCGATCCGTTCTTGGAGTTGAGCTGGCGCGTTACGCTCTCCACGTTGTCGAGCGTGCGGTCTACCTTTGCCATGGTCTGCGCAATGTCGAGCTGAGCAAGGTTTGCTGTGAGTTTGTCGGTATTGTTGAGCGTTGAGCCAGCCTTGCCCATGGCATAGTCGGCTTTCGTCAACAGTCCGGGCACCTTGCTGTTGGCCTGGGCAACGAGGCTGTTCAGCCCCTCTGAGGTCACGGCGAGGTTCGACGACATTGTCTGCAGGTTATGCAGCGATGCCTTTAAGGCCGGGTCGGCAAGCAGCATGTTCACGCTTGACAGGATGCTGTCCACCTTTGGCAGCATGGCAGCGATGGTCGGCACGAGCTGTTGCACAGTGCCCATCAGACCGGCGTTCATGTTGCCTTGGATGGTGTCGCCCGGCTCTACGCGCTCACGGGGATTGTTGGCAAGCAAGAGGTTCATCTTGATATTGCCCATCAGGTCGCTCTCTATCTCAGCCGATGATCCCTTCGGCACACGCAGGTTGTTGTCCACCTGAAACTCCACAAGCACACTGCCGCTCTTCTGGTAGTCGTAGATAATCGACTTTACGGTTCCCACCTGATAGCCGTCGGCGTATATGGGATTAGAGGCTGAGAGACCGTTGATATCCTTAAACGAGGCGTAATAAACGTTGTCGGTTGAGAATATAGGCATGCCCTTGAGGAAATGGAGCCCGAAGAAGAGCACCGCAATACCCACGATAGCCACAGTGGCAATCTTTACTTCTTTTGTAAAAAACTTCATGTTAGTCGTGTTATGTCGTTGTTTTTATTTCTTATTCTTGTTATCAAGAAACTCTTGTATCGCTTTGCTTACATCCACCGGCTTGCCGTTTTTCATGGCAATGATGTAACAGCCGGGGAACTTGTCGGTAATGGTGCTGCGCAGTTTCTTTATCTCGTTGTAGTTGGTCGAAGCCCCATATGTGTACCTCAGCATATTGCCATCGGCGAAGCTCTCGCAGTTTTTCAGCCCCTTGAAAAGCGGACTGCCATCTTTGAGTTTCTGCTTCCCGGCAAATATCTGAATCTTGAACACGGGCGCATTCCTGTCGGACTTCTGCGTACGACTGTCGGTCTTCTTTGAATCCTCCCGCACGGTTTGCCTTTTCTGTTCCTGCGTGGTTTCGCGCTTGTGGTCAGAGACGGTTTCGCGCTTGGATTCCGTGGCTCGCCTTGACGTTCTCGTTATCTTGTCAGAGTCGTCGTTTGCGGCAATGTTGGCCGACACATACGCAGATGATTCCTCTACGGCATTGTCGTTGAACGGTATGTCCGTGCCCATGGAGCCATAGCGCTGCTTGTAGATTCGGAAAGCGTTGACAATACCCTGCGTGAAAGTGTCGAGAGCCGAGTCGGTGTTCAGGTATGTCTCCTCGTCGGGCGTGGTGATGAAGCCAAGCTCCAACAGCACGGCAGGCATAGAGGTGAGACGCAGCACCGCAAGGTTGTTTTGATGGGCTCCGCCATTTATCCTTCCCGTAGCCTGGCAGACCTCGGTCTGCAAAAGGCGAGACAGCTCCACGCTGCGTTCGCGGTTCTTGTCGGCAATAAGTTCAAACATTATATCACCCTCGGCAGAGTTCTCAAGGTCCTTGTATCGGGTCTTGTAGTCTTTCTCCAGAAGTATGACCGAGTTCTCGCGTTTGGCCACCTCAAGATTTTCCTGAAGGCCCTTAGTGCCTGTGCGTTCTCCGGTGCCCAACGTATAGCTTTGGAATCCGCGGCTTATCTTTCCGCCGGCAAGGGCGTTGATGTGAACCGACATGAAGAGGTCGGCCTTGTTGCGGTTGGCTATGTCGGCACGCTCGTGCAGCGGTATGAAGACATCGGTGCGCCGGGTGTAGACCACACGCACGTCGTCGAAGTTCTTTTCGATGGCATTGCCCAAGGCAAGGGCATAGCGCAACGTAAGGTTCTTCTCGTAGGATATCAAGCCCTTGGCACCACTGTCGTTGCCGCCGTGACCGGCGTCGATCACCACCGTGAACTGTCGCGGAGCGGCATTGAGAGCCAACGAAGCAAGGAACAGCAGGCAGAGCGTAAGAAATGACTTGTGGAACATGATTCTCTTTTATTCAGTCACGTATTTCTTCAATGCTCTCACCACTCCATTCTTCCACGTGTTGATGTTGTCGTCGTTGAGCGACAGCGAGCTGACAAGTTTCACCACATGGTCGATGGGCATCCCATAACGCAACACTCCGGAGATGAGCTTGGCATAGTTCCAATATTCCGGGTTGAACTTGCCCGACAAGCCCTCCACGGTGGTCTTATAGCCACGGCGGTTCTCAAACTGGAAGTCGTAGCGGTGGGAACCGTCGGCATTGGTCTGCCTTATTATCTTTCCCTTCACCACGGTCTTGGGCAGCACAATGCCCTCTTCGTCGTCTTGCAGGCCGGTGAAAATCTCGTAGGGACGGCCGCCGAGAAGGCCCACAAACGCCACCCATTTGTCTTTGTTGTTCTGAAAGCGCACAACGTCGCAGTCGAGTTCGTCGGGACGGTCCTGTATCACCTGTGGGCGTGCATAGTCACCATTAGCCCATATGGACCCGTCTGTCGAAACTGCCGACGCGGCCTTTATTTCCTTATCTGATTGTTGTAAATCCATGAACTTTAGCAAGCTTGTTTTGTTCTGTTCTCGTTCCACACGAGTAATTAATTTGCAAAAATACCTTTTATTTGCCACATTCTATATAAAACAAGCTAAAAGAAGCGATTTTTTCAGATAATTTTCCATAACTTTGCAAAAATACGTTCAAAAGAGAACAGTTAATAAGGAATTATGGATAGTTTGAATCATCGAAAGAGCATAAGGAAATATTCAAGCCGTGAGGTCTCTTCCCAACTATTGACAAGCCTGCTGAAAGATGCCGAGCGCACGCCCACAATGGGCAATCTCCAACTCTACAGTGTCGTCGTGACACGCAGCAGGGAGATGAAAGAAAAACTCGCACCAGCCCACTTCAACCAGCCCATGGTGACAGGCGCGCCTATGGTGCTCACTTTCTGTGCCGACTTCCGCCGCACCACCCTTTGGGCGGAGAACCGCAAGGCCGCCCCCGGCTATGACAACTTCCTTAGTTTCATGAATGCCGCCACCGACACTCTGCTCTATTGCCAGACCTTCTGCAACCTTGCAGAAGAGAAGGGGTTGGGCACTTGCTTCCTTGGCACAACAGTGTATCTTCCGCAACTTATCATCGACACCCTAAAATTGCCGAAGCTCACCTTCCCCGTGGCAACCATCACACTTGGATGGCCCGACGAGGACCCGGCGCAGAGCGACCGCCTGCCTGTGGAGGCAATAGTTCACGAAGAGACTTACAACGACTACACCCCTGAGAGAATAGACGAGCTATATGCCTATAAAGAGTCGTTGGCAGAAAACAAGCACTTCGTGGAGATAAACCACAAGGAGACATTGGCACAAGTCTTCACCGACCTGAGATATACCCGCAAGGACAACGAGGCAATGTCGGAAGGTCTGAAAGAAGCTCTTAAAAATCAAGGTTTTATAAAGTAGGCCACATGAGTTCACTTTCAGACATTCAGGTCACAGAAGTGGTGACCGGCAAACAACGCAAAGCCTTTGTTGACTTTTTCTACGATCTCTATCGCGACAGCCAGTATGCCGTGCCGTATCTTTACCTTGCCGAGAAGCTCACGCTGAAGCCCGGCTCCAACCCCGCGTTTGAGTTTTGCGAGGCGCAGTGCTTCCTTGCCTACAAGGACGGCAAGGTCGTGGGCAGGGTAGCTGCAATAATCAACCACCGTGCCAACGACTACTGGAAATGCAACATGGTGCGTTTCGGCTGGTTCGACTTCATCGACGACATCAAGGTCACGGAAGCCCTTCTGCTTGCCGTGGAGAAATGGGGTAAAGAGAAAGGCATGACCCAGATAGCCGGACCTTTCGGCTTTGAGGATATGGACCGCGAGGGCATGATGGTGGACGGTTTCGACAGCATGTCGACCATGTACATCAACTACAACTACCCCTACTATCCGAAGCACATGGACAGCCTCGGCTTCAGGAAGGACAACGACTATGTGGAATACCGCATCAAGGTGCCCGAGGTGACGCCGGAGAAGTTTGCCAAAACCGCACAGCTCATAAAGGCGCGCTACCATCTTGAGGAGCGGAAGTACAACTACCACGACATGACCAAGGGCGGCAAGGCACGCGAGCTGTTCAACATACTCAACATCACCTACGGCAACCTCTACGGATATTCGCAGCTCTCGACAGAGCAGATCGACACCATAACAAACAGCTACATAAGACTTGCCGACCTCAATCTCGTGACGTGCGTAGTCGACACCGAGCAAGACGACAAGATGGTGGGATTCGGTGTCTCCTTCCCCTCTTTCTCCGAGGCTCTGCGCCGCACGCACAACGGCAAGCTCCTACCCTTCGGCTGGTGGCAACTGCTGAAGGTGATGAAATGGCACAAGACACCGGTTGTGGACTTGCTGCTCATCGGCGTACTGCCCGAATACCGCAAGAAAGGCGCCAACGCCATCATCTTCAACGACCTCATATCATGGTACAGACGCTACGGCTTCGAATACGCCGAGACGGGACCTCAGATGGAGACAAACAAGGGTGTGCTGTCGCAATGGCAATACCTGGAGTCGAAAGAGATAAGGCGGCACCGCATATATATCAAGGACATTAAACTATAAACGACACGACTATGGAAAACGAAGTTTTAAACGCTATCAAGGAGCGCCGAAGCATTCGCCGCTTCAAAAACGAACAAATAACAGACGAGGAGCTCAACACCGTGCTTGAGGCAGGCACGTGGGCACCCACAGGCATGGGCACCCAAGAGCCGTTTATCGTAGCCGTGCAAGACGATCAGCAGAAGGCCGTCCTGTCTGGTATAAACGCAGAGATTATGGGCGCAAAATCGGATCCTTTCTATGGTGCGCCAACGCACGTATATGTCTTCGCACCTGCAGCCAACGTCAACGGCGTGAAGGACGGCAGCCTCATCCTCGGCTCCATGATGCTTGCAGCCCACTCCATCGGACTTGGCTCATGCTGGATCAACCGCGTGGACAAGATGGTAGAAAATACCGAGGTGGAAAAGCTCATGAAGGCCTGGGGACTGCCCGAGGGTCTCATGGGGGTAGGCTCTCTGGCCTTAGGCTATCCCGAAGGCGAGCCTCACGCTGCCAAGCCCCGCAAGAAAGACTATGCAAGAGTCATAAAGTAAGGCAAAACAGGCAATGATAGACAGGCAGACATCTGAGAAGATAAAGGACGCGGCAAACATAGTGGATGTCGTGTCGGAGTTTGTAACGTTGAAGAAGTCGGGCGCGAACTATAAAGGTCTGTGCCCCTTCCACAACGAGAAGACTCCGTCGTTCTATGTCTCGCCTGCCCGTGGCACATGCCACTGTTTCGGCTGCGGCAAGGGCGGCAACTCAGTGACCTTCATCATGGAGCATGAACAGCTCACCTATCCCGAAGCCCTCAGATGGCTCGCAAAGAAATATCATATAGAGATAAGGGAGCGCGAGCTGACCAACGAAGAGAAGGAGGAGCAGTCGAAACGCGAGTCGATGTTCATCGTCAACGAATGGGCGGAGAAATACTTCGAGGAGCTTCTCCACAACCATACCGACGGCAAGGCCATAGGCTTGCAGTATTTCCGCTCGCGCGGCTTCCGCGACGACATCATCAGGAAGTTCAACCTCGGCTATGACCTGCCCGACCGCTTCCTGCTTGCCACTGCCGCCAAGCAGAAAGGCTACAAGGAAGAGTTTCTGGTTTCAACCGGCCTCTGCTACAAGACCGAGCACAACGAGCTCATCGACCGATATGCCGGCCGCGTGGTGTTCCCGTGGACAGGCGTGAGCGGCAAGGTGGTCGGCTTCACGGCGCGCGTGCTCGACAAGCGCACGAAAGGCGTGAACCAGAAATACGTCAACTCGCCCGACTCCGAGGTCTTCCACAAAGACCACGAGCTATACGGCATCTGGCAGGCCAAGCGGGCCATTGCCAAGGAAGACCGCGTGTTCATGGTCGAGGGCCAGGCCGACGTCATTTCCATGCACCAGTGTGGCATAGAGAATGTAGTGGCCAACTCAGGTACGGCCCTGAGCCTGCACCAGATTCACATGCTCCACAGGTTCACAGCCAACATCACCCTCATCTACGACGGTGATGCAGCCGGAATACATGCTGCCTTGCGAGGCACCGACATGCTGCTTTCCGAGGGCATGAGCCTGAGAGTACTGCTTCTGCCCGACGGCCAGGACCCCGACGAGTTTGCGAGAAACCATACCGCCGAAGATTTCCGCAAGTATATTGACGACAACCAGGAAGACTTCATACAGTTCAAGACATCATTGCTGCTCAAGGGCGAGACCGACCCGAAGAAACGCGCCGACGGCATCAACTCCATCGTGGAGAGCATATCCATGATACAGGACCCCGTCTTGCGCGACACCTATATCCACGACTGCTCACAACGCACAGGCATGGCGGAGGCAACCCTCATCAGCAGGATGAACGGATACATCAGGAGCAAGAGCCCGAATGCCACGCCGGCTCCACAGCCCGCCGAACAACGGGCCGAAGAGCACTTCGTAGACGACAAAGGCGGAGCTTCGTCGCTTATCATCAGACTCATCGTAAAGCACGGAGAGTGTGTTATATATAATAATGTGGAAGACGACAACGGCGGATTGCACAACCTGACGATAGCGCAGGTGGTGGAATACAGTCTGGCGCAGGACCATCTCAACTTCAGCAACGAGCTGTACAACCGCATACTGCATGAGGCTGCGGAGAAAAGCGCGGAACCCGGATGGAAGGCGGAACCATACTTCCTTCACCACGACGACATAGACATCTGCCGCGTGGCATCGGTGTTGTCGGCCGACGCATACCATGTGACGCAACCAAAAGACGAGGGGCCTATAAACGAGGAGGCAAGAAAACAGAAAGAGGCCAACCAGACCGACTCGCTCAGAGGACAGACAGAGCACCTGCTTCTCGACTTCCGCATGGGCTACGTGGAAAAGCACCTGAAAGAACTGCAGGCACAGATGATGAAAGTGGCTGGCGACATGAACAAGATGAAGAAGCTGATGGAAGAGTTCAAGGACATGCAGCAGATACGCAACCTGCTTGCCAAGAAGCTCGGAAACAACATCTTCCTGTAAGGCAGAAGCCATTAACAACAAGCACAATATCTCATATCCTATATTAAGCGCTCCTGATGAGCGCTTTTCTTTTTTGCGGTCACTCTCGATACGTCATTTCTTGAAGCGATGCGCCACCATGGGCAAAGTTGTAACCTGAAGAAGCTGCCAACCAGTTTGTTCCCTCAGGAACAACAGACATGACCGCATTGTTAGGATGGGTGATGAGAAGCCCCGGCTTGTCAAGACGGTTGGGGTCCATCATGCAGCCCACGGCATAGCTGACGAACAGCTTGATGATGACATCATCGTGCCATACGATATATAAGAATTGCCTTCTATTTTATTCGTCTATCAATACCTGCCATTCTCCGTGCTTTCTGCCGCCAACACGTTTGAGCAGACCTTTTTGTTGTAGCTTGCCAATGACGAATTTCACCCCTCCTAAAGATAAATCTTTTATTTCCGCAACAGTTTCGTCAATAGTCGCATTAGGATGTTCCCTAAAGAAATTCAGAACTTTTTCCTGAGACGGTTCCAAAACCTTTTGGATAGTAGATTTGCTCTTTTGGATAGCATTACTATCCTTCAAAGACTCCTTTTGGATAGTAGAATCATTCTTTTGGACAGTAGAATTGCTCATTTGGGTAGTATTACTATCCTTTAAAGACTCCTTTTGGGTAGTGGGTTCACCCTTTTGGATAGTTCGCCAAATAGTAACCTTAAACTGATTGGCAGACACTCCATTATCGAAGTCTATGTGATTGTTCTCCCGCATGGCACGAACTATTCCTGATCCCAATCCACGATATATCATTGTTTTCGCGGCAAAGTCAGCCATCAAAGGATTACGTTGACGCGACACACCAAGTTTTATGTCATCTACTGTCAATCCACCATAAAGGCAACCTGGGTTGATGATTTCTATGCGATTGTTGAATATCAACAATCGGATGGCAGCGTGATTCAACAGGTCGAAGTGTACACAAGCATTCTGAAGCAATTCTTCAAGCACCACTTCTGGTATTTCGAGCATTACAACAGAATTAAAATTCTGTCCTTTCTGCTCATGACGCAGGTAGGATTTCAGAAAGGCCATGCCTTAGCTGAACATTCGAGGCAATGTCCCCGATATGTCGCGGCTGTCAATATAAATGGTGTCACCAAGCTCATCACTGGGAAACACAACAGCTTTCATTACCACAGACCGCTCATATTGTTGTGGATTCTTGCCAAAGAAAAGCAGTCCGGCACGCGTCAGTTCGCCACTCTGTTTCAATATTCCCAGTGAGCGGAGCATGCTCTCCAATGGCTGGTCAAAGTCTTCAATCTCCCTACCATATACTTTCTTGAAAAATTCTCGCACATAAGCCATCTCCAAGTCATCAACAGACGATCCTCTCTCAGCATCTTCTTCAGGATGATAGTTGCCAGATGTTTGAAATAGTCCCAGTATTTCCACATTCTCCGTAATGCGCCTTTTGTCTGCCCCTTGCTTCACCCACACTTCTCCTTGTAAATTCTTGTATGGTTTATTGCGTCCTTCTTCTACAGAGCAAACGAGCACGTGCTTGCCTTCTATCTTTACAATTTCTGTTTCTATATAGATGGTAGGCTTTACTTGCTCGTTGGCGGCATTGCCAAGTTCGCGGCTTGTTTGTTGTATTTGTTCGTATGACAGCCCCTTGATAATGCCAGTTTTGTCTTCCACACCAAACAGAATGACACCACCTTTGGTGTTGTGTTGGCAAAGGCTATCATCTCTTTTGCCACCTCCTTTTGCGAGACGGGATCCTCCTTGAACTGCACTTTGGTGGTCTCACCACAAAGGCATAACTCTTTCAATGTTTCCGCTGTCATAATGTCTACTTGATTTTGATGATGACATCATCGTGCCCTACGATATATTAAGTATTGTGTCCTGCCGTTTCCGTCTGCCATGTTTATGTGCTATTCTTTATTTTTTGTCCTTACTTCCCAATGTCCACTATATCCACTTCCTACATAAACGACGTGGGGCATCTTGGCTATGTGGCGTTTGATGGTTATCACGCTTTTATCCAATTATGCTATTCTACTTTTCATACCCCTCGTAATAGTAGCTCTGCTCTATTCCCTTGAATATCACTTCACGGTTCTCAGTGTCGGGAGTGAGGTTCTGCGAGAGAAGATAGCGCAGTTCGAGGTCGTTGATGGGCGAGCGTTCCATAGCAGAGAGGTATTGGTCTTTGTCCACATACTGCCAGTTGATTACCTTGCCGAGAGAGCGTTTGAGCATCATGTCAAGCCAAATGCGGGTGGAACGGCCATTGCCCTCCATGAAAGGGTGGCACACGTTCATCTCAACATACTTTTCCATGATATGCTCAAAGGTGTCTTCGGGCATTTTCTCCACGGCAGCGAGAGCGGCTTCGAGATAGAGCGAGTTGGCGAAACGGAAGTTTCCCTTGGCAATATTCTTATCGCGGATAACTCCGGCAAAAGGGTACAAGCCATCAAACAGATAACGGTGTATCTGTTGAAGGCCAATTGTTGTGCCAACAGGAATTTTGTCTATATCGCCCGACTCAAAGAGACGGCGTGCGTTAGCTAATGACTTTTCGTCTATTTCCTTCGTTGTCATAGTCAATTGATTTGGTATCTGTCCCTATTTTGATGCGATTGAGGTTTTTCCTTTCATTATTTACAAAGATAATGCAAACGAGAGCAATGGAAGCTTACTTTCAAATTGCCGAGTGCAGCTTATCTTTTACAAAGATACAAACAATCCGTGATTAATACAAATGAACATGGTAATAATTTTTCGGTGTAACAACGATTGCCCACGAACGTGATCCATTTTGCCCACGTACGCGGACTGTATTGCTCACGTACGCGGACCATACGGTCCACGAACGTGGGCTTTCGCGTATATGGGCAAAACGGGATGGCGAAACGGCGAAACGGAAAGACCGACACACCAAATTAATATTAAAAAGCATACGAGTTCTTAACTATATTTGCTACCTTTGCACCTTACAAAGGAGAAGGCCATGCAAATAATCGACATCATAACCTACATCTCTTTCTCTTTGATAGCCATCGCCTTGACGGCGCTCGTCGTGTTAAGGTTCTGGGGCTTGAGAAAGGTCATGGTAACACCGCGCGGGAGCGACATCAAGGCGATAATAAAAAAAGCCTTGAAGCAACTCAATGTCAATGCGGAATGGACAAAAAGCAAGGACACTTTTACCACTCGCTTCGCTTATCAGGGAGGAAACTTCTCCATAGAGGTTGAAAAGGGTCACGCCTTTGCCACGATAAACTACCTCTACTTCTACAAGGCCGGCATGGACAGCATCGAGAACGTGCGCTCCATATGCAATCTCTGCAACATCAATGCCGAGAATTGCCGCATTGTATACACTGTAGACACCAAGGAGAACTGTGCAGACCTGCATTTCATAAGCGAGATCCATATAGTGCAAAACAATGCAGAACAGGCACTGCAAGCAGCCATGGGCGATGCTTTCCGCTGGCAAAGCACGTTCATAAAGAAGTTTGAGAGTTTAGGGGGGAAGAAGAAAAGCGACCAAGAGAAAAAGCTTGCCGACATAGACAGCGAACTGGAGCTCATGCGTGAGCAGGAGATGATGCTACAGCCCGAAGGTCCCGAATGGCATGAGACGTCAGGCAAGCCTTTCAGCCTGGGTCATGTGCTCGCCACCACGATGGGGCTTGCCGACATTGTGCCTATCTGCCTGACCATAACCCAAGAAGACGGGACCCGAACCATCTCAACCCCGGAAGATATATTGGGCATGTGCGTTAACAATGCACTCATCTATGAAGGGAAATTCCTATACGAGTCGGCATTTGCCAAACTCGACTTCTACGACCCTCGCAACCTGTCGCGCGAGCGGCACATGATGATAGACTTTGAGGCAGAAGGACAAACCAAGGACACGCTCTACTATCGTGTCACACTGTCGGTGTCGCCTGCATCGCCAAACGGACAGCCCAACGACGGCTCATGGCAGAGGCAGAAGCTGACGACGAGCGTGCTGCTCGGCCACGACCTCACCCCTTCGGAGGAACGCCAGACCCGTTTCAAGTATGTATGGAAAGAAGCCATGAACAAGGCCAAAAACGGCGACGAGGCCAGCATGACCGAAGAGGAGAGAATGCTCGCCGACATGCAGAACCCGCATACAGCCAAAAACTTCCACATCGGCAAGAGACTCTATCTGCAGAAACGCTTCTACGAGGCCTTGGGACACTTGACTGACGCTTACCGTGAACTGGAAAACAGATGGAGCAACAAAGACTGCACCTGCAAGGATTCACTCGATGAGACAGCTTACCTCATAGCCTGCTGCTACCTGGGCTTGGGACAATACGACAGGGCGTGCTTCTACATACAGGCCACGATGCCAAGAGATATCGACAAGTTTACAGAAGTGTATATCAACTGTCTGGTCAACAACAGGGACTTCAGAGCCCTCCACTTCATAGACAATTTGCTCAGCACCTTGTCCAGATCGAACGAGAACAACTTCACGGACAGCTACGAAGACGAGGATGACGACCAATACAACTCCAGCGACCAGCAGATTGAGGAGTTTATCGGTTTCCTGAAGCGACGCAAAGCCTTCACACTCGTCAACCTCGGCAGATACGACGAAGCTCAGGCCATGCTCACCAAGATGCTCAACGAGCCGGAGAACAGCGACTTCGCACTGAACGAGCTGGCATATATACAGAAAAACAAATAACATTACTATTTATAATTTATAATTTAAGAAGAATGTACTACATAGAAAAATCGTTTGAGATATCAGCCTGCCACCACCTCATTCTCGACCACGGCAGCAAATGCGAGAACATACACGGCCACAACTGGCAGATAACCGTATACTGCAAAGCCGAAGAGCTCGACAACAACGGTATGGTGGTCGACTTCACGCTCATTAAGCAGAAGATACACGGCCGACTCGACCACCAGGACCTGAACGAGGTGCTCGACTTCAACCCGACGGCAGAGAATATAGCCAAGTGGATTGTTGACGAAATACCACATTGCTACAAGGCAAGGGTGGCGGAGACAACAAGCAACGTGGCCATTTACGAGAAATAGACAATGGAGAAGACCTACCGCGTCAACGACATTTTCTATTCGCTGCAAGGCGAGGGACACAACACCGGACGCGCAGCGGTGTTCGTGAGGTTCAGCGGCTGCAATCTGAAATGCACATTTTGCGACACCGACTTCTCGAAATTCGAGAGCCTGACCGCCGGGGAAATAACAAGGCGGATGACGGGTTTCGCACCAAAATCGGAAGCAAAGCCCATGGTGGTGCTGACGGGCGGAGAGCCCACCCTGCAGGTTGACTCAGCCCTTATCGACGCCATCCACGACGCAGGATTCAGCTTGGTGGCGATGGAGAGCAACGGCAGCAACGAGCCTCCGGAAAATCTCGACTGGCTGACAGTGTCGCCCAAGGAACGTGTCAGCGTGAAGCATTGCAATGAACTGAAAGTGTTGTTCAACGGCAAAGACGAGCCTTGCAAGTATGGTGTGAAAGCCGACTTCTACTATCTTCAGCCTCTCGACTGCGGTATAGAAGAAGAAAACGCCTTGATAATGAAGGATTGCGTGGATTACATCACCAAGCACCCGCAATGGAGGCTCAGCCTCCAGACCCACAAGCTCATAGGCATAAAATAAGAAACGGCAATGGGGGGAATGGATTATATCTACTGGCTTTTCTACGTCGCGTATGTTGCCATCGACATCATCGTGATGCTGAAAGTCGTGATGGACAACCGGCAGCCTTCGAAGACCATGGCATGGCTCCTCGTGCTTTGGGCTGTGCCCTTCGTGGGCATACTCCTCTATTTCTTCTTCGGACAAAACACGCGCAAGGAAAGACTCATCTCCGAAAGGTCATTGAGCCAACTCACCAAGCGGTCGATGTTTGAGTATATCGAACAGAAGAACCTCAGGCTGCCCGAATCACACAGGCCGCTGATGATGCTCTTCAAGAACCAGAGCATGGCCTTGCCGTTCAAGGACAACGAAGTGACGATCTACACGTCGGGCTATGAGTTCTTCCCCAGCCTGCTGCGCGATATCAGCCGCGCACAGAAACACATACACATCGACCTATACATCTTCGAGGACGACGAGCTTGGCAACCTCATTGCCGACGCCCTGATAGAAAGGGCGGAGCACGGCGTTGAAGTAAGGGTGGTCTACGACGACGTGGGGTGCCTGAAGGTGAAGAACGCCTTCCACGAGCGCATGCGCAACGCCGGCATCGATATACATCCCTTCATGCCCGTGAAATTCCCCAAGTTCACGTCGAAGGCCAACTACCGCAACCACCGCAAGATTATCGTCATCGACGGACAGGTGGGCTTCATTGGCGGCATGAACATTGCCACGCGATACGTGAAGGGCACCGGGGCGCAACCTTGGCGCGACACGGTGACGCGAGTGAGAGGCGGCGCGGTCTACGGTCTGCAAAGGGCTTTTCTGGTGGATTGGTATTTCGTTGACCGCACGCTCATAACAAACCGAAGCTACTATCCCCCACTCGACCCTTCCATCAGCAACAACTGCCTTGCACAGGTGGTGACAAGCAGCCCCACAACCCTTTGGCCCGACATCATGCAGGGCTATGTGCGCATATTGCTTGAGGCAAAGCGCTACGTCTATATGGAGACCCCATACTTCCTGCCCACCGAGCCCGTGCTTTTCGCCATGCGCACCGCAGCTCTCGCCGGAGTGGACGTGAGGCTGATACTGCCCATGCACAGCGACTCCAAGATAGTGGAATGGGCAAGCACAAGCTATGTCAACGAAGTGGAGGAAGCGGGAGTGAAGGTTTATTTCTATCAGGCTGGATTCAACCATTCGAAGTTCCTTGTCAGCGACGACAGCATCTGCACTTGCGGAAGCACAAACATAGACTTCCGCAGCTTTGAGCACAACTTCGAGGCCAACGTCTTCTTCTACGACGAAGGCGTGGCATTGCGCATGAAGAAGATATTCCTTAACGACCAAGCCCTCAGCCAAACCTACGACGATATGGTCACCCGCACGCACTTAACGTTCTGGAAAAAGCTTTGGTTGAGCTTAATAAGACTTTTAAGTCCGCTCTTGTAATTTTTTTCGTAACTTTGCACCATATCTGTTCATCTTACACACAGAGGAAAGAGAAATGAGATTGAAAGTCAACAAAACATACTGCCTCGGCGGATGCGTATTCCTGTTAGCCCTCCTATGCCTTATGAGTATCGGATCTCCAATACATTTCGAGAAGCAACAGGCAAAACGCGAAAGCGCCGTGAAGGAAAGGCTGATGACCATTCGCGCCGCCGAAGAGAAATACCGGGCCAAGCATGGCGTTTACGCCTCAAGCTTCAAGGAACTCGCACGGTGCGGACTTCTCGCCGACTCACTCGCCTACATCCCCTGCACGGAAGGCCAGCGGTTCTCGCTCACCGCAACCACCCTGCCCGGAAAGAGCGGAAAGGCCATCCCTGTGATGGAATGCGGCGCAACATACAAGCAGTATCTGGACGGACTCGACAAGACTATCGTCGGCGAGCTAACAGAGGAAGCCAACGCCAACGGAAGATTCCCCGGACTGAAAATAGGCGACACGGAGATGCCGAACGACAATGTGGGCAACTGGTAAGCCGCACCATGCCACGCCAACAACACGAATATATAAAAGACCATGCAGAAAAGAATGACTATAAGGGTGGCTGCCGGATCACTCGCCTTTGCACTTACCAACGACGCCGACCGCACCCAAGTGGACTTTTACAAATATCCCTCCAAAAACGGCATTGCCATAGCAGCACAGCTCAGAGAGGCCTTCAAGACCGTGGAGATGCTGAAAGACCCTTCAATACAAAGGGCCAAGGTGCTCGTCGACTCGCCAGTGCTCTTGATACCGCTCGACGAATACAACGACAAGGACAAGGAGATTCTCTACAAGCATTCTTTCCCATCCACCGAGGGCAGCGTCATCGTCGGCAACGTGCTGCCCGACCTGAACGCCGTGGCAGTGTTCGCCCTGAACCGCGACTTGAAGCTCGTGGTGGAAGACCATTACAGCAAACCAAAGTATATCCATCTCATGCAGCCCGTATGGGACTACCTGCACAGGAGACATTTCCTTGGCAACAGGCGGAAGCTCTATGCCTATTTCCACGACAAAGAGCTGGAGCTGTTCAGTTTCGAACGCAACCATTTCATTTTCCACAACCGCTACCAAGCCCACTCAGTAAAGGACGCCGTATACTTCACACTCTTCGTGTGGAGACAGCTCGCCCTTGACCAGATGCACGACGAACTGTTTCTTGGAGGCGAAATCCCCGACAAGGACGAACTGCTCAGGAATCTGCGCACATACGTACAGATGGTTGCGGTCATCAGCTCAACGGCAAGTTTCAACAACGCGGCGCTGACACAGGAAGAGGGCATAACATTTGACATGATAACATCTTTACTCGCATGAGAATAATTACAGGGAAATATAAAGGACGCCATTTCGACATTCCACGCACATTCAAGGCAAGGCCTACCACCGACTTCGCCAAGGAAAACATCTTCAACGTGCTCAACGGCTACATCGACTTCGAGGGCTCGGCGGCACTGGACCTCTTCGCCGGCACGGGAAGTATCTCGCTCGAAATGCTGTCGAGAGGTTGCGCACCGGTGATAAGCGTGGAGGCCGACAGAGACCATGCCACGTTTATATCGCAATGCATGAAGAAGCTCGGCTCCACCGACAACATCCTGATACGCGGCGACGTCTTCCGCTTCCTGAAGAAATGCCACGAGACATTCGACCTCATCTTCGCCGACCCTCCTTACGCCTTGGACAACCTCGCCGGCATTCCCGGGCTGGTGTTCGAACACGAACTGCTGAAACCGGAGGGCATCTTCGTGCTGGAACACGGAAAGAACTACGACTTCTCCGATGATCCGCATTTTGTGGAGCACAGAAGCTACGGAAGCGTAAACTTCTCTTTGTTCAAATGAAAACATACGAGTTGGTAGAGCGCATCATCTGTAATTTCGGTTTTTCTCCCACGCAAGACCAATACAACGCCCTTACCGTCTTCTCACACTTTCTTGCCGACCGCAGACAAGAGGCAGTGATGGTTATGCGGGGCTCTGCCGGCACAGGCAAGACCTCGCTCGCTGCGGCCATCGTATACACCCTACACTCGCTCGGACAACATCTTGTGCTCATGGCACCAACGGGACGCGCCGCCAAAGTCTTCTCTCTCAGCAGTGGCATGCAAGCCTCAACCATCCACCGTGCCATATACCGTGAAAAGACTTTCACGGGAGTTGGCGGCAGCTTTGACCTCAACTTCAATGTGCATAAAAACACCCTGTTCGTGGTAGACGAGGCTTCCATGATAGGCAACGGCAGCGCCGGGGAAAGCGGATTCGGTTCGGGCAGCGTGCTATACGACCTCATGCGCTTCGTGTACAACGGCAACAACTGCCGGCTCATGCTCATAGGCGACAAAGCGCAGTTGCCGCCCGTGGGCGAGGAAGAGGCTCCGGCATTGTCGCCGACAGAACTCGAGAGCTATGGCCTTAACGTATACCAATGCGACCTCGACGAGGTGCTAAGACAAGGACAGGACTCAGGCATATTGTTCAACGCCACGCTTATAAGGCGCATGATCACACATAGCGAGATGACCCAACTGCCCAAAATCCACCTGAACGGATTCTCCGACATCACGGTCATGCCAGGCAACGAACTTATTGAAAGCCTCGCATCAAGCTACAGCAAGATGGGGACCGACGAGACTATTGTGATAACACGGTCGAACAAGAGGGCCAACATATATAATAATGGTATAAGGAACTCCATACTCGACAGAGAGGAGGCCATCTGCCCGGGAGACATGCTGATGGTGGTGAAAAACAAGTATATCCCCAACGGAGACATCAAAAACGACAAAGAGGCGAAAGAGACTTTCGTCGCCAACGGTGACCGCTGCATAGTGCGACGGGTACGCAACTTCATAGAGCTTTACGGCTTCCACTTCGCCGATGCCACATTGCAATTTCCCGACTTCAACAACCAGGAACTCGACACCACCATCCTCCTCGACACACTCACAAGCGAAGCCCCGGCACTGACAAGGGAGCAAAACGAGAAACTGTTTGAGGCTGTGATGGAGGACTACTCCGACATACCCATCAAAGACGACCGCATGAAGGCATTGAGAAAAGACAAGTATTTCAATGCCATACAAGTGAAGTTCGCCTACGCTGTCACTTGCCACAAGGCACAAGGCGGACAGTGGCAACATGTTTATCTCGACCAGGGCTACATGACCGACGACATGCTGACCCCCGACTACATCCACTGGCTATACACAGCGTTCACACGCGCCAAGGAAAAGCTGTTTCTCGTTAACTGGCCAAAGACACAAATATATTCTTGAAACGGCACTTCTCTGTATTTGCCATGCACAAAGCAATATAAAGTGTGCAAAAAACGGCTGATTTCATGCTATTTCTTTGGCAGGGAGGTAAATTTATTGTAATTTTGCCCCGTTATTTTATACGTAACTTCAAGAAGATTACATAATTATATATTTTAAGAATACATGAAATTAAACATTGTAGTGCTTGCCAAGCAAGTACCCGACACGCGCAATGTGGGTAAAGACGCAATGACAGCCGAGGGCACCGTGAACCGTGCCGCCCTTCCTGCCATCTTTAACCCAGAAGACCTCAACGCGCTGGAACAGGCTCTTCGCCTCAAAGATTTGGATCCAGAGAATGTAAAAGTCGGTGTTGTGACGATGGGCCCTCCCCGCGCCGGAGAGATTCTGCGCGAGAGCCTCTACCGTGGCGCCGATGCAGGCTGGCTCCTCACCGACCGCAAGAGCGCTGGTGCCGATACACTCGCCACTGCTTATTTTCTCTCAAAGGCCATTGAGAAAATCGACAAGGACGTGTTCCACGTTGACCTCGTCATCGGCGGCCGCCAGGCTATCGACGGTGACACTGCTCAGGTGGGTCCACAGGTCGCACAGAAGCTCGGACTCAACCAGGTGACTTACGCTGAGGAGATTAAAGAGGTGAAAGACGGCAAGGCTACAATCGTGCGCCATATCGATGGCGGTGTGGAGACCGTTGTGGCTCCGCTGCCAGTGATGATAACCGTCAACGGAAGCGCTGCTCCGGCACGTCCTTGCAATGCCAAGCTTGTGATGAAATACAAATATGCATCTTGCCCAATGGAGCGCAAGGGTGACGAGCCTTGGACTGACCTCTACGAGACACGCCCATACCTCACGCTCGGCCAGTGGAGCATCGCCGACTGCGAAGCCGACTACGACCAGTGCGGTCTGGCTGGATCGCCCACAAAGGTGAAAGCCGTGAAGAACATTGTCTTCCAGGCAAAGGAGAGCAAGAGACTCACCGCTTCCGACGAGGATGTGGAGGGACTCGTAAAAGAACTGTTAGACGAGAGCATAATTGGATAAGTAGTTAAGACAATGAATAACGTATTTGTATATTGCGAGATAGAAGGCACTACCGTACAGGAGGTGTCACAAGAACTGCTCACCAAGGGCCGCAAGCTCGCCGACACCCTCGGCGTGGAGCTCAACGCCATCGTGGCAGGCACAGGCATCAAGGGTAAGGTGGAAGACCAGATTCTTCCCTATGGCGTCGACAAGCTTTTCGTCTTCGATGGCGAAGGACTGTTCCCTTACACGTCAGCACCCCACACCGACATCGTGGTCAACCTCTTCAAGGAGGAGCAGCCACAGATTGCACTCATGGGTGCAACCGTAATCGGCCGTGACCTCGGCCCAAGAGTGTCGTCATCGTTGACATCAGGCCTCACTGCCGACTGCACACAGCTGGAGATTGGCGAATACGACGATAAGAAGTCGGGCAAGCACTACGACAACCTGCTCTACCAAATCCGTCCTGCTTTCGGTGGCAACATCGTGGCTACTATCGTCAACCCAGAGCATCGTCCACAAATGGCAACCGTACGTTCCGGTGTCATGCAGAAGGCTCTCTATGAGGGCAAGGCAAAGGGCGAAGTTGTTTATCCAGACCCAACGAAGTATGTCAACCCATTGTCATACGCCGTTCAAGTGATCGACCGTCACGTCGAGGCAGCCAAGAACAACCTCAAGGGTGCACCTATCGTGGTGGCCGGTGGCTATGGCGTAGGCTCAAAGGAAGGCTTCGACATGCTCTTCCAGCTTGCAAAGGAACTCCACGGCGAGGTAGGCGCAAGCCGCGCGGCAGTGGATGCAGGATGGGTTGACCATGACAGGCAGGTTGGCCAGACTGGCGTAACCGTACATCCTAAGGTGTACATCGCTTGTGGCATCAGCGGTCAGATTCAGCATATCGCCGGTATGCAGGACTCAGGCATCATCATTTCTGTCAACAGCGACCCGGAGGCTCCTATCAACCAGATTGCCGACTACATCATCACCGGCACAGTGGAGGAGGTCGTTCCGAAACTCATCAAATATTACAAGCAGAACAACAAATAAGAATCGAGAATAACGCACAACAATGACAGACGCACAAAAACTACAATATTATCTCGACTCACCTCTGATGAAGCGTATTGTCGAGCTGAAAGAGCGCGACTTCGCCGACAAGGACCAGTTCGACTACGCTCCTGTCTCTTACGATGATGCCATCGAGAACTACAAGCGCATAGTCGAAATCACCGATGAGGTGGCAAAGAACATTATTGAGCCTAACTCAGAGAGCGTTGACCTTGAGGGCCCACACCTTGAGAACAACCGCATGATTTATGCCTCAAAGACATACGAGAACCTCGACGCCACACGCAAGGCTGGCTTGTGGGGTGTTACCATGCCACGCCGTTTCGGCGGACTGAACCTCCCCATGACGGTGTTCTCCATGCTCTCCGAGCTTGTCTCAGCTGCCGACAGCGGCTTCCAGAACGTCTGGTCGCTCCAAAGCTGCATAGACACTCTCTACGAGTTTGGCACACCTGAGCAGCAGGCCAAGTATATCCCACGCATCTGCGCTGGCGAGACAATGTCAATGGACCTCACTGAGCCCGATGCCGGTTCTGACCTTCAGCATGTCATGCTCAAGGCCACACAAGATGCTGATGGCACATGGAGACTCAATGGCGTGAAGCGTTTCATCACCAATGGCGACTCTGACATCCACCTCGTGCTCGCACGTTCTGAGGAAGGCACACGCGACGGCCGCGGACTCTCAATGTTCATCTACGACAAGCGCGACGGCGGTGTGGACGTGCGCCACATCGAGAAGAAGCTCGGTATCCACGGTTCACCAACCTGCGAGCTCGTTTACAAGAACGCCAAGGCTGAGCTTTGCGGCAACCGCCGCCTCGGTCTTATCAAGTACGTGATGAGCCTGATGAACGGTGCACGTCTTGGCATCGCAGCACAGAGCGTCGGTCTGCAGCAGGAGGCTTACGACCAGGCTGTGAGCTATGCCCGTGACCGCAAGCAGTTTGGCGAGGCCATCATCAACTTCCCCGCAGTCTACGACATGCTCTCTCGCACTAAGGCCAAGCTCGATGCAAGCCGCGCCATTCTCTACCAGACTTCACGCTACGTAGACATCTACAAGACTCTTGAGGACATCTCACGCGAGCGCCAGCTCACAGCCGACGAGCGTAAGGAGATGAAGACATACAGCCGTTTGGCAGACGCCTTCACACCTCTGGGCAAGGGTATGACATCAGAGTTTGCCAACCAGTCAGCTTACGACTGCGTAAGCGTGCATGGTGGCTCTGGCTTCATCATGGAGTATAAGGCTCAGCGCCTGTTGCGCGACGCCCGCATCTTCTCTATCTACGAGGGTACAACACAGCTTCAGGTGGTTGCTGCTATCCGCTACATCACCAACGGCACCTATCTCAATATCATGAAAGAGATGATGCTTGAGGAAATGTCCGAGTCCGTCAAGCCTCTTGTCGAGCGCATTGCCAAGTGCGTAGAGCTCTACGCCGAGGCCGTGGACAAAGTCAAGGCTGACAACGACCAGGCCGAGCATGACTTCCTTGGCCGCCGCCTCTACAACATGACTGGCGACATCATCCTCTCTCTGCTCCTGCTCAAGGATGCCACAAAGAATCCCGAGGAGTTCGAGAAGAGCGCCAACGTCTTCGTACGTATGGCAGAAGAGGAGTGCGTCGGCTCTCACGCATACGTGATGAACTTCAACGCCGACGACCTTAAGAGCTTCGTGACAGAGTAAACCACATCACTACAAAATAGCTTCAAAAAGCCACGCCATAATATTTGGCGTGGCTTTTTTGTTTAGTACAGACAGACGCATGTCCGTACACATAAGACAGGCAATTCCTAAAAAATGTTGTAAACCAAAAGAATTAAGCCACGAGAAGAATCGACGGATTGATTTTTTTGCTATTTTTGTGCATAGAATAACCATAACCAAGCCACCATGCAAAAATATGCTGACTATATCACCCAGATAGAGATTGACGCTCTCTGGAGCGGACACAAGCACATACTCTGGAACCTTGACCGTCGCGTGAACATCCTAAGCGGTGTCAACGGCGTGGGCAAATCGACGATAATCAACAAGGTGGTGAAAGGGCTTTCTGCCGGTGGCGAGTTTCATTCCCACTTATTGAAAGGCGTGCACCTCGATGTCAGTCCCGAGGATGCCAACTGGATACGCTACGACATCATAAGGTCGTTTGACCGTCCGCTAATCAATGCCGAAGTAGTGTCGCAAATGAACATATCGCTTGCCACCGAGCTCGACTGGCAGCTATACAAGCTCCAGCGCAAGTATCTTGACTACCAAGTCAATATCGGCAACCGCATGATAGAGGTGCTGCAGCGAGGTGGCGCCACGGCTGGTGAAGAGGCACAGAAACTGTCGGAACCGAAAAAGAGATTCCAGGACATTATCGATACGCTTTTCGCCGACACTGGCAAGAAAATCGTGCGCACCGACAACGAGATAAGTTTTTCGCAAATGGGCGAGATACTTGTGCCATACCAGTTGTCGAGCGGCGAGAAGCAGATCCTTGCCATACTGCTCACTGTACTCGTGGAAGACCAAAAGCCCTATGTGCTCTTCATGGACGAACCCGAGGTGAGCCTCCACGTTGAATGGCAGAAGCAGCTCATAGACCTCATAATCGACCTCAACCCCAACGTGCAAATCATTCTCACCACCCACTCGCCAGCCGTCATCATGAACGGATGGATGGACAAGGTGACTGAAGTGTCCGACATCACAATCTGAACACCATGAAACGGCTCCAGGACAACCTTACCTCTTCGTATCTGCAGGCGGCCAACTGTCTCAACTCTCGCCAGCAGAGAAGGAAAATCGTGGCTTATGTGGAAAGCTACGATGACGTGTTCTTCTGGAGAAACATTTTGAGCCAGTTTGAGACAGACAAGATATTCTTCGAAATCATGCTGCCTACACGCGAGAACAACCTGGAGCGTGGCAAGAAGGCGGCTCTCATGAGCGCACTGAGCGGCAAGACCGGACAATGGCTCATTGCCTGCGTTGATGCCGACTACGACTACCTCATACAAGGAGCCACGGAGACCTCACGGAAGATTATCTCAAGCCCGTTCATCTTCCACACCTACGCCTACGCCATAGAAAATCTACAGTGTTATGCGCCGTCACTCCACGACGTGTGCGTTGCGGTGACGCTCAACGACAACAGCATATTCGACTTGCGAAAATATCTTGAGGACTTCTCATGCGCCATCTATCCTCTTTTTGTCTGGAACATCTGGTATTACCGCACAAGTCATTATGGTGACTTCACCATGAGCGACTTCCTTCACGACATCGACACCGCCAAATTCAACATGGATGATGCCCGACGCATCATCTCACAGACCAACCGAAAGGTAGCACGCCGTTGCGAGCAACTGAAGAAAGCCAACCCCGATGCCGAAGAAAGCTACCGCCAGCTGGAGAATGACCTGCAAAAGCTCGGCGTTACACCAGAGACCACATACCTCTATATCCAGGGGCACCACCTCTTCGACAAAATAGTCGTGCCGATGCTCAACCGCATATGCGACAAGCTCGTCAGACAGCGTCAGGCGGAGATTACACGGCAAAGCGTACACGACACGCAAAGACGCAACGAACTCTCGTGCTACAATAACTCCGTGGGGACAGTCATACCCATGCTTAAGAAAAATACCGCCTTCACGTCCTCCGAGCCTTACAAACGCATCAAGGCTGACCTGACGGCATTCATGACACGTGACTGCAATCTATAACTCCCACACCATTTTTCCCATGGCTACCACGCCAACGTTAACTATTGTTTAACTTTATAACAAAGTTTACACCGCCGTTAAGCAAAAAGTTTGCAATAAATTATGACATAATACTCAAAGTTTATAGCTTTGCAGTGGTTAAGAATTCGAATTTGCAACACAGACCACACTGAAAAAGGAATGCGAATGCCAAAAAGCTGTAAGTGAGTAGGCACAATTAATTTTTTATCTTTTATGAAAAAGACAGAAATTGTTCCTCTGCAAACAGATACAGAAAAGAACGAACAACTGTCACCAATCAGTTTTGATGAGTTGTCTGAAATTTTAGGAGGCGGAAAGCCTACGAAGGGTCAAAATACGCCAAAGGGAAGTTGCGGTAGCCTTGTCTGCTGGTGCTAAATTATAAAACAGGTTGTGCTTTCCTTTAAAAAGGCACAATCTGTTTTTATATCTTCAAGATATGGATAACAATAAACATATTATAAAGAACGGTTGTGATTCGTTTATATTTGTAAGCAACCGAATGGAGTTATACTCTACAAATTCCTTTAATGAAGAAAAACTTGCTCAAATAAAAGGGGAACAACAGAGACTTGCGGATTTTCCAGTACCGTTCCAACGCAAAATGAAACGAATCACATTATGCGTATCAAACGACTGTGACTTAAGATGCAGATATTGTTATGCACAGGGCGGAAATTATGGCCAAAGGAGGCATCTAATGAATGAAAAGACAGCCCTTGAGTTTGTAAATTTCTGCTATAGGGAATTGAAGGAATTAGATTATGTCATGTTCTTTGGAGGCGAGCCTTTGTTAAATTGGAAAATCATTTTGCTCATCTGTAAAGAATTTATGAGGAGGCAAGAAGATGGTGGACATTTACATCCTAAATTCTCAATGGTAACCAATGGAACAATTTATAATAACAAAATAGCCCAAATAATACGAAAATACATATCTGACATTACCATAAGCATAGATGGAAGTAAAGATATAGACGATTACAATCGTATATACCCAAACGGAAATGGTAGTTTTGATAAAGTTTCTGATTTTATATATAATGTCAAGCAGATAGATGGAGTTAATATTCAATTCGAAGCCACATACACAAAGACACACGAGGAATTCGGATATACGAGATACGATGTGAAAAAATATCCAACATCGCATTTTGGCATTAGTGGAATTGTTGTTGATGAGGCTTCTTTAGGCTTCAATAGCTTTTACAAGGAGCTTTCATCTATAACCAAAGAACAAATGTTACGTTCTGATTTCGATTGCTTGCCAAATGACTTTTGGCAAATTCTATATTCAATAGCTGAAAAGAAGAAACAAACGTTTTGTTCTATCCTGAAAGAGAGGATTACAATTTCAACAATGGGTGATATTTATGCATGCCAAATGCTAAATGGCAAGAACAAATGCAAAGTAGGTAATATTTATGAAAGTAATATATTAGAGAATATTTATTCTAATAGGATAATGTTTGAAAAGAATAAGTATTGTGCTGCTTGTTGGGCAAGACCTTTATGTGGAGGTTGTGTAGTCCAAAAGTTTTACAATAAACAGAACGAACAATTAAACGATTATCCGAATCAACTTCTTTGCGTTAATATAAGAAAAGACATAGAAAAACTATTGTCCATTATTTTTCAAATACGTAATGATTCAGAACTGTGGCATCAACTTTTGGACAAGATAAAACGTTAATAAGTTATTTAAGAATGAAGTCAATACTACTATTTTTATCGTTAGAGCTTCTTTCCTTCTGCCAAGTCATGGCTCAGGATATCAAGGGAAAGATAGTGGATGAAACTGGCAAACCTGTTTCTTTTGCGAATGTGGTTCTTTTAAATCGCCAAGACTCTTCTTTTGTCAAAGGCACCGTTAGTGGTGACGACGGAGGCTTTGTCATTGAGGCATCATGTGACAATGGAATAATCATAAAGGTCTCGTCTGTAGGATTCAAGACCGCCTTCAAGGATTGCAAAGGCGAGGATGTAACCGTAGTCTTGGCGGAGGACAGCAAGATGTTAGGCGAAGTGGTAGTGAAATCAAGTTTGCCAAAGACAATTCTTACGAATGGCGGAATGAAAACAACCATAGCAGGATCCGTGCTCGAAAAGGCCGGAACGATGGACAACTTGCTCGACCGCGTCCCAAATGTGTCTGCCCAAAACGGAACCATCAAGGTCTTTGGCCGTGGCGAGCCCCTGATTTACATAAACGGAAAGCAGATGAGGGACAAAAGCGAGCTTGACCGATTACATTCCGACAATATAAAGTCGGTAGAAGTCATCACGAACCCCAGTGCGCGCTATCCCGCAAGCGCAAAGGCCGTTATTTGCATCACCACGAAGAAAACGCCAGGCGAGGGATTGGGTATCGACGCCACGGCCATGGGAGAATATGACAAGAAGCACAACTTCGGAGCCGAAGGACGCTTAAATGTAAATTACAGCAAGAACGGGCTGGAATTAGGGGCATACGCCTCTATAGCAAAGCAATATCAGCCGGACTACAAGGACGTGCAGCAAATAACCTATCTCGACAAGACATGGAACCAGAAAAGCGAGATTAGGCAAACAGAGGTAAAGGAATCCATGAACTATCGAATGGACGCAAGCTATCAAATAGACGCCAACAATTCCATCGGGGCAAATTTCAGTTATCTCAGGAATCCAAAGGACTCATGGAATGGCGACATGAATACCTCAATATTGCAAGACGAAACGCTTTCTGAAAGCAACAATAGCCATTCAGACCTGTTCGGGCAGAGAAGCAACATATCCAGCAACATTTATTATATAGGTAAAATAGGGAAATTGGGCATCGACTTCAATACGGATTGGCTTTGGGACAAGACAAGGCAAAACGACGTCACCGATGAGAATTTCCAGGAAGTCGGGAAAGACATGCAAGACCAAACCGTCAGGAGCATAACCAACAAATATAACCATCTGTTGGCTTCAAAATTGGTCCTCACCTACCCTCTATTAGGCGGAGAGTTGTCAGTGGGGGGCGAGTTCTCCAATGTCCATCGCACCTCCAAGATGCAAGTAGTGCCTGTAAACATTGTAAATGATGACAACAGCCGTGTAACCGAAAGCATGACATCTTCTTTCCTGTCTTATTCGCGAGACTTTGGAAACCTCAACTTGGAGGCAGGCCTGAGGTACGAGTATATTGACTTCGACTATTATGAGTATGGCAAGCGTATCGCGGACCAAAGCAAGACCTATGGTAACTGGTTCCCGTCTCTTAGCCTGTCATTGCCGGTTGGAGATGCCCAAATGCAACTGAGCTATTCCGCCGACATAAACCGCCCTTCATACCAAAGTTTGAGAAGTGCGGTGCAATATGACAACCGCTATACATACGAAACTGGTAACCCTTTGCTGATGGCGGAGATAAGCAGAGACCTCGACTATGAAGTATCTTACAAATGGCTTACATTTGATGTTACCTACAGCCACACGTCGAATCCGATAATGTCGTATGTCAACACTTACAAGGACAATCCCGCCATAGGCTTGATGAAGCCTATAAACGGGAAGGCGTATGATGGCGTCGAGTCATCTATCACCTTGCAGCCGACATTTGGTTTCTGGCATCCAACCCTTACGGCTTCCATAGACAAGCAATGGTTTGACATGGACACCAACGAAAGAAAGGCACTAAACAAACCAATGGCGTCTTTCCGTTTCGACAATACATTTGACACCAGATTGGCAATGTTCACGCTTATGATGTCATACAACACAAAGGGGAATGAGCAAAACATCTATTTCCGCAAACCAATGTTCTGTACCAACATATCCATATATAAAGCCTGTATGAAGAATCGCCTGTCTTTCCAACTCTTTGTCTATGACCTGTTTGGAACCAATAACCAGCATTTCATTGCCCATTTCGGGAAATTGAGAAGCATGGCCTACGACGCGTCGTCCATCAGCAAGCTATCCCTCACCGTTCGATACGCTTTCAACGCGTCCCGAAGCAAATACAAGGGTACCGGTGCCGGACATGAACAGAAAGGAAGAATCTGACATTGCGACGCTGACAATATGAAAGGAATGGAAATTATATACCAGCATGACAGTATGCAATGTGGGATTGCCTGTCTTCAAATGGTATGCAAGTATTTTGGCAAAGATTACACAATGGAATCTCTGTCAAAACTTTGTTTTGCAACAACGGAAGGAGTGTCTTTGTTAGGTATCAATG
>CAZXGQ010000014.1:0-37455 GCA_964640415.1 uncultured Prevotella sp.
AGGGCGAACACACTCACAGAGCATTTTGCACGGAAAGTTCGCCCTCTTCGAGGACTGTTTTATAATCCGGGGCTCTATCCGCAGGTTCCCTTCGGTCACCTGCTCTAACGTAAACACAATTGTATTTTTTGCAGAAAAAAACAAAAAGATTGTACCCAATTGGCCCCGCCATGTGTCATAATATAAACGAATGTAGCATTTTAGCCGATTAATTGACAAAAACATAAGAATACACAATGAAGAGATTATTATCGATGATGGTGCTTGTCGCATGCGTTAGTATAGCCATGACGGCAGCCGTGAAGAAAACCAACCTGAAGGTGCTCTACGTGAGCGGACATGCCGAGATGGAAACCTTCGGTGAGAGGGTGGACAAGGCTGTGGCCGCCAAGAGCACTGCCGAGCGCACCGCTGCCTGGAAGCAGATGCTGGAGACTTATTTCACCACAGTGAAGACTGTGAAGGGCGACGACTACAATTACAAGATGTCGTACGACTACGATGTGACCATCATCGACGGCGACCCCAAGCCTTTGGAGGCACGCCGCACCCTCATCCAGAACGGCAATTGGGACAAGATTATCAGTGCCAAATACTTCCCCGACGACTTCGACCGCCCCGTCATCACCATTGCTGACGCAAGCGAGACCGTGGGCCGCCGTATGGGTGTGAAGAACGACTGGTACTGCCTCTGCCTGGCAGGCTATGCCTACAACATGCAGACCAAGAGCGCCATCTTCAAGGGGCCCTACAAGGTGAAGCTCACCACTGAGAAGAAGCCCACGCCGGCTGGTGCTGTGGAATACGGCAAGTTTGCCCATGAGACTGTGCCTGCCACGGTTGACATGTGGAAGGTGCAGAACAGCGACTACGAGAGCAACCCCAATGCCAAGGTGGGCATGGTGGTGCGTCCCTGGGGCTATCTCGACTCACCCGACACTGAGATAATGTCGGGCGGCAAGAGCGCCAAGTGCTACAACGCCATCGCCATAGGCCGCCACGCCAACTGGCTGCACTGGGGCTTCGGTGCCTCTCCCGCCAACTTCACCGATGAGGCAAAGGCGGTGTTTGCCAATGCCGTGGTCTACATCAACAAGTTCAAGGGCCACCGCATCATCGCCCGCAAACTGTTTGAGGGTACGGCTACCCGCGAGACCGTGGACGAGCAGATGTACAGCGTCAGCCGCGAAAACTACGACGACTACAAGAACACAATCGAGGCAAGCAACAAGCAAACAAAGCTGATGGCCGACTCGCTGAAGAAGGTAGAGGCCGCCGGCGGCACTCTGACCGAGATGGACCATGCCTATATACAGATGGGCGAAAATCCACAGTCCGTGCCAGGCTACGAGGATTACGTGAAGGAGCGTGCCGGTGACCTGTACGAGAAGTTCGGTACCGACGTGGATGCCTATGCGAAATACTACACCGAGAACCGCAACTATTTCTATTGCACCTTGGGCACCTACGATGTTAAGCTCGACGAGGACGTGAAGAGCCTCGGCATTGCCAACAACGACAAGAAGATGCTCGACAAGGCCATCGTCATGTGGGAGCAGGGCCAGGATGTGGAGAAGGCCAAGCGCATTCTCTACCGATACACTCTGCTGCGCTATACCGATGCCAAGCAGTTCCGTGCATGGTATGCCAAATACCAGAGCAAGCTCTTCTTCACCGAGAGCGGCGGCTGGCTGTGGCTGGTCAACGACCTCGACCCCAATACACCGGGCAACGACTACAGCGTGTTGAAATACAACGAGATAGACGAGAGCCAATTGGCCCCCATGAAGGACAAGGCCACGAAAGATGACCCAGTGGCTTTCTCCACAGCCGTGGTGGGCAACGGAGGCGAGAGCGAGCTCGTGATCCGCATGAAGATATATCCCGGCTACCACATCTACTCTGTAGTGAGCGAGGACGATCCCTATATCCAGACCACCTACGACTTTGCCACCGAGGGCGACATCCAGTTCACCGGCGAACTGCAGAAGCCTGCCGGCAAATTCAACACCGGCTCCAAGAGCATCATCTATGAGGGCGAGCAGGTGCTGCGCCGCAAGTTTACGGGCAAGGACGGCAAGATAACTGTCACCATCAACTATCAGGCCTGCGACAACCACGCTTGCCTAATGCCCAAGACCAAGACATTGGAAATAGAAATGTAAAGACTTGCAACAATAATAAATAATGAAAAAGAAACTCACTCTCGCTGCAGTAGTCCTCATGATGGCTACCTTCTGCAGTGCTCAGGGCACCCCCACCCACATCAGCGGTCAGCTCACCGACCTCGGCGACTCTCTGCTCTACAACCTCATCGATATGAATCTGGACAGTCCGCGCTCGAAGGACCAGTTTGCCGTGAAGGACGGCAAGTTCGACTTCACCCTCAACGTGGAGCATCCTGCCTCTTTCTACGTCATGGACCTTGCCAAGGCCAAGGCGGGCGACCCAACCGACTTCAAGGTTGCTGGCGGTATCATCATCCCGGGCGAAGATTTCACCATCAACGGTACCCTCAGCGACTACAAGATAGGCGGTGCAGCCATCTACCAGAAAATGGAAGATGTCCAGAAGAGCATCGACATAGACTGGAGCAAGGCAACACGCGAAAACATGGACTCTCTGAGGAAAGTGTATGCCGACAAGGCCATGGCTTATATCAAGGCTCATCCCAACGAGGAGGCTGCCATGACCTTGGTGCAGAATCTCGATGCCGACGGCATCAAACAGGCAGTTGCGCTTTTCTCGCCCGAGGTGCGCGAAGGCCGAATGGCAGGCTTGTGGAAGCCATTGCTCAAGATGTATGAGGAGCAGGCCCAGCGCAAGGCTGCCGCCAAGAAACTCGTGGTTGGCACAGAAGCTCCCGACTTCACCTTGCCCGACATCAACGGCAAGCAGCTGAAGCTCTCAAGCCTGCGCGGCAAATACGTGGTGCTCGACTTCTGGGGCAGTTGGTGCGGATGGTGCATCAAGGGCATGCCCGAGATGAAGAACTACTACACGAAGTACGCCGGCAAGTTTGAGATTCTCGGCGTCGACTGCAACGACACCGAGGCTAAGTGGAAGGCTGCCGTAGAGAAGAACCAGCTGCCTTGGAAGCACGTGCGCCAGAGCCAGCAGACACAGAACGTGAGCGACGACTACGGAGTGCAGGGCTTCCCCACCAAGATTCTCATCGACCCCAGGGGCAAGATAGCCAAGATCATCGTGGGCGAAGATCCTGAGTTCTATACCTGTCTCGATGAGGTGTTCGGAAAGAAATAACATATCATAGTCATATATATTATGAATAGGAAATCAATGCTGCTGATAGCAGCTGCAGCTTTTTCGCTGGGTGCACAGGCTCAGGGAAAGTATACCATCGACGGTTCGCTGAAGAACGCCGACGGCCAGAAAATCTATCTCATGACCGGCAGTATCGGTGAGACGGAAATGGACTCCACCGTCGTCTCCGGCGGCAAGTTCTGCTTCAAGGGCACGCTGGAAGGCAAGTTCCTCAGCGGCAACATCATCCTCGGCAACCCCTACGACTACACCAACCCCAATATGTGGCAGGTGGCCATCGAACCGATGACCATCACCGTGACGGGCGACGCCAACGACGAAAATTCGGTTGTGGTGAAGGGCGGCAAGGCCCAGGAGGAACAGGACCGCATGCTGAAGGAGATGAGCGTCTTCGCGGAACCTATGGAAGAAATCTCCCAAAAAATGCAGGCCACAGAGTCGGAGACCGAAAGTGACTCTTTGCAGAAGCTTATGGAGCCTTATCAGAAGCAGTATCGCGACTATGTGGACAACTATATGAGGACCCGCACCGACTCCTACTATGCCACTACCTATCTGAACATGAGCATGGGCGACATGACCTATGAGGAGATTAAGGCCGTGTGGGACAAGCTGTCGCCCGACGTGCAGCAGTATGGCGTCAACGCCAAGGACGTGAAGGCAGAGCTGGAGACCTTGGCCAAGGTGCGTCCCGGCAAGGCTGCCCCCGACTTCACCGCCAAGGACATCAACGGCAAGCAGTTCACGCTCTCATCGCTGAAGGGCAAGGT
This sequence comes from uncultured Prevotella sp., assembly GCA_964640415.1. GTDB lineage: Bacteria > Bacteroidota > Bacteroidia > Bacteroidales > Bacteroidaceae > Prevotella. The sequence goes on from CAZXGQ010000014.1 coordinate 4,056, forward strand.
CGTGATCATCGACTTCTGGGCCAGCTGGTGCGGTCCTTGCCGCAAGAGCAACCCCCACATGCTGCAACTCTACAAGAAGTATCATCAGAAGGGCCTCGACATGGTGTATGTCAGCGACGACGACACCAATGAGGCAGCCTGGCGCAAGGCCGTGCAGAAAGACCAGCTCATCGGCGACGGCTTCCATCATCTGCTGCGCGGACTGAAGATTATCGACAGGCAGAAGTACACCTTCGACAAGACCAACGACATCTCTGAGAAGTATGCCATCCACTATCTCCCCACCAAGTATCTCATCGACAAGCAGGGCAACATCGTCTGCAAGATCAGTGAGGGTGAGGACGAGAAGCTCGACGAACAGATAGAAAAGCTTCTGAAGTAATCAACAAGCCTTGATGGGGCATCACATTTCCAGCCTGGGGTGAGCCGAGCGGCGTTAGCTGCAAAGCGCAACCCCAGGCTTTGTGTTTGGTATTTATTGCTGTCAGCTGAAACATGCTGCGTGAAACAAAAAAACGACCCCGAAAGTCATAGGTCTGACTTCCGGGGTTGATTATGCGCAAGAATAAGGGCGAAATACGCTGGCGTTTACATGCCCCTTGCTTTCAGCAGGCCTGAGGCATCGGGCTGCTCCATGCCGGTGAAGTCGGTAAACATCTCCATCTGGTCACGGGTGTTGCCACGGCTCAGGATCTTGTCGCGGAAAGCCTGGCCTACGGCTGGATCCAAGGCTCCGTGACGGGCGAAATAGTCGGCAATGTTCACGGCGAGCACTTCGGTCCAGAGATAGCTGTAGTAGCCTGCTGCATAGCCGCCGCCCCAGACGTGGTTGAAGTAGGAGGTGGAGTAGCGTGGAGGAATCTGCGAGTTGAGCAGGCCCACGTTGTTGAGGGCTTCCTTTTCGAAGGCTCCTGCCGTGTAAGGTGAAGGAATCTCATCGGTGCCGAGCTTGTGCCACTCCAGGTCGAGGCAGGTGGCGGCCAAGTTCTCGCCCAGGGCATAGGCAGTCTGGAAGTTGATGCTCTTCAGCATGCGCTCCTTAAGGTCGGCAGGCATCGGTGCGCCAGTCTCCGTGTGGCGGGCGAAGTGGTCGAATGTCTCCGGGATGGAGGCAAACGACTCGTTGAACTGCGACGGCATCTCCACGAAGTCGCGTGCCACGGCTGTGCCGGAGAGCGTGTTGTACTGGCAGTTGGAAAGAATGCCGTGGAGGGCGTGGCCGAACTCATGGAAGAGAGTGCAGACCTCGTCCCACGTTATGAGCGAGGGCTGGCCTTCGGGAGCCTTGGCGTTGTTGCACACATTATATATAATAGGCAGCTGGCCGCGCTCCTTGCTCTGCTTGGCAAAGCTGCTCATCCAGGCACCGCCTCGCTTGGTCGGGCGGCGGAAGTAGTCGCTGTAGAAGAGGGCGATGGGCTTGCCGTTCTTGTCGCTCACCTCAAACACCTTCATGTCGGGGTGATAGGTGGGAATGTCCTTGCGCTCCTTGAAGTTGAGGCCATACACGCGGTGGGCGGCATAGAACACACCGTTCACCTGCACGCTGTCGATGTTGAAGTAGGGCTTCACCTCGTCGTCGGTTATGTTGAGCATCTCCTTCTTCATCTTTGCCGAATAGTAGAAGCGGTCGTAGGGCTGCAGCTTGAAGTCCTTGCCCTCGGTCTTCTGTGCATACTGCTCTATGCTCTTGGTCTCGGCTTCCGCCTTGGGCGTATATTCCCTGATGAGCTGCTGGAGGAAGGCATCCACGTTTTTCGAGTTCTTCGCCATGGTCTTTTCGAGCGAATAGTCGGCATAGTTGTCGTATCCCATTATTTTGCCCTTCTCGGCACGCAGCTTGGCTGTCTCGGTCACGATAGGGAAGGTGTTGAAGTCGGGGTTGGTGCCGTCGGCACGGTGGATGCTCGCCTCATACACTTTCTTGCGCAGGCTGCGGTTCTGGAGAGTGGTGAGGAGAGGTTGCTGGGTGGTGTTGATGATGACGATGCAGTAGGGTGCCTTTCCGCCGCGGCTCTCTGCGTCTTTCTTGCACTGGGCAATGTCGGCGTCGCTCAGTCCGGCGAGCTCTTCCTTGCTCTGCACCCAAACCACGGCGTTGTTGGTGGCGGCGGGCAGCATGGTGCCCCATTGCTGCGACAGCTCAGAGAGGCGGGAGTTGATTTGCTTCATGCGTTCCATCTTCTCTTCCGACAACAAGGCACCCGAGCGCACGAAATCCTTGTATATCTCTTCGGTGAGCCGCTGGTCTTCGCCCTTGAGCTTCTTGTATTCGTTGTCGTAGACATACTTGATGCGCTCGAAGAGCTGCTTGTTGAAGGAAATCTCATTGCTCAGCTGGGTGAGCATGGGCGACACCTTCTCCTGTGTTTCTGCGATGGCAGGAGTCTTGTGGGCGCTGGTTAGTCCGAAAAATACGCTGGTGACGCGGTCGAGCAACACACCGCTGTTCTCATAGGCGAGGATGGTGTTCTTGAAGGTAGGCTTCTGCTTGTTGCTCACAATCTTTTGGATGTTCTCACGCTGGTTCTTGATGGCGGCTTCTATGGCGGGCAGGTAGTCGCTCTCTTTGATCTTGCTGAAGTCGGGCGCGCCGAAAGGCAGCGTGCTCTTCTCGAGGAGAGGGTTATTGCCGTTGGCACCTGCGCTGCGGGCATCCATTGTGGCTGGCATCTGCAAGAGCGCAGCCGCCAAGCCGAAAGTAAGTAAAGTTCTGTTTAGTCTCATATTGCTGTGTATTGTCTTTTCGGACGCAAAAATACGACATTTCCTGTAATTAACAGACAGAAGCTGAAGGCATTTCTTGTCTATGTCACTGATTTTTGGTACTTTTGCATCACTATGATAAATAAAGACAGGGTAATATCATTTGTTTGGCAGCACGTCTTGCTGCTCGTTTCACTTTTCATCATGACTATGGGCGTTGCCGTTTGTGTGCGCAGCATGCTTGGCTCAAGCGTCATCTCCACGTTGCCGTATGTGTTTCAGACGGCCGGTAAGCAGAACCTCGGAGTGCCGGGGCTTACTATAGGGCAATATACCTATATCATGAACGGTTTGCTCGTTGCGGGGCAGATATTGGTGTTGCGGCGCCGTTTTGAACTTGTGCAGCTCTTCCAGTTGCTCGTCGGCTTCGTGTTCGGTTCGCTTATCGACCTCAACATGCTCCTTACCACATGGCTTGTGCCCGCTACGATGCTGGCCAAGATAGCAGCGCAGGTGGCAGGCTGCACACTTCTGGGTGTGGGTATAGCCTTTGAGGTGCGTTGCGGTTCTGTAACAATGCCAGGCGAAGGTTTCCCTGTCGCCATAAGCGAGGTAACGGGCGTGGAATTCCCCAAGGTGAAGATGTGCGTCGACACAGGTCTCGTGGTGTTGGCGGTGGTGTTCTGCTACGTGTTCTTCGGCGCATGGCAGTGGTATATCGTGGGCATAGGCACATTGTTTGCCATGGTCTACGTGGGCATGGTGGTAAAGTTGGCAGGCAAACATCTTGGCTGGTTCGACCGCTTGCTTGCATATCGTCCTGGCTTCCGCCGCTATGTGTATGGCTTGGCGCGTTTCATATATGGAAAGATAAAAGACTGACATCGGCTTTCCACCGCAAGGACATTGGCTTTCCACTGTGAAGGCATTGCCTTGTCGTCGCAAAGGCATCGGCTTACTATTGAAAGGTTGCAGGCTTTTCAGTGGTAAGCCGATGTTTTTTTTGTGTGTGTTAAGATTTCTTAACACGGGGGGGGGTAAAAAGAGGGGCTTTTGTATTAATTTTGCACAAAATTCGTATATCCGTCTTGCCTTTATGCGAAAATGCGGTAAGATACTACGGAGAATAGAACAGAATTAAAACATAACACCAAATTGAAAAACATGAGTTTTAAAACAATCCTCGGCTTAGCCATCGCAGCAGGAGCACTTGCATCCTGCTCTGTTGAGGACGCTGAAAACGCGCAGGTTCCCGCAAGCGAAACCTACACACGCAACTTCATCAAGATGTTCGGTACCATCAATCCGAACCAGGACTGGAACGTGGTGACGCAGAAGAGCATCACCGTCAACACCGATTCGCCGGTAGACGTGCTCGTCTATGAGAAGCAGGACAATGAGTACAGACTGGCTGCCGACTACAAGGCTGTGTCAGGCAAAAAGACAATCACCTTCGACGGACTGGAGGGCGACGACACACCGTTCATTGTCAGCATCGACGGCAAACAGATGTTCGCCAAGAATGGTGAGACAGTTGACTACACCGGCACATCGGCATCACGCAGCAAGCGCGCATCGGCATCAGCATCGAGTTCACACGAAGTTTGGCGCAGTACAACCGCAGAGACAATAACCGCCTTTGGCAACGACAAAACCTTGTGGAGATTAACGGCCGACGGCAAGGACCATTCAGAAGCATTTGACTATTCAGACGACACCTCCAATATATTAATCTCGTCGCTTGAAGCTAATCAGTTCACAATTTATCCTATTTACCATAGCTCCGAGGAGTCATACGAGTTTGGATACTACTTTACCAATAATGGAACAATAGTAGAACGCGTTCCAGTATACACAACAGGGAAGTATGCTGACGACTTTACTGAAATTGAAGGTGAAACCTCTACGGGCGGCGGCTCCCTCTCGTCACATGGCTATGTCATGAAGACTACCTTAAATGAAGTGTTTGGTGCATACGTAAAGCATGGCGATAAGTATTATTACTCTGCTAATCCAGAGTTGAGCGACAACAAGAAATGCCAGTTCGCCGTCAAGACTGTTGCTCAGGGGGATATGGTGCGGATCTATATCTTATTCGACGACCCTGAAGAATTTGGCGAAGGCTCTGGAGACTTGGACTTTAACGACCTGGTAATGACGTATACATGGAAAGTGAAAACTGTCGATACCCCAGTGTCATGGCTTGTGGCATGTGAGGATCTTGGCGGCACGTTCGATTATGACTTCAACGACGTCGTGTTCCGCGTATCACATGTTAGTGGCCAGGAGACTCTCACTATCACTCCTCTTGCAGCAGGCGGAACGCTCGATGCTTATCTCTTCTATGGCGACAAGCAGGTTTCTGAAGAGTGGCACCAGCACTTCGGCGATGGTTACAGCTCTGGCGTTATGATCAACACCGGCCAGAACAAAGTGGATAAGGTATGGCCTATCAAGCTGACCGGAGTGCCTGCCAACTTCTCGATGACATCGCTCTCGTCGACCGACAGCGGATTCAAGATATACGTGCCCAGCAGGGACTACAGCGTCACCGGACCACAAAAGGGCGAGGCTCCCCAGATGCTCGTGTTGCCTTCCGACTGGAGTTGGCCTACCGAGCAAATAGGCATCAATATAGCTTATCCTAACTTTGGCGAGTGGGGTTCAAACTACACTGATCCCGCATGGATAAAAACCAAGACCGACGGCACCTACATGAACGTGGAAGTCTCGGCCGGCAAGGCTAACAAGGAGGTCCAGTTGTAAGCAATGACATAGCGTAGACGATACGCTACCCCGTAATGCGAATCCCCGCAAACAGACTCAACGGTCTGTTTGCGGGGATTTCCCGTTGCATGCGGCTTATGCTAAAATGGTCTTGGTGGCTCTTTGCCATTCTTGCCTGCCCGTTTCCGGAAGTTTTCGAAGTCTTCCATCTCCAAGTCGTAGATCTTCTGAATCTGCTTGGGCGACAGAAACTTGGAGTACAGCCTAAAATATTTTTCGCGTATGTAGAGAATCTTGCGGCCCTGCTGGAATCTTGCCTTAATGCCCTTGGCCACTTCCGCGTTGGTCATGTCTTCGGGTTTCTTTGTGGGTTGGGGTATGCGAGTGGCGCCTATTTCCCTTCTGCAGTCGCAGAACGTTTTCACAAACATCTTGGTGGTTGCATCGTCAAAGCCCATTTGCTTTGCTATGCAGTAGGCTTGCTTCCTTGAGAATTGCTCCATGTTGGGCTTATTCCTTCTTCCCTCTCCATTGGTAGCTTGCCGTGCCGTGGCGACACAAATCGATGCCATCATCATGACGCACGCCATCGTCAGGTTTCTTATGTTGTTCATCATGCTTATGAATTGGTTATTGTAATCTCATGTATATGTCGTTCTTGTAGTCGGCGAGAAGATTCTCTTTCTCTTCTTGGCTCAGACTGTCGTATGCCTTTTCCACCGAGGCGCTGTTGGCGGTTTGCTGCATGCCGTAGTTGTCGTTGCCGTTGCCGTTGCCGAAGTGCAACACAAGGAAGAGGCACGCCGATGCAGCGACGGCCGTTGCGGCCACCGACAGTTTGAGGATGAGCGTGTTGCGGTGTCTCCTCAACGGTTTTTCCTTTTCGATTTCATCTATCCGCCTCATTACCTTGTTCTGCATTCGTCCGAACAGGTCGTTGGGCATGGTGTAAGGCATTCTCTTGCCAACCATCTTCAGATTATCGTCATTGTATGTCATATCTTGAAGTCTTGAAGTTCTACATTTCTTTGGTCTGAAACCCTTGGTTGCCGTAATGGCCTGATGACATTGCCATTATATCTCGAGCAGTTTTATCCGGTCGATTATTTTCTGTTTGGCGAAACAATAGTTTGCTTTCGCTGCATTCTCCGTCGTGTTGGTTATCTCCGCTATCTGCTTGAAACTCAACTCGTCGTAGTATCTCAGGTTGAATACCGTCTGCTGTTTGGGCGGCAAGGCGTGGATCGATTCCTGCAAGGCTACGGCCTCCTTGTCGCCATATTCGAAAAACGAATCCGCCGCCTGCAGGCTCGCCTTGTCGAGAGGCATGTTGGTTGTCCTTTTCTTTCTCAGAAACGACAGTGTCTCATTGGTGGCAAGGCGATAGATCCACGAGAAGAGCGAACTGTCACCCTTGAAAGAGTCGAACTTCAGGTATATCTTGATAAATATCTCCTGAAGCATGTCTTCGGTATCGGCCTCGTAGACAACGAGCCTGCGCACGTGCCAATACAGTTTCTCCTGATATTGGTCCATGAGCATCCTCATCCCCTCGTTGGGATTGGTCCTCATCTTTTTCACGATGGTCGTGTCTGTCGGGTTCAGTTCTGCCATGCAATGTTCTTACGAATCGTTTACTATTTAGACCGAAATTAAGAGAAAAGGTTAAAAGATTATTGCTACATTTACACTTTATGATTATTTATTGTAACTTTGCCGCCATAGTTTTGATCAATAAATACAAAAACGTATGAAGAAGATTGTTATGACAATGCTGGCCGCCGTGCTGTGCATGGGCGCCGGTGCGCAAACAGTGAAGTCGATTGCTAAGGAAGCCGCCCAGGCTGCAGGCCAGGCTGCCGTGTCTACTGCGAAGAAGAAGGCCGCTTCTGCTGTTGCCAGCGAGACCGCCAAGAACGCCACCAAGGTGGCAAACGCTACAGCAAAGGCAAAGAAGGCTGCTGAGAAGGCTAAGACAACTGCAACAAAGGCAAAGAGCACCTACACCAAGGCCAAGACTGCATACACAACAGCCAAAGCCGCTGCAAAGACAGCCACAAGCTCTGCCACAAAGTCGGCCGTGAAGTCTGCAGCAAAGACTGCTGCCAAGAAAGCCGCTGCAAACGCTGCAACAAAAGCCATTGAGAAGCTCTAAAGGTGGTAATCTTTAGAACCACTCGATAGATTCTTATAATCAGGAAAAACCCGTTGACGGAATTAATGCATTCGCTATGTTAATTCCATCAGCGGGTTTATCAGTTTTACTTGCCAAATGTGCGCACGTTTTTTTGTAAAAAATGAAGAGGCATGGTGCGAATACCACAAACGTGGTATGCGGAATGCCTTTAATGTGGGATTTCACATGTCGCGGATTCGGCGTAACTTTGCAACATGAAAATTAAACATAAAAGATATAGATTATGAGTACAGAGAAAAAACTTCGTTTCGAGACACTTCAGTTGCACGTAGGACAGGAAAATCCGGATCCGGCCACCGATGCCCGTGCGGTGCCAATCTACCAGACCACCAGCTACGTGTTCCGCAACTCGCAGCACGCTGCCGACCGCTTCGGTCTCCGCGACGCCGGCAATATCTACGGCCGTCTGACCAACTCCACACAGGGCGTGTTCGAAGACCGTGTGGCAGCCCTCGAAGGCGGTGTGGCTGGCCTGGCAGTGGCTTCGGGTGCAGCTGCCGTGACCTACGCCTTGCAGAACATCCTGCAGAACGGTGACCATATCGTGGCAGCCAACAACCTCTATGGCGGCAGCTACAACCTCATAGCCCACACGCTGACCACACAGGGCGTGACTTACTCCATCGTGGACACACGCAACTTCGACGAGGTGGAGGCTGCCATCAAGCCAAACACCAAGGCTCTCTACGCCGAGACCTTCGGCAACCCCAACTCCGACGTGACCGACATCGACAAACTTGCCGAGATAGCCCACAAGCACAACATCCCATTGATTATCGACAACACCTTCGGCACGCCATACCTCATCCGTCCTATCGAGCACGGAGCCGACATCGTGGTCCACTCTGCCACCAAGTTCATCGGCGGTCACGGATCGTCTCTCGGCGGCGTAATCGTAGACAGCGGCAAGTTCGACTGGAAGGCCAACGCCGACAAGTTTCCGACCCTTGCCAAGCCGGATCCGTCATACCACGGCGCAGTGTTTGCCGACGTGGCCGGCGCAGCTGCCTTCGTGACACGCATCCGTGCCGTCATCCTTCGCGACACCGGTGCCACCATCTCCCCGTTCAACGCATGGATCCTGCTTCAGGGTCTGGAGACCCTGAGCCTGCGTGTGGAGCGCCACGTGCAGAACGCCCTCAAGATTGTGGAGTATCTGGAGAAGAACCCTAAGGTGGCCAAGGTGAACCACCCTGCCGTGCCTACTCACCCGGACCACGAGCTCTATAAGAAGCTCTATCCCAACGGTGCCGGCTCTATCTTCACTTTCGAGATCAAGGGCGGCGAGAAAGAGGCATGGGAGTTCATCGACCACCTGCGCATCTTCTCATTGCTTGCCAACGTGGCCGACGTGAAGTCGCTCGTCATCCATCCTGCCACCACCACCCACTCGCAGATGAGTCCCGAGGAACTGGAAGAACAGCACATCTATCCTTCAACCGTGCGCCTGAGCGTGGGCATCGAGAACATCGACGACCTAATTGACGCACTCGACGAGGCTTTCACTTACGTGAAGTGAAGAACGAAGAGGGAAGAGTGAAGAATTCTCTTGCTCGATTGCTTGAGAAGGAGATAATATTTTAACAGAAGGGTGAAGAACGGAGAGTTCTTCAGAACTGAAAGAAAAAGAGATAACAACATAGTTGAAAACTATTGAATTATTCACTCTTCGTTCTTCACTCTTCACTTAATTTTTAAAGCTATGGCAAAAGTATATAAGCAGATTACCGAACTTATCGGCCAAACCCCATTGGTGGAGCTGGGCAAGTATTCTGCCTCCAAGGGCCTTGAGACTCCCATCGTCGCCAAGGTGGAGTTTTTCAATCCCGGCGGAAGCGTGAAAGACCGCATTGGCCTCGCCATGATAGAGGATGCCGAGCAGAAAGGCATTTTGAAGCCGGGTGCCACAATCATCGAACCCACCAGCGGCAACACCGGCGTGGGACTGGCCTTGGTGTCGGCAGTGAAGGGCTATCACCTCATCCTCACCATGCCCGAGACAATGAGCATAGAGCGCCGCAACCTCGTCAAGGCTTACGGCGCACAGGTGAAGCTCACGAGCGGAAAAGACGGTATGCCGGGTGCCATAAAGGCTGCCGAGGAGCTGCGCGACTCCATCCCCGGCTCCGTCATCCTCGAGCAGTTTGAGAACCCTGCCAACCCCGCCAAACACTACGCTTCTACGGGACCTGAAATCTGGGCCGACACCGACGGCAAGGTCGACATCTTTGTGGCCGGCGTGGGAACCGGCGGCACAATCTCGGGCATAGGCAAGTATCTGAAGGAGCAGAACCCTGCCGTGAAGGTTGTGGCCGTGGAGCCTGCCACGTCGCCGGTGCTGAACGGCGGCAAGAGCGGTCCCCACAAGATACAGGGCATCGGTGCCGGATTCATCCCCAAGACATATGCGGGCGAGTACATCGACGAGGTGTTCGATGTGGAGAACGACGATGCCATCAAGGCGGGCCGTGAACTGGCACGGACCGAGGGCTTGCTCGTGGGCATATCTTCAGGCGCTGCTGCCTTTGCAGCCGTCGAGATAGCCAAGCGTCCGGAGAACAAAGGCAAGAAGATTGTGGCTTTGCTTCCCGATACGGGAGAGAGATATTTGAGCACAGTGCTCTATGCCTTCGAGGAGTATCCGCTATAAGGGAAAGATTAAAACAGGATAGCAGTATCTCTTGCGTTAGGGATAACTGGAAAAAGGAGATAATGGCTTGTGCTCGACAAGCTGTTACCTCCTTTTCTCATTATTCACATCGCCTTCATGCAGAGCCGCTGAGAAAAATATATTAATGTTTAATGTTTAATGTGGACAAACTACCTTGTGATGAAAAATCTCAACAAAAGGTTCTCTGAGAATCGATTTTTTTGAAAAACTTTTCCTCTCGTGCGGATTTTTGCGATTTTTGCAAGGTTTTATAACAATCTCATAGTCAAGCGGTTATGTTTTTGCGGTCTAAAACATGGCTGAATTTTGAGCTTTCGAGTCGGCTTTACGTTAGAATCGCGGTGCCTTTACGTTAGAATCGCAGTGCCTTTACGTTAGAATCGCGTCGCGATAAGGCTACTATCGCAACCCGATTTCATGCTTTTTTTGGCGAAAATCGGCTTGAAGGTGCCCTTTTTAACACTTCGGAGCCTCCGTGGCCATCCTAGATGGTGTGCTCTCCAAGTGTTAAAATCTTGCTATAAATCTTTACAATCAAAGCACTCGGAGACGTTTTGTTTTATCCACGAAAGACACGGACTGACACGAAAATTAAAGGACACAAAATTTCGGCTTCGCCGATGACGCATACCCAAACCGACTCTGATTTCATGCTTTGCAGGGGTGGGTCCGTGCCCGTCCGGCTACCCGAAAGGCACAAACTTTTTTGCTCCTACAGATAAAATATTAATGGGAGATTAACGAATGATTAATGATGATTACACGTTCAAAGCAACTTAACATTAATCTCCGTTAATCTCCCGTTAATCAGACATTAATCTATCTTTCCGTTTTCGCGCTGGGTATTTCACGCAGAGCCGCGGAGAATATTGAGCCGCTGAGCCGGAGAGATTCTTGAGCCGCAGAGGTCATGCCTCTGAAGCGCGGAGCTTTCACGAGAGGCCTTCGGCCTTTGAGAGAGTGCATCAGCTACGCTTGGAAGGATGGGTAGTGATGTTTAATGATGATTAGGAGGTCGTCCGCAGACGTCTCTTATGCTCATCTCTCTCTAAAGCTCTAAAGGCGAAAGCCTTTGCCCTCCGCGGCTCAATAGCCTCCGCGGCTCTGCGTGGAATAATCAGCGTGGAAAAGTGGTTGCTGTGTGGTAGTGGCTTGTAGTATGCGTAATCGGCGGAGCCGACATCTTTAAGATCTTTTGAATCTGTGTGAGAAGAAGTCTAGTGGGTAAAACTCGGATGTTGCAAAACATACCAAGTTCCCCTGGAAAAATGTAGTATTACAATAAAAGTTCCCCTAGAAAAGTGTTGGAAATGTTTGGAAGTTCCCCTAGAAAAGTGTAGTTTTGCAAAATCATTGGATTTCATCACATGGAAAGAACTATATATCAGCAACTAGTAGAGTGGAAGCGCTCTCCCGTACGCAAGCCGTTAATACTGGAGGGCGCCAGGCAGGTGGGGAAAACTTACATTCTCAAGGAATTCGGCAACAATGAGTATGACAACCTCGTATATATCAACTGCGACAACAATAACAAGATAAGTGATATTTTCGTTGACTATGACATCCCCCGTATCATCAGAAGCCTTAGTGCCATTTCTGGTGAAACTATCCTACCAGGCAAAACATTGATATTCCTCGATGAGATACAGGAAATCGACAAAGGGCTAGCTTCCTTAAAATATTTTTATGAGAATGCTCCTGAATATCATGTAGCTGTTGCCGGTTCTTTATTAGGTATCACACTTCATGAAGGCACATCATTCCCTGTAGGCAAAGTTGATATGCTATACTTGTATCCGATGGACTTTGAAGAATTTCTGCTAGCCATGGGAAGAGACAAGCTCGTAGATATCATGAAATCACATGAGTGGGAAACTTTGGAAGGGCTACGCTCTCTCTGCGAAGAACTTTTGCGGCAATATTACTTTACAGGTGGCATGCCGGAAGCGGTTAATGCCTATATCCAGACTCAAGACATCTGGGCTGTAAGAAGCATTCAGGAAAGAATAATCAAAGCATATCGAAACGATATTTCAAAGCATGCACCCACTAACCAGGTACAACGCATCAACATGGTTTGGAAGTCAATACCGTCTCAGTTGGCCCGAGCCAACAAGAAGTTTGTATATGGAGCAGTAAGAAAAGGAGCAAGAGCCAACGACTTCGAAATCGCCATACAATGGCTCATGGATGCCGGTCTTGTGCACAAGGTTCCCCGTATCAAGAAAGCGGCAATACCACTGTCTTTCTATGAAGATGTATCTGCCTTCAAATTGTTTGTGCTTGATTGTGGTCTACTTGGGGCTATGTCACAGACCCCTCCAAAGCAAATATTAATTGGCAATAATGTATTCGAGGAATACAAGGGAGCGTTCAGTGAGAATTTTGTACTTCAACAAATGCTCAACATACCGAGGACATATATCTACTATTATAACAACGAGAACTCGACAATGGAGATTGACTTTGTGGTACAGCATGAGTCTTCCGTTATCCCTATTGAAGTTAAAGCAGAAGAAAATCTTAGGGCAAAATCCTTACGGCAATTTGTGCAAGATAATCCTGGCCTCCATGGTTTCCGCTTTTCAATGTCGCCATATCGTGAACAGGATTGGCTGACCAATATTCCTCTCTATGCAGTAAAGTATTGTTTCCTTGAATCCACAACATTGCGCCAAACCTCACATGGTCAGCAAATGAAGAATAAATTGGGCGAAAATGCGTGAGAGGTCGTCCGCACCCCCTCTTTCATACGATTCTCTCTCAAGCTCGAAAAGGCGAAAGCCTTTGCCCTCCGCGGCTCAATAGCCTCCGCGGCTCTGCGTGGAATAATCAGCGTGGAAAAGTGGTTGCTGTGTGGTAGTGGCTTGTAGTATGCGTAATCGGCGGAGCCGACATCTTTAAAATCTTATTAATCCGTGTGAGGAAAAAGCAGTGAAAGAAAATCCGTGAGAAGACAAAGCAATACGAATGGAGAATATCCGTGCGGATAAACATAGGCCCATGACAGTTTTTGAAATAATCGACACGCGGAAAGCCTATTGTCGCATTTTTTATTTAATTTTGCAGACAAAGTTTAATTTTGCAGACAAAAGAAACAATACACTGATAATTAAGAATGAAGAAGTTAGTTTTGCTTTCGCTCCTGATGGCGACATTTGCTATCGGTAGAGCACAGACCACACAAGATTTGCTGCCCGTGGGCACGCTGGCACCCGACTTCACCATCACCAACAGCGCCAACGGCAAGAAGATATTGAGCCTCTCCGACTTGCGCACCAAGAAAGTGGCTGACAGCAAGGTGAAACGTGGCGTATGGACCGTGCTCGACTTCTGGGCATCGTGGTGCCCGGACTGCAGAAAAGACATGCCCATAGTGAAGCAGATACAAGAGAAATACGGCAAGAAGATAAAGCTCATCGGCGTGTCGTTCGACACCGACAAGGAGAAGATGAACAAATACCTGGACAACAACAAGTACACATGGATGCAGTATTCTGAATTCAAGAAATGGAAAGAGACAACCATCTCCAAGGAATACCACATCTCATGGATACCCACCTCCTACCTTATAGACCCCGACGGCAAGGTGGCCTTTGCCACAATAAAGACCGAGGAGATGCTGCAGCAGCTTGAGACTCTCGATGCCGAGGGCAAACTGAAATGAAAACAAAAAACAACAATATGAAGAAAACAATAGTAAGCGTATGCCTGCTGCTTGCGGCAACCGCCGTCAGCGCGCAGAAAACGAGCAAGGACGGCGGCATCTCCGCCACAATGCTCCAGGAGATAGTGAAGGCGCAGCCGTCGTCGGTGGCAGAAAAAGCCCTTGGCAACGCCATAGCGCAAAACAAGATTGACGACCTTGCGAAGAACTACCGCAACACGACGGCCATGACCACCAAATTCAGCGTGGAAACCCCGTCGCAGAACATCCACAACCAGAAGAGTTCCGGCCGCTGCTGGATGTTCTCCGGCCTCAACGTGCTCCGTGCCAACTTCGCAGCTGCCCACGACCAAAAGCAGGTGGTCGAGTTCTCGCAGGCCTACCTCTTCTTCTACGACCAGCTGGAGAAGGCCAACCTCATGCTGCAAGGCTCCATAGACAATGCCGCAAAGCCCATCGACGATGAGCGTGTGCAGTTCTTCTTCAAGAACCCCATCAACGACGGCGGCACCTTCTGCGGCGTTGCCGACCTGGCCGAGAAATACGGCCTCGTGCCTATGCAGGCGATGCCGGAGACTTACAACTCCGACAACACCAGCCGCATGGCGAGAATCATATCATCGAAGCTGCGCGAGTTCGGACTTGAGCTGCGCGGCATGGTGGCAGCAAAGAAGAAAGACGCAGCCATAAAGCAGCGCAAGACGGAGATGCTGGGCACCATTTACCACATCCTCTCGCTCACCCTCGGCGAACCGGTGAAGGAGTTCAGCTACACCTTCCGCGACAGCAAGGGCGAAGCTGTGGGCGAGGCCAAGACCTATACCCCGAAGTCGTTCTATGAGGCCACGGTGGGCAAGGAGCTTAACGGCACCTTCATCATGGTGATGAACGACCCACGCCGCCCGTACCACAAGACTTACGAGGTGGACTACGACCGCCACACCTACGACGGCCACAACTGGAAATACCTCAACCTGCCCATGGACGAGATAGCACAGCTCGCCATAGCATCGCTCAAGGACGGCCACAAGATGTATTCAAGCTACGACGTGGGCAAGCAGCTTGACCGCACGCTCGGCTATGCCGACACCGAGAACTACGACTACGGCACGCTCTTCGGCACCACGTTCCCCATGAACAAGGCCGACCGCATCTCCACCTTCGACAGCGGCTCTACACATGCCATGACCCTGACGGCGGTGAACCTCGACGCCGACGGACAGCCGACAGAGTGGAAAGTGGAGAACTCGTGGGGTGCTTCGTATGGACAGGCAGGCTGCATCATCATGTCGAACCGCTGGTTCAACGAGTACATGTTCCGCCTCGTGGTGAACAAGAAATATGTGTCGGACAAGCTCTTGAACGAGTTTGACCAGAAGCCTACGATGGTGACACCCGAAGACCCATTGTTCTCCGACGACCTGTAAAGGACGATGATTGATAGAACCGCCCCCAAACCTTTCAAGACCTTTTGCCAATAATGCTGTGGACCCTGCTGCTGTTTGTCTTCACGTTTGTGGAGTATAACGTCGAGAATCTCTTCGACACGTTTCACGACGCAGGCAAGCAGGACACGGAATTCCTGTCGGTCTCGTCTCACCATTGGACTCTACGGCGCTATTGGCAAAAGCTCGACCATGTGGGGCAGGCACTCGTGGCGTGCGGCGGCGATGCCGCTGACGACACCGACTGGCACCTGCCCGACATGGCGGTGCTCATGGAAGTGGAAAACGACTCCGTGATGCGCGACCTCACCCGGCGGTCACCGTTGCGCACGGCACGCTACGACTACGTGATGACCGACAGTCCCGACCTGCGCGGCATCGATGTGGCGCTGGTCTATTCGCCTTTCTCCTTCCGCCTTGTCAACAGCCACTCGGTGCGCATAGAGCCGCTCGCGGGCCAACGGCCCACACGCGACATCCTTTACGCATCGGGCATGGTGATGAGCGGCGACACTCTCCACGTGGTGGCGGTGCATGCGCCAAGCAGGGCTGGCGGCGAGAGCCGGACAAGACCCTACCGCCTGCATGTGGCCGAGAGAGTGTGCCAGATTGTTGACTCCATACGAACCGCTTGCGACAATCCATTGATTATTGTTGCGGGCGACTTCAACGACTATTCTTCCGACGAATCGCTCAAGCTCATTGCGGGCCACGGCATGACAGAAGTGTCGCTCGGTGCAAAGGGCACCAACGGTGCGAAAGGCACCTACCGCTACAAGGGCGAGTGGGGGAGCCTTGACCATGTTTTCTGCAACGACGCGATGGCAAGCCTGCTCACGGGCTGCCGTGTCAACGATGCGCCGTTCCTTACGGAAGAGGACAAAAAATACGGTGGGGCGAAACCCCACCGTACATATCTCGGTCCACGCTATCTGGGCGGTTTCAGCGATCACCTGCCCCTCGTGGCAACATTCAAGTTATAGACCCACCCTATAAGTTTTTCCGCTGCTTCACCAGCTTCATGAGCTTGTCGTCCATTCTCACTGTGGCACCGCTCGTGCGGTAGTAAGAGCGCGACATGCCCTCTGGCAAGTATTCGTCCTTGAACGACACAATGCCATTTGCGTATGGGTTGACGTGTATGCGCAGCAAGTCGTCGCCCTCGTTGTTGCGTTCAATGACATAATTGATGACTGTTGACGTTACGTCCAGACCCTCCACGTTGCGGTTGTCGCGGAAGGCATTGTCGATGGTTGTCTTCACATACAGGCGGTAGCTGTCCATCGTTTGGTTGCCAATCTTTTTATGCAGGAAAAGATAGCTTATGTCGTTTTTCAATCCCGATGCCCTGCCGTAGTCGTTCACGCCGAGCAGAATTTCGCCGCCGGAAACGGTGTTGAGGAACCCGCACACAGCCTTGAGAATGGCCCAGCGCTGCCGTTGCAGGTCGGCTTGCATATTGTTGTTTGGAGGGAACACTATTGAGGACTTGAACTCCAGCGTGTCGCTCTCCTCACCGTAGTCGGTGTATTCGCGCGTTATGTTGCGGTAGACATCCGCCACATGCAGGTAGTCGGCAATGCCTTTCTTTATGCGGTTCAGTTCCGACGGTTCCAGCTTGCCCCGCAAGACGTTGGATGCGGACACCATCTCCTCAAGGTAGGCGGTGTTGATGTCCGACTCTGCCGAGCGCGGCTTGCGTTCAACGTCCATGTCCTGGTATTTGGCGAGCTGTGCCACTACGGCTTCTTCCTTGCTAAGTATCGATAACTCCGGCAGGTCATCGTCGTGGCGCATGCAGAGTGTTGAGGCTGTCTCGTCGCCCAAGGCAAAATGCACGAGACACTCCACATAGCGCATCTGCTGGCGCAAGAACGCACGGCTGTTGTCGTCGGAGACGATGGTGGCCAGGAACCGGGCGGCGAAGAGGTAGAGGTAGCGCAGTGTGGTGTCGCCGACGAGCTGGGAACAACGGCTCAGCATGTTGACAAGCACGGGAATGGCCGCGGGCGACAGTTGCCGTGTGGCCGTGGCCTGCTGGTCATCGTTTGGCTCCACATAGTAATGATCGAGAAAGTTTTCAACGAACTTGTTTCGCGCATTCTCCACGAACTCGTTGCGTGAGCTGACGAAGGTGCACGACTCGCCCAAGACATATCTGCCGTTGACAATCCAGTTGCCGTTTTTGTCGGTCCTCGACTCGAAGATGCGCACGCGTACCGGCTGGTCGTTTTCGACACAGTACTTCTGACTGTCGTTCAATTCGCCAATGACGTTGACCTGCATTCCGGTGTCGGTGAGCCAGCGGTTGCCCAAGCCGTTGCCGAACTCCGTCAGGTGAATGGCGTCGCAAGAGTTAGGCTCGATGTTCATTATCTGGGAGCTGTTGAAGTCTTTGAACACTTGCGTGTCGAGGATGAACGGGAAGTTGTAGTAGAGCTCGATGTTCTGCTTCTTCACCAGCAGCACGTCGCCGACTTGCAGGGCGCCTATAAAGTTCTCCTTGGATATGGAGTAGATGTTATAGAACTTGAACAGCAATGGCGGTATGAACACGTTGCCACGGACCTTCACATAGTCGGGGTCGATGGTCTCGCACTCCACGTAGTCGAACTTCTTGCCCAGGACCCTTACCTTGAGCATGTCGCCTTCCTCGTATACCTTTTGCTCCTTCTTTATGCTCGGCACCACATTGTCGAGCGCGCGGAGCATGTCGGTACAGGTGTCTATAAGTTCCGGAAATTCAGTTTTGTTGCTCTTGTCGGTCTTGTTCACGGCTATGCTTACGCCGATTGGCAGTTCGAATTGCGTCACCGAGTTGCCCTTGTCGTAGGTCTGCTTGTTCATGGGCTGCAGCCTGATGCCGTCGGTGTCCATTATGATCAGGCCTTTGCCTTCGTAAAACATTCCGCCCTCTTCCTCATGCTTGCGGAAAATGGTTTTCACCGCCCTTTGGAAAAAGAATGAGAGCGAGTATTGCGGAATCTTCTCGATGTCGTCCCAGTTGAATCCATAGGTCACGACCTGGGCGTTGGCAGCGCAATTGGCAACAACATTCTTCAGGTAGGAGAGCAATACCATGTCGGGGCTTTTCTCCACACTGAGCAGAATATCGCATAAAGTCATGAAGGCATGGTCGTCGGTCAGGCCCTTCTTTTGTGCCGCAAGGAGGTAACAGGCCATCAGTCCTACGTTCTTCTTCAGCGTAGCCTCATCCCATTGTAAGGCGGTATGCAGAAAGACATTGTCGCCGCTCACCGACTGGCAAATGTCGTTGACCACTTCTTTCAAACAACGGAAAGTCTTGTTGAAGTCGCTGTCGTCGGCTTCGTCTCTCGCATCATATTGATAGCTGCGCAGATATGGCAGCAAGGCGGCGTAATTCTCTATTACGTATTCCTTGCGTACTTCCAGCCAAAAAGTGGGTTGTTGTCTCATGCCTTAAAAGATGTCCAGTTTGGTTTTATTCATGCAAAGTTACTAAAATGGAGCATTATTGTATGTTTGTCATTGTGTTTTTTAATATTTTTACAGAATGTCATATTCTGCTTACAACAAACGCATTCAATGGCTGGCTTCGAAATATACCGATACAGCATAAAGAGGAACGTTGGTCAACCATTCTTGTTCCCTATAGTCTGACATGGAAAACCGGATGCCATGCAATTGGCCGTATTCCTTTATGAAAGTTGCCAAAGACTTAGATCGCAGATTTTCTTCAGCCTTGGCCTCTATCGGCACGATGTCGCATCCGTGCTGGATTATGAAGTCTATTTCCAATTTTGCATTGTTGGTGTAATAGAAAACGGAGGTGTCGTTGGTAGCTATCAACTGGCTCATTACATAATTTTCAGTAAATGCGCCTTTGGATTCTTCCATGCCGTTACTTGCCACCAGCAGTTTCTCTGCCGGGGTCTCGCTCAATGCTCCAAGCAGTCCACAGTCCAACATGAAAAGCTTGAAGCTGCTGATGTCAACATAATATTTCAAGGGTATCTCAGGCTTGGTAATTCTTTCCGCCTTGTAAACCAATCCTGCGTCAAGCAACCATTGGATAGCCGTCTCGAAATCCTTCGCCCTCCCTCCCGGCTTGGCGACACCATAAATAAACTTCTTGTTTTCTTTTACCAACTGGGAAGGCATTGACTGCCAAACCATGTTTATGCGGTTTGCCTCCGTTGGCGATACATGCTTTGACATATCTTTATTGTATGCATATAGAATGGCTTTTTGTACATCCCTTACCTTCAAAGCATCATTTGTCTCAACGAACGTTTTGACTGCCTCCGGCATACCGCCAACAAAATAGTATTCTCTCAGCAGTTTTGTGTATTCGGACTTTAGCAACTTTATCGTGTCCCAGTCTTTGCTATTGAGTATGTCAACCATTTGTCGTTTGCCTTTGGCTAGAACAAATTCGTCAAATGTCATTGGATAAATGTTAAGAATGTCCACCTTGCCAACTGGGAACGATTCTCCCCTATGCATAGTGATACCTAATAATGAGCCGGCAACTGCCACATGGTATTGCGGGACCTTCTCGAAAAAGTACTTCAATGCGGCAATGCCTCTCCGCAGTTCCTGTATCTCATCAAGAATTATAAGAGTCTTTCCCGGTATGATATTCTGTTGGGTGATGGCACCAATCGCCAAAATGATACGTTGCATATCGTAGTCCTGTAAAAACAAGTCCTTGGCCATATCGTTGTCGTCACAATTGATATAAGCTACGTTTTCAAACTCTTGCCTTCCGAACTCAGTCAGTATGAAAGTCTTGCCAACTTGTCGGGCTCCTGCCAAAACAAGAGGCTTGCGATGCTCCTTATTTTTCCATTCTCTTAATTGTCTTATTATTTTCCTGTACATACGGCTCTGATATAATGATGTTTATGGCGCAAAGATACATTTTTCTGACCGAACTTGCAAGCAAAGTCAACATTTTTCCGACCGAACTTTTAGATAAAACCAACATTTTTCCGACCGAACTTGCGGGTAAAGTCAACATTTTTCTGACTAAACTTGCAAGATGTTGCTCTGAACAACCCCCATTTTTAGGTATTGCGCAAATCGCTGTCACTCCGTAACTTTGCAACCGGAACTGAAAGAGATTACAACAAACTAAAAAAGAAAGATCATGAAATCAACAATCGTTATTTATGGCTCTTCAACAGGTTCTTGCCAGTCGATAGCCGAGACCATTGCCTCAAAGCTGGGCGTGGAGACACTGGACGTTGCCAACCTTGACAATGATGCCATAGCAAGTCACGACAACCTCATCCTCGGAACATCCACATGGGGTGCCGGCGAGATGCAGGACGACTGGTACGGCGGCGTGAAGACGCTTAAGGCCGCAGGTTTGGCAGGCAAGACCGTCGCACTCTTCGGATGCGGCGACAGCGAATCGTACTGCGACACCTTCTGCGGCGGCATGAAAGAGCTCTGCGATGCGGCCGTTGAGGCTGGTGCCAACGTGTTGCCGGGTGTGTCGACCGATGGCTACACCTTCGACGACAGCGACGCCGTGGTCGACGACAAGTTCGTGGGACTTGCCCTCGACGACGTGAACGAGGAAGACAAGACCGAGGAGCGCATCGACGCTTGGCTCGAAGCCATCAAGCCCTCACTTTAAATGCGTATTCTTTAAGTTCAACTTATCTATATCGCGGATAGTATGCAGCAGAATGTAGCAATGCCAATCGACTTGAAAGTGCTGATGAATCATATCTATGAGTATCAGAAAGGTGTGCGCCGGATGGTGCTCTACACTTTCAACAAGAAATATGAGGCCTATGCAAGGACAAGACTGGAGCGCCAGCACATAGAATACGTCATCCAACCCGTGGGCAACGACCGCCTCAACCTCTTCTTTGGCAAGCACGAGTGTCTGGATGCTATCCGCATGATAGTGACAAAACCTCTATGCCAACTGACGCCTGAGGAGGACTTCATCCTCGGAGCGATGCTGGGATACGACATTTGTGCGCAATGCGAGCGCTTCTGCGAACGCAAGAAGCGGATTAGCTGACAAACGTAATCGCCTTTTCATGCCGAAAAGGCGATTTTTTTATCCACTTGGAATGATTCTTTTTGCCGTACAGAGCTATTCTTTCGGCATAAAGTCGTAATTTTGTAGTGTGAACCTAATCGCTGAAATTATGTTTCGAAGAATCATTCTGACCGTGGCTCTCTTGGCAAGCCTTTCCATTGTTTCTGCCAAGGATCAAAACACCGGCAACTGGCAGATTGTGCCGTTGCCGCAAGAAGTGAAGGAAACGGGAGAGTCCCCCTTCCAAATAACCGCAAAGACCACAATACGCTATGCCGCCGGCGACGAGAAGCAAAAGAAGGACGCCGAGTTCTTGTCTGCCCACATCAAGGAGGTGACAGGCATCGAGGTGAAGGCAACCACCAAGCCATCGAAGAAGCAGATCTGTCTTGTCTTGAACGCCGGAGACGACAAGTCGGAAGCTTATACCATCTTGGTCAACAAGAAGGGCATTGCCGTGTCCGCCACATCCCATGCTGGCATATTCCATGGCATACAGAGCATTATGAAAGCGCTGCCCATCATCAAGGACGAGAACGTGAAGAGCGTCTCGTTGCCTGCCGTGGAGGTGAAAGATGCGCCCCGCTTTGCCTATCGTGCGTTCATGATAGACGTCGGCCGGCACTATTTCAGCGTGCCATATCTCAAGAAGCTGATAGACGTCTTTGCGATGCACAACATCAACTATTTCCACTGGCATCTCACCGAAGACCAGGGGTGGCGTCTTGAGATAAAGAAATATCCCATGCTTACCAAGATAGGCTCCGTGAGGAAGCAGACCATTGTGCAGGGAAGCAAAGACAGCTACGACGGCGTTCCTGTGTCGGGATATTACACCAAGGAGGAAGCGCAGGAGATAGTGAAGTATGCCGCCGACAGATACATCACGGTGATTCCTGAGATCGACCTCCCCGGCCACATGCTGGCAGCCCTTGCCTCATATCCGGAGTTGGGCTGCACAGGCGGCCCCTACGAGGTGACATGCCGCTTCGGTGTCTTCGAAGACGTGTTGTGTGCCGGCAAGGCAAAGACCCTGCAGTTTGCCAAGGATGTCATCGACGAGGTGATGGACATCTTCCCCTCTGAATATATCCACATTGGCGGCGACGAGTGTCCCAAGGACCGCTGGAAAGAATGTGCCAACTGCCAGAAGAAAATCGCTGACCTTGGCATTGAAGACCTTCCCGGACATTCAAAGGAAGAACAGCTGCAAACATGGTTCATGGGCGAGATAGAGAAGGAGATAAGGAACCGTGGCCGCAAGATGATGGGCTGGGACGAGATATTGGAGGGCACTCCGGCAAAAGACATCACTGTATGCGGTTGGACAAGTCTCGATGCCAGCGTTCGCTCGGCACGCGAAGGCCACCCGACCATTGTTGCACCCATCACCAACTTCTATTTCAGCAACCCGCGCATCAACAAGATAGAGGGTATACCGAGCATCGAGCGTGTCTACACTGTGGAGCCATGCTCCGACAAGCTTACTCCGGCAGAGCAGCAAAACGTCATTGGCGCCGAAGGCTGCATCTGGACGGAATGGGTGAAAGACGCTGGGAAGATGGAGTGGGAGATGCTGCCAAGGCTTGCAGCCCTTTCCGAGGTGCAGTGGACCGCCAAGGACAAGCGCAACCTGGAGAACTTCTATCCCCGCCTTCTCCATATGCAGGACCTGTATCGTCTCTATGGCCTCAACTATAAGGCAGACATAGAGAAGGCCGTGAAGGAGCACCTTGACAAGCATTAAAAAGCCCTTTGGCTTTACACTGAAAAGACATTGGCTTCACGCTGATATCGCATTGGCTTCACACTGAAAAGGCACCGGCTTTCAACTGTGAAGCCGATGCCTTTTAGTAGTATTGTAGTGGCTATTAGCCGCTGTGAAAAACTATTGTTTGTTTCTCAATTCTTCTATCAAGTCATTAACAATGTATGTGTCGCTCATAAGATGCAAGCCCAGCTCTTTGTCGTGAAGCATACGGCAGACATCAGAATCGTAGAATATCTGTAATGCCCTGTCTGTGGATATATGCAACGTATCTGCCAGCTGTGCTATTATGCGCGCTATTTTGTTCCATAGCAAGAAGTCTAACATGGTAGTACCCTTTCGTATGATCTGAATTGTAAATACTTGTCCACTATCTCTTGGTTCAATATGCAAATTTGATAGTTAGGCTTGTGGTAGACCAACTGGCGTAGAGTGTGCTCTACGTCTGCATACCCATTGATATAGGCTTCGACGGCATCGATAACACGGTCATCTGCAACTCCGCCTTCAATGATGTCAAAACCATTCCACGGTTGTTTGCCAGCTCTGCTCTCCACAATGAAGTCGAGCCAATCTTTATCGTAAGCATCGAAGAACCTCGTCTTGCAGTCTTGTGGTTGAGAAAAATCATAAGCGTTTACTATTGCTTGTTCAGCCCGTCTGACAGTCTTGATACGGGCAGCCCATTTTGACGCTTGTTCAAACAAAGGCGTGAGATAAAAGCCTGGTCCGAAATCCAAGTATTTCCTGCCAATGCTTACCAATGGATGCTCAACAACGACAGTTGAACCATGATATAGTGTTTGCTTTTTCATCTTTCTTTCTCCCAATTTCTAAGTGCCTCGACCACGTCGTTTGCGACGGCTTCACGACTCTCTGTATGCAAGGTGTCGTAGCAGTCTTGTATTAGGTTCTTGATTAGCCCCACCTTATCCAGCCGCCTTCTCATTTCTGATGGCGATATACCCATTTTCTGCGCCGAAGCCTCGATAGCCAATACTGTAAATGCGAGGCGATTGAACTCTTGTGAAGTCTTATGTAATAGTTCTATATCCTCCATGTCGTCTATTGATACAAATTATATCTGGATGCGAATGTATGGTTTTTCTTTGACATTCAGCTCATTTTTGGGGTAAAATAAATGGAAAAGCCCTGTGCCTTTCGTGGTTCACTATGTTTTTAGACATTGTGTCAAGCTGTTGGTCAGTGTCTGTCAGTCTACGAAGCGCTTTAATATGTCGCCATACTTGTCTATCCTGCGGTCTCTGAGGAACGGCCACCAGCGCCTCACCTGCTCCGACCTTCCGAGGTCTATCTCCACCACCTGCTCCTGCTCGGCATCGTTGCACGCACGGAACAACATTTCGCCCTGCGGCCCGGCCACGAAGCTGGAGCCCCAAAACTGTATGCCGTTTGTCTGGTGGCTCGGGTCGGGCTCATAGCCCACACGGTTTACGGTGACCACCGGCAGACCGTTGGCCACGGCATGCCCACGCTGCACCGTTGTCCATGCCTCACGCTGGCGTTCCTGTTCCTCCTTGGTGTCCGATGACTCGTAGCCTATGGCCGTGGGGTAGATGAGCATCTCCGCGCCTTGCAAGGCCATGAGCCTCGCTGCTTCGGGATACCACTGGTCCCAGCAGACCAGTATGCCAAGACGGCCCACCGAGGTGTCGATGGGATGGAAGCCAAGGTCGCCGGGCGTGAAATAGAACTTCTCGTAATAGGCAGGGTCGTCGGGGATGTGCATCTTGCGGTATTTGCCGGCGATGGTGCCGTCACGCTCTATCACCACTGCCGTGTTGTGGTAGAGACCTGCCGCACGCTTCTCGAAAAGCGAGGTGACGATGACCACGCCGAGCTCATGCGCCAGATTGCCGAAAAACTCTGTCGAAGGCCCCGGAATGGGCTCGGCCTGGTCGAAGAGGTCAACGTTCTCCGTCTGGCAGAAATAAAGACCGTTGTGAAGTTCCTGCATCACTATGAGCTGTGCGCCCTGCTTGGCCAGTGCCCTGCACTTTTCGGCAAGCCGCTGCCTGTTGTCGTCGATGTCGCCGGTATTGTGTTGCTGTATTATGCCTACTTTTAGTATCATGGTATTGAAAGGTTTGGTTACTTGTCGGTGTTTATCGCGCCCTCGGGCAGCTGCATTGTCAGACAATGGATAGACCCGTGCTGGCGCACTATAACGGATGCGTCGACGCAGACTATTTCCCTGCCTGGAAAGGCCTTGGCCACGGCGGCCTTCGCCTCGTCGTCTTTTTCTTGCTGTCCATAGACGGGCACAATGACGGCTCCGTTTATTGTCAGGAAGTTGGCATAGGTGGCGGGCAGGCGCTCGCCGTCGAACTCCATCCTGTCGGGCATGGGCAACTTGAGCAACCTGTATGGCTTGCCGTCAACTGTTGTCAGGGCTTGCAGCTCCGCCTCAAGCGCCTTGAAGTCGGCATATTGCTCGTCGGCCTCATCGTCGCAGCCTACATACAGCAGCGTGTCGTCGGGGCAGATTCTCACAATGGTGTCGATGTGCCCGT
Source organism: uncultured Prevotella sp. (assembly GCA_964640415.1). Classification (GTDB taxonomy): domain Bacteria; phylum Bacteroidota; class Bacteroidia; order Bacteroidales; family Bacteroidaceae; genus Prevotella. Next base: position 29,817 of record CAZXGQ010000014.1, read on the forward strand.
CGGTGTCGTCGCCCACGAGGTTCCCATGTCGCAGCCACACCATGCGGTCGGCACCAAGGTCTTTCATCAATGTCTCGCCTATCTCCGTCTCGCCCAAAGGCTGGTTGCGGTGCGGTGCGAGCAGACACTGGGCGGTGGTGAACACAGTGCCCTTGCCGTCGCTCTCTATCGAGCCGCCCTCAAGCACAAAGTCGCGATGGTTCTCCAGTGTGGCAGAGAACACGCCTTTGTCATAGAGCGTGGACGTTATGGCGTCGTCTTTCTGCCAACTGAATTTCTCGCCCCAGCCGTTAAACTTGAAGTCGAGCAGCTTTAGGCTGCCGTCGTTGCGGCTTCTGAGGGTTATGGGGCCGTGGTCGCGTGCCCAGGTGTCGTTGATGTCACACGCCACCACTGTGACGTTTGCCATCTCCGCCTTGGTCAGCCGGGTCTGCAGCAGTGCCGCAACTTCTCCGGCGTTTTTAGCCGCAATGATAAGCCGCTCGTGCGCCGCTATCACCTGCGAGAGCGTCACGTAGGTGGCGGTTATCTCAGCGAGATAAGGTTCCCAGTCGGTGTTCTGGTTTGGCCAAGTGAGCATTACGCCATCCTGTGGCTCCCATTCTGCCGGGAGTATGTATTCGGGTTGTGCCATGAGTGAGTGTTTTTGTTTCTGCAAAATTAAGGAATAAGACTTGGATTGCAAAGCGCAAAGTGCAAATTGTTGGTGTCAAAACGAGGCAAAAAGGCTGAAAAGAAAGCACAGGCATGACGCTTTACTAAAATATATTAAAGAATAAGCCGTTAATCGTCTGTTAGGTAAAAATCATGTTACTTTGCACCCCATAATGAAGAAACTGTTGCACATAATATTTTCCGTAACACTCTCCATGTTGTTCATCTTCATGGCGAGCGGTGTAACGTTTCGTCATTGCAATTGCTCGGGCAAGACTTCGATGACGATGGGTAATGCGTCGCATGACAAGGGAAACTCCCAATCATCAAACGGATGCATGACCATTGCCACGGTATCGCTGTCGCCCACGACGCAGGTGCAGCCAGCGGCCTTCGACTTCCATGTCTTCCAGCCACTGCTCGCCGTTATCAACAACTGGGATTTACCTGAGTTGGTTCCGCAACAAGCTGAATCCCGAGAACGCATATTGCCACGGAAGGCATACAGTCCGCCTCCGCGACAATATCTCAACCTTATACAAGTCTTGACTATTTAACTTCTCGTTTTCGCAACCGGGTTGCATAACTCTTGTGATAGTTTTGCAAGCAAATAAAGAAAACAAAGGATAAATCAGTACAAGACAAAGAATGAACATTAGACATATTACATTAGGTTGCATCCTGGCAATGCCAATGTTGGGATGGGCACAAGTCATATCCGGACAGAAAGAGAGCACCGACACCATTGCTGACCAGGAACTGAACGAGGTCACCGTGGTGAGCCGCAAGGCGGGGGTCAGCCGCATGGCAGGGGCCATAAACGGTTCGGTGATAAACAAGGACGAGCTGTTCAAAGCTGCCTGCTGCAACCTTGGCGAGAGCTTCACCACAAACCCTTCGGTGGACGTGAACTACAGCGACGCGGCCACGGGAGCACGCCAGATAAAGTTGCTGGGACTGTCGGGCACCTACGTGCAGATGATGACGGAGAACCTGCCCAACTTCCGCGGCGCTGCCGCACCGTTTTCCTTGGGCTACGTGCCCGGGCCCTGGATGCAGAGCATACAGGTTAGCAAGGGCGCATCGTCGGTGAAGGCCGGATACGAGAGCATAACCGGACAGATAAACGTGGAATATCTTAAAGCTGACGACGTGCCCGGAGTGGAAGCCAACATCTATGGCGACACCGACGGCAAGATGGAGGCCAATGCGTCGGGCAACATCCATATAAACGACAAGCTGACGACGGAACTCCTCACCCACTACGAGAACCGCTGGGGAGCCAACGACATGAACATGGACGGCTTCAAGGACATGCCTAACATTCGGCAGTATAACCTGCAGAACCGCTGGATATTCAAGTCGCCCCACTACATGCTCCGTGCCGGCATCTCACTCATTAGTGAGCACAGGACGGGCGGACAAACGCTGAATGCACTCGACGACGACATGAGGAAAAGTATGGAGGGCAAGGAGCTCTATGGCATCGACATCAGGACCAACCGCTACGAGGCTTACATGAAGCATGCCTTCATACTCAACAAGGAGCATGGCACCAACATCGCACTGATGGCCACGGGCTCCATGCACCAGGAAGATGCGCTCTATGGTCACAAAACCTACTACGTGAACGAGAAGAACGTTTACGCCTCGCTGATGTTTGAACACAACTTCAACAAGCAGCACAATCTCTCAACCGGACTGAGCCTCAACCACGACTACTTGGGGCAGCTCTACCGGCTGACCAACGACGCCACCGCCGCCAGGACGCGTGCCAACGACAAGGAGACCGTGCCGGGCATATATGCTCAATACACCTACAACCTCAACGACAGGCTGATAGTGATGGCTGGCATTCGCGGCGACCACAGCAGCCGGTACGGCAACTTCGTCACTCCGCGTTTCCACGTGAAGTGGCAGGCCAACGACATCATAGGCTTCCGCCTCTCCGCAGGCAAGGGCTACCGCTCAGTGCATGCCCTCGCAGAGAACAACTATCTGCTGGCAAGCAGCCGCCGGCTCATCATCGACGACAACCTCAAACAGGAAGAGGCGTGGAACTATGGCATAAGCAGCCAGATGAACATCCCCTTGTTCGGACATACGCTGAAGCTGAACGCCGAATACTATTTCACCAACTTCGAGAACCAGGCCATGGTCAACTTCGACAGCGACGTGCACGAGGTGCGCGTGTCGAACCTCGACGGCAAGAGCTATTCTCACGTGTTCCAGGTTGACGCATCCTATCCCCTTTTCAAAGGCATGACGCTCACCGCCGCCTATCGCCGCAACTACGTTAAGGAGACCTACGATGGCATACTGATGGACAAGCCTATGCTCAGCAAGTATAAAGGGCTGGTGTCGGCATCCTACAAGACGCCGCTCGGACTGTGGCAGTTTGACGCCACAATGCAACTCAACGGCGGCGGAAGGATGCCAAAGACATACACGCTCTCCAACGGCGAGCTTTCATGGGACCAGACTTTCAAGGCATACGGCATGCTGAGTTGCCAAATAACGCGTTGGTTCCGCCACTTCTCCGTCTACATTGGAGGCGAGAACCTCACCGGCTACAAGCAGAAGCACCCCGTGGTCGACGCCATGAACCCTTGGGGCAACCAGTTTGACACCAACATGGTGTGGGGACCAATCAGCGGTGCTATGGGCTATGTGGGCATACGCGTAAACTTCGGACGACTGTAACAACAACGACTATAATAAATTCAAGTAACCATAACTTTAAAAGGAAAAGACATGAAAAAGATTATGACTTTAATGGCAATGCTGACTATTGCCATCGGCATGTTCGCCAAGGACATCAAGACCGTGGTGTTTACCACTAACCCGCAGATGCACTGCGAGAATTGCGAGAACAAGATCAAAGGCAACCTCCGCTTCGAAAAAGGCATCAAGGAAATCACCACCAGCGTGGCCGACCAAAAGGTAACCGTAAAATATGATGCCGACAAGACCACTCCCGACAACATCATCAAGGGATTTGCCAAGATTGGATACACGGCAACTGTCAAAACGACCGAAGGCAACTCTTGCGGAGGCTGCAACAAAAAAACAGAAACCGGCAAATGTGGAGGCTGCGCCAAGAAAGCAAATGCTGAAAAGGGTGAGTGCTGCAAAATGAAAGCAAATGCTGAAAAGGGTGAGTGCTGCAGCAAGAAGGCTGAAGCCGGCAAATGCGGAGACTGCAATAAGAAAGCAAATACCGAGAAGGGCGAATGCTGTAAAAAGAAATAAAGTCAAATACGGTTTATAGCAGCCGCTTTTTTTGCATTATTGGCTTGCCAGTGGAGAGACAACGACTTTCCCCTGACAAGCCATTTTTGATTTATGCCCGAATAATTGTCTTTATTCAACTATATTGTTGTATCTTTGCAAGCAGAAGAATCACACGGCAAGAATATAACAACACAGATGCTCGAATTCAAGAATGTCAGCGTTTCGCTGCCCGACGGCAACCATTCCACACCTTTCTCGCTCATTGTCGAGAAGGGCGAGACAGTGTGTGTCTTTGGCGGAAAACATACGGGGAAGAGCGAGGTGCTTCTCGCCATTCTTGGATTGTGCCCGCTGTTGTCTGGCTTCATAACCTTCGACGGGGAACTCATCACACGCGAGGCATCTCCCTATTTCAGGAAAATGATGGCATACGTACCACAGTACATGCCTGAGGGGGAAATAAAGATTGGAGAACTGTGCAGATACCTGCACCTTGACATCCCCAGCGATCTGAAAGACATGAAAGGCAAGCCCGTTTCGTCGTTCAGCCAGCAAGACTTGCAGGCCATGCTGTTGCGCTTCGCCTTGGAACTGAAGCGGGAAGTGGTGCTTGTAGACAATGCTTTCCCCACTCAGCAGACGCAAGAGCTACTGCGCAAGCTGGCAGAGGCTGGAGCTGAGGTGATATTCACACATGAGGGCAACACGCTGCCATGTGACAAACTTATAAACTTATCAAAATGAACATAACTTTGCTTGGCATCGTTTTCGGTGCGTTGCTTGCGGCCTTCCCGATATTTATCATCATTCGTTTCCGCCTGAACCTCATGCGCAACTTCCTCAAGTCGCTCGTTCGCATGATTGTGGCGGTGGGCTTGCTTGCCGCACTGATGGAACTCGCAGCATGGGCCGACAACATCGCGCTAAGCATAGTCCTGTCGCTGATAATCTGCCTCTTCACAGCCTTGATAACCACTGCAAAGGCGAGGCTGAAGCTGCAACGCCACTATTTGCCTGTAGCGGCAGGTTCATTGGCTGGCATCCTCGTAGTGGGCTTCTATTTTATCTTTCTCGTGCTCGGGACGCGCAATCCCTTCGTCATCAACGTCTACATTCCCGTAATGGGTCTGTTGGCAGGAGGCATCACAAGCGCCGACACCAAGGCTTTCGTTGCCTACAGCGACGGGCTCGTGCATCATGGGCAGCTCTACAACTACCTGCTGGGCAACGGCTGCACCAAGAAGCAGGCTCTCGACTATTTTGTGCGCCGCAGCTTGCGCGCTTCCATCTTGTCGGTAAGCAAGCAAATGTCGCGCATCGTCTTCATCCAGGCTCCTGTGGCCTTCTTTGTGGCATTGATGGGAAACGTCAGCATTCTGACGGCAGCGGCACTGCAGGTGATGCTCATCCTTGCAACGGCAAGCGCTTCCGTAGTCTCGGTCTTCATTACATTGACCATCGAACGGAAGCGCAAAAAATAAAATAGTGCCATGTTGATCGGCATGGACATCTTTCATTAATATTTATTGGTGTCCGGTAAAAAATCCTCATATCAGTGTAAGATGTTGAATGCCTTAAATTAGTCTGCTAATTTAAGGGATTAGCGAATATTTGTTCAGAAATGTGGTACGGATGCCAGATATTTAACACTATTCTCCCTCACTTCTTGCATTTATACCCGTATTAAGGTGCAAGAATCGAAAATGTGAGTTAAAAATAAGCTGTATTGCCTCGTCCGCGCAAAGAAAATTTGCGTGGACGGAGAAAAATATGTATATTTGCACCAAAAATCGTTCGTCCACGCAAATTTTCTTTTCATGGAGATAAGTAAACTTTCTATTTCGGGATTCTGCAATATTAAGCAGTTTGACATCAATCTTACCGAGTTCAATGCTCTCGTTGCCCCCAATAACTATGGTAAGAGTAATGTATTGGAAAGCATAAGATTTGCTTTCCGGTTTATCACATCGCCTGTCTCTGCCCGTGAAGCAATGATGAGTGATTCGGCATTCATACCTATCAATGTCGTTACCTCAGATATCCCTTTCAAGTTTGGAATTGAACTAAAGAAAGGTGAAGGCGATGCGGAAGTGAAGTATGCATATTCCTTTTCTTTTGAATGGGCAAAGAATAACGGAGAGGAAGGCGCCTGCATTATCGAAGAAAGTCTGACGGAAACATCCAAGGATTACCGACGTCCACACACTCTCATAAAGAGAACCAGGAATGATGGCGGACTTTATGTACCATCACCAACGGGCAGATGTCGCAACACTGCGAATGCAGGAACAAAGGAATTGGTCATAGATGCCTTGGCTGCTATAGACGGATTGTTTTTTCAAGATGTTGTGACCGAAGTAAAGCATCTTGGCATGAACTTGGTTGACACCTCTGCATTTGACAAGCAAAAGCTATGTAAGTTTATCTTCAATTTGAAAGAACAGGAACCTATGCGTTATTCGTTGTTTGAAGATGCGGTGACCCATATCGTTCCAAACATAGAGACCATTACCCCGACCTGCTCCCAACTGGGACTTCCGGCAGGTGATGTGCCTTACAGAATAGAGGATGCAATCTATGACATGCGAATCAATGAGAAATCGAATAATCAGGACGTAAGTATATCACGACTCTCCAGCGGCAGCCGGCGCATCATAACCATCATTGCTGAGATTATAAAAGCAGAGATGACAGGTGCATCCATCATCAGCATCGAAGAATTGGAGAACTCTGTACATCCCAAGTTGCTGGAGAATATGATTCTGCTCGTGCAGTCATTCGCTGAGGGAATTACAGTCATCACAACGAGCCATTCGCCATACCTTGTCCGATATCTGAAGTCCCGTCAACTTACCTTTGGTTTGCCAAACTCGGAGGGTGTGGCTTCATTCCGTAAATTGAAGCAGACAAAAATAAAGACCGTGGTGAAGCGTGCTTCGGCAATGGACCTGACATTGGGCGAATATATGTTCGAACTGATGCTCGACCTGCGTCCAGACTCTGAAGAAATTAATGAACTCTTTGAATAAGACTGCCATTATGAAGAAAGGGAAAGCAAAAGACTTGAAGCCGCATGTGGTAATCTTCGTTGAAGGCGACACCGATGTTGTCCTGTTTGGACGATTGGTCGCCTACTATCGCAAGGTGTCAACCACACCAGTCCATTCCTGCGAAATACAGAACCTCAAAGGAGTAAGCCGCTATGCCAGCAGTAAGTTCGTCGGCAAACTACAGGGCGAGATAATCCCGAAGGCAGAGAAGAAGGGTGAGAAGGTGTATGCTGTATGCTGCAGTTATGACACAGATGTCTTTGAGGATGAAGAATCACCGATAGTTGACTGGAAGAAGATCAAGAAGTCAATACTCCGACTTGGCATAGAACAATTCTGCACAGTTGAGGTGAAAAGTGCCATTGAAGATTGGCTGTTGGATGACCTTGAAGGACTTTGTTCCTTCCTAAAATTGAAGGAGGTACCCAAAAACATCAAGGGCATCAATGGGTATGCAAAACTACTCGCACTCTTTAAACGGTGTGGCAAGGTATACACCAAAGGACTTTCCATTGAGGACTTTCTGGATGCCATCAGCATTGAGAAGATTCGCAACTCACGAAAGGCAGCTCTCGCCGACTTGGAATTAGTACTCAATGTAAGTATTCCAAAGAAGTGACAAAGACACACATTATTATATAGCACCAAGAGACGCATCATCTACCACAGATGGTGCGTCTCTTGGTTTACCTATGTACCAT
>CAZXGQ010000015.1:0-32920 GCA_964640415.1 uncultured Prevotella sp.
ACAGAGAGAGAACAAAGATAACATACATTTATTAAAACAGAGAGTTTTTATGGTAAAAAGACTTACGATGCTTTTAGCCGGTCTGTTCCTGATGACGGGAGTGGCCCTGGCACAATCCACGGTCTCCGGTACTGTCATTGACGAGAACGGTGACCCCATTGTGGGAGCGGCAGTAAGAGTCGACGGCACCAAGACAGGCGCCGTGACCGACATCGATGGACATTTTTCCATCGCTGCACCCGCTAATTCAAAGCTCACGGTGAGCTACCTCGGCATGAAGGAGCAAACCGTCAAGGCTGGTCAGAATGTCAGGGTAACATTGGTTGCCGATCAGCACACCCTCGACGATGTCGTTGTCGTGGCTTACGGCACACAGAAGCGTTCATCATTTACCGGTTCAGCCGGAGAGATGAAGGCCGACGACATTTCAAAGCACATTGTTTCAAACGCCACTCAGGCATTGACGGGTAGCGTGGCCGGCGTGCAGCTCGAGACTTCGAGCGGTGAACCAGGTGCCACACCTAAGATCCGCATCCGCGGTATCGGCTCAATGAGTGCAAGCACCGAACCTCTTTATATAGTTGACGGTTCTCCTTACGACGGCGACATCGCTGCCATCAACCCTAACGACATCCAGGAGATGACGGTCTTGAAGGACGCTGCTTCTGCTGCTATCTATGGTGCACGTGGTTCCAACGGTGTGGTCATCATCACCACAAAGAAGAGCCAGGGCGCAGGCGCAGCACGCATCACTTTCGATGCCAAGCTCGGTTCTAACCACCGTGAGGTGCCCCGCTACGACGTCATCACCGACCCGGGCCAGTATTACGAGACTTGGTTCAAGGCTATGTACAACTCACAGTACCTTCACGGCTCAACCGCTGAGGAGGCTTACAACTATGCCAGCACCAACCTCTACAACTCCAACAACGGCGGTCTTGGCTATCAGGTCTACACCGTGCCGGCAGGCGAGAACCTCATCGGCACCAACTTCAAGCTCAACCCCAACGCTACACTCGGCTACACAGACGGCCAGTACACTTATTTGCCCGACGACTACTATGACGCAATCAACAACTCAGCATTCCGTCAGGAGTACAACGTCGGTCTGAACGGTAGCTCCGACAAGGTGTCTTACTACAGCAACCTCGGCTACCTCAAGGACGGCGGTTCGGTGAAGAACTCAAACTTCGAGCGTTTCACCGCACGCAGCAACGTGCAGTATCAGGCCAAGAGCTGGCTCAAGTTCGCTGCCAACCTCGACTACACTCACATCAAGAGCCAGCGTCCTTCGTTCAAAGCTGACACTTACGGATCAAGCGGCAACCTTTACGACATTGCCAACAAGATTGCGCCTATCTATCCTATGTACGTGCGCGACGCCAACGGCGACATTGTGAAAAACGACCTTGGCGGTCCAACTTTCGACATGAACCAGACCAACTTCACCCGTCCAAGCATTACGGGTAACGCCATGGCCAACAACGAGTACGACAAGAAGAACGCCGACTTCGACCAGTTCCGTGGCAACTGGGTGATGACCATCACTCCGGTAGAAGGTCTGAACCTCGCTGCAAACTTCACGATATTCAACCGCACGAGCCAGTACAACTATCTGTACAGCCGCTTCTCAACAAACGCAAGCATTGACGGACAGGCTTATGTGCAGACTGGCCGCAACTTCTCTACGAACCAAATCTACACCGCCAACTACGACAAGCAGTTTGGCAAGCACGCCATCAACCTCCTTGCAGGTTACGAGCACTATTATTATAAGGAGTCAGTGCTTTACGGATCCAACGACCACCTCTTCGATCCTTTCATCGCAGAGCTTGGTAACGCCTATGGCCGTTCCAACATGGACGTGAACTCATACACCGACCACTTGGTGCGTGACGGTTACTTCTTCCGTGGCGACTACAACTACGACGAGCGCTATTTCGGTGAGGTGTCAGTCCGTCGCGACGGCAGCTCAATCTTCGCCCCCGGCCACCGTTGGGGTACGTTCTGGTCAGTATCCGGCGGTTGGCAGATCAGCAAGGAGAAGTGGTTCAAGGCCGACTGGGTGAACCTCTTGAAGCTCAAGCTGAGCTATGGTGTGCAGGGTAACGACAACATGGACTCAGGTTCAAGCCTCACACGCGACAACTTTCGTTTCCATCCTTGGTCAGACTTCTATCAGATTTCATACACCGAGGGTTCCGACGGCCAGCAGGGCAGCTACAGCTCAGTGCAGGTGTTCCGCGGCAACTCCGAGCTCACATGGGAGAAGAGCGGCGAGTGGAACGTAGGTGCAGACTTCGCCTTGTTCAACAACCGCTTGAGCGGTAGCGTGGAATACTTCCACAAGACAACTTCCGACTTGCTCTACATGAAGACCCTTCCGTTGTCTTCTGGTTCAGCCGTAGTAAGCTATCCTGCCAACGTGGGCGAGATGGTGAACCAGGGTGTTGAGTTGACCCTCAACGGTGATATCATCAAAACACGCAGCCTGACATTGAGCGGCAACTTGAACCTCACCCACTTCAAGAACAAAATCACCGACCTCGACCCCAGCGTCAAGGAGAATGGCATCAAGGGCTCAAGCACCATCTTGCGCATAGGCGGAAGCATCTATGAGGCTTATATGCTCAAGTCGGCAGGTGTCGACAAGACAAACGGTCAGCCTCTCTTCTATATGGACGTGACCGACGACGACGGCAACGTTACAGGCCAGACCACAACAAACGACGCAACAGCTGCCACTCAGTATGACCTCGGTGATGTCAACGCCAAGTTGTATGGCGGTTTCGGCTTCAACCTGACATGGACTCCAGCCAACTGCGGTCAGCTCGACTTCGGCTTCCAGTTCTCATATCAGCTCGGCGGTAAGGTCTACGACGGTTTGTACCAGCAGTATATGACCGTAGTGGGCAATGGCGGCCAGACCCTGCACAAGGACGTGCTCAAGGGTTGGGATGCCGTTACCAATCCAAACAGCAACATCCCCGTGCTGTCGTCGCTTGCCGCTGATGCCGGCAGCCTCGGCCAGACTTCTGTTGACACTTATCTGACGAGCTCCGACTATCTCAACCTCAACAACGTGTCGTTGGGTTACACATTCCCCAAGCAGCTCATGCAGCGTGTGTACATCAACAACCTCCGCGTGTATGTCACGGCAGAGAACCTCTTCCTCATCAGCGCCCGCAAGGGTCTCGACCCACGTACCTATATGGGTGTAGGTGGCTATACCAGTGGTGCTGCCCTCGTCGGTGGCGGTGGTTATCCAGCCATGCGCTCAATAACCGCAGGCGTACAGCTGACATTCTAAACACGATGTTCGACGGTCGCCCCTGTTTCAAGGCAGGGGTGACACTAAAAATAAAAAACACAAATGAAGAAAAACAAGATATACCTGCTCATGGCCTCTGCCGCAATGTTGACTCTGTCGGCATGCAACGACCTCAACGAGCAAGAGTATGAGGGAAACAAATATTTGTCTGCCGACCAGCGCATTGCCACCAACGAGGTGATTCCTGAGCGTGTCAAGGCTACCTTCGACGGTATGTTCAACTACATTGGCAAGGGTGGAACCAGCGGACTCAGCAGCGGCACGCGCGCCGATGACTTCGGTCTCGTAATGGCACTTCTTGCCAGCGACCTTGAGGGTGCTGACGCAGCTTGCGGTGACAACAACTACAACTGGTTCTCAGTGTGCAGCGAGATGACTTCGCGCAACTCCAACTACGCCAACCCTTACATCCGCTACGTAACGCCTTACAAGCAGATGGGTGTCGCCAACCAGGTGATAAGCTCATATCCTTCTGACACAGAAGACAAGACTGCCATCAACTACATGGCTCAGGCCAGGACCATCCGTGCCTACGACTACATGATGCTGGCTCCTTTCTTCCAGTTCGGATATACTCAGGCTGCCGACCAGCCCTGCGTGCCTCTGCTCTCCGACAGCGTGGACGCTACCAACAACCCACGTGCTACCGTGAAGGCGGTATATGCCGCAATCATGAACGACCTCAACTATGCCGTGGAGAATCTTGACGCAGACCGTTCCAGCAAGCAGTACATCAACATTGACGTGGCTTACGGCTTGCGTGCCCGTGCCAACCTTACCATGGGCAACTGGGCTGACGCTGCAGCTGATGCCGAGAAGGTAATCAACAGCGGACGCTACACTCCTGCAACGCGTGAAGAGGTCAGCGTGCCTGGCTTCGACGATGTGACCAAGGGCGACGGACATGCATGGATCTGGGGAGTGCTGCGCACCGAGGCTGACGCTACCGACCATTCCAATGCCAACTACCAGTGCGCTGCGGCTTGGGCATCTCCATTCTCAGGTGACGGTTATGCAGCCGCTACCGGCAATACTCCTGTCATCAACCAGCTTCTCTACGACAAGATTCCTGCCACCGACGTGCGCAAGGGATGGTGGCTCAACGCCCAGAAGCATACTCCAAACTGGGCAAACCTTTCATGGACCGATCCTTCAACGGGTGCAGTAGCCACTGGCGACGAGATGGCCGACTTCACTACATCAGACGGTAGCAAGGTTTCGCTTGAGCCTTATTCCAACGTCAAGTTCGGTATGAAGAACGGTGTGGGTGCCACTACCAACACGAGCGACTTCCCCTTGATGCGTATCGAGGAAATGTATCTCATCGCTGCCGAGGGCTACGCCAAGAGCGGCAACGAGACCAAGGCGCGCGAGATTCTCACCAACTTCGTGAAGACTTACCGCGACCCTAGCTACGACATCAATGGCCGCAGCCTGAGTCTCGCTGATGAGATCTGGTTCCAGCGCCGTGTTGAGCTTTGGGGTGAGGGCTTCTTCACTACCGACGCCAAGCGTCTTGGCAAGCCTATCGTGCGTTTCCACCAGGGTGTGACAAACAACTTCCCAAGCAAGTACCAGTTCAACATGGCTGCCGACGACGGATGGCTCAACATGCGTTTCCCACAGAGCGAGAGAAACAACAATCTCGGCATCGTGGACAACACGGGCGGCTCGCTGCCAGTGGCCGGTCAGAACGGCAACCTGCGTGACGGCGTGACCGACTAATAACAAAGTAAACACATTCAAATAAGACAAATCATGAGAATAGATAAATTATTTGTTGTCGGCGCAATGCTGGTCGGTGCGTTCACATTCTCAGCCTGCAGCGACGACGATGACTACAAGGCAGGAGATCCCGCTGGTGATAACAACGTGACCTTCCAGTCTTATTCCAACCCTGTGATGGAAAAGACGGCTACCACGTTCGACGTGGTGCTCAACCGCCACACCACTTCAGGCACTCTCAGCGTGCCTGTAGAAAAGCTTATCGTGCCGACGGGCTGGAACGTGCCTGAGACCGCAAGCTTTGCAGCCGGTGACTCATTGGCTACAATCACGGTTACACCTTCTGCCGACATGGCCCTTAACACCGACTATGACTTCGTAATCCGCATTCCAGAGAGCTATACCAACTCTTACAAGCAGAACAACGGCGAGGTCAACACCTACAAGGTTACCGTGGTGAAGGAAGACTATGAGACATTCGCTACTGGTACTTACGACGAGGAGTTCTTCTATGGTGCTCAGTGGCCTGTGACTATCGAGTATTCACCTGCTCTCAACATCTACCGCATCAAGAGCATGATGGAGCCTGTACAGGAGGTTTCAGGTTACCACTTCTACTTCAAGTGGAACAAGGAGACCGGCGAGAAGCAGAGCTTCAAGATGTGCGCATCCGACGGTACTACGCTGAGCAAGACTTCGGCTGGCTTCACCTATGGCAGCTATGGCATGGTAAGCTTCACATGGTCTGCCGAAACCAACAATCCTGCCGACTATGTTGACGAAGGCAACGAAACCAATTTCGGAGGCTACCTGGCTTCAGAGAACATGTTCGTTCTGCCTTGGAAGCACACCGTGAGCGCAGGTTCGTTCGGTGTAGGCACTGACTTCATCCGCGACGTGAAGTTTGCGAACTAAACTTGAATGGCAGAAGCCTTAATATAGGCATCACTCTATAGAAACAAAGAAAGGCAAGCTCTGTGGGGCTTGCCTTTCTTTGTTTTCAATTTTTTTCAATATAAATCTTTGCATTTCTCAGTTGAAAGACGTAACTTTGGCGTGGAACAATAGAAACCCTTTGAAAGAGGAGGTAAAATATGGGCAAAGAGCATCTTTCTTCACAAGCTACGATTTCTAACGATGGCGAAATGACTTCTTTCTGCTTTGGCAATATCAACATCCGATTCCGAACTCCTAAATCTTTAAAGCGATATGTGGAGATTAAAGAATGGGATAATGGCTATATTGTTGTTACCGCCGTCTACGAGGGATTAGGTTTAACCGAGGAATACATAGACCTTGAACCTATCTTGAAAAACCTTTATATCAACCCAAAGGATTTTCTTGAACCAATCAAAACAGTAAAACTGCTTCGTCATGACTGAAAATGAATTAGAAAACATAGTTAGTAATGCACAGATGATAGTGTGTGGGTATGCTTTCACACAAAATGAGGATGGCTTTATGCATGTAGTAAATATTCATGCGCCACATCATGCATTGGTGATGACAAACGATGGTGAGGTGCTGGAAACCAATATGGATGACATAGAAATCAGCATCGTTAGGAAATATTGGTACCGCAACAAGAACATAGTGGAAAAAGCTTATGCCCAAGTATTATGACTTTATGATATGCGGCTATTATCTGTACTTTACATCTCATTGTATTGTGGAAGCTATGCACGTGCATGCCAGTGACCTAAGGTTGTCTGAGGCTGGTTCTGCAAAACTTTTTGTAAAGGGTAATGGTGATACCGTTGTCAAAGAAAAAGGAATCTTGACAGACAAGGAATTGCGGATTATTCGTGAATTCATTAAAGGTAATTATCAGGAAATGTTCTTGATATGGGCGGAAATGAGCAGTAATGGCTTTTATGACGGATGATTTGAAGCGGAACTTTGTAAATAGAATAATCAAATTGACATGAAATACCCCATAGGCATACAGAATTTTGAGAAAATCCGCAGAGAGGGATACGTCTACGTTGACAAGACTGCATTGGTCTATAAGCTTGTCAACGAAGGCTGCTATTATTTCCTGAGCCGTCCAAGGCGGTTCGGCAAGAGTTTGCTAATCTCAACCCTTGAGGCATATCTCTCGGGCAAAAAAGAGTTGTTCAAGGGGCTTGCAATCGAGCAACTGGAGAAGGACTGGACAGAATACCTGATATTCCATCTCGACTTGAACGTGGGCGAATATCTATCGAAAGAGTCGCTCTACGAGAAGCTTGATGCCTTCCTTACGCCATTGGAGGAACAATACGGCACATTGCCGTCGCTTCATGAGGCAGGGCAACGCTTTGAGTATGTCATCCGCCAAGCCTACAAGAAAACAGGCAAGCGGATCGCCATCTTGGTAGACGAGTATGACAAGCCGCTGCTGGCGACAATAGCCCATCCCGAATTGCAAGACAGCTTCCGAACGACCTTGAAAGCCTTCTATGGCGTATTGAAATCGATGGACGGATACATCAAGTTCGCCTTGCTTACAGGCGTGACGAAGTTTGGCAAGGTGAGCGTGTTCTCCGACTTGAACAACCTCATTGACCTGTCTATGAACCGACGCTATCAGCAGATATGCGGCATCACGAAGGAGGAAATAGTCAAATACTTTGAAGAGTCAGTCCAGGAGCTTGCCGACGGTTACGGCATCAGTTACGACGACGCCTTGGCTCGGCTGAAGGAAGATTACGACGGTTACCATTTTGTCAACAATGGCGTGGACATTTACAATCCGTTCAGCCTTCTCAACACCTTTGCAAATTGCGAGTTCGGTCGCTACTGGTTTGAGACGGGTACACCGTCTTATCTCGTTGAGGTGATGAAGCAGGACAACTATTCCTTGCCGGACTTGACTCGTGAACAAGTGACGGGCGACTTTCTCAACAGCATCGACTCTATGTCGAAGAATCCCATACCTCTTATTTACCAGAGCGGCTATCTCACCATAAAGGCTTATGACAACCGCTTTGGTTTCTACACCTTGGGCTTCCCAAATAAGGAGGTAGAGGAAGGATTCGCTGACTATTTACTACCTTTCTATACTAACGTGAAGCAAGGTGATTCGGCTTTTTTCATAGGCAATTTTGTACATGACTTGGAGTTGTGCCATATAGATGACTTTATGTGCCGTATGGAAACCATGCTCGCTGATACCGACTATAAGGTGGTTGGCGACAGCGAGCTGTATTTCCAAAACGCCTTTTACCTTATCTCCCGCATGCTTGGTTTCTATACCGAGGTGGAACGTGAGACGAGCAACGGTCGCATGGACATGGTGGTGAAGACGAAAGACTATGTATATATTTTCGAGTTCAAGCTTGATGGCAGCGCCGACGATGCATTGAGGCAGATCGACGAGAAGGGCTATGCCAAGCCGTTTGCGCTTGACAGTCGGAAACTCATAAAGGTGGGTGTCAACTTCTCGCTTGAGAAGAGGTGTATTGAAGAATGGAAAAAAGAAGATTAATATGATGAATAGGCGTTTACTTTGCTTGGCATCTTTCTTGATGCTTATGGCATATTCTTTTGCCGTGCCGGCAAAGCGAGGAGTGTGGCAGAACATACAGTTGAAAAGCGGCGTGACAGTGAAGGCGCGGCTTTGCGGCGACGAGCATGCCCATTGGTGGCAGGCTGAAGACGGCAGCTGTTATGCTCTCGACAGTCTAGGATTGGGTACGGCAGTGGAGCCGCAGGAACTCTTGACCGAGGTGAGGAGCAAGATTGCAGTAAGGCGGCAGGCGGCAGCAAAGCGCAAGACAGCGAAGAAGGTAAAGCAGGCCACGGCCAATGCCACGCCCAACAAGTTTCAAGGCCAAAGGCACGGACTTATAATCCTGGTGAACTTCTCCGACACGAAGTTCAACACGACAAAGTATGGCGACACGCAGCAACTCTATAGCCGCATTGCCAACGAAGAGGACTACAGCGAGAACGGTTTCCAAGGCTCGATAAGCCAGTATTTCAAGGCACAGAGTGGCGGTCAGTTCCTTCTCGACTTCGATGTAGCAGGCCCTGTAACCCTGTCGCATGGCTACAGCTATTATGGCCAGAACGACTCAATCGGCAACGACAAGAACCCCATGGAGATGGTGACGGAGGCTTGCAAGGCTGTGGACGACACCATCGACTTTTCAAAATACGACTGGGATGGTGACGGAGAGGTAGAGGAGGTGTTCATTGTGTATGCCGGCAACGGTGAGCACGACACAAGCAGCAAGCCCAGTCTTATATGGCCGCACATGGACGACTTGTCCAACTATGGTGACGAAATTACCCTTGATGGCGTGACGATAGACACATACGCCTGCACATCGGAGCTCAACTACGACAAGACTCTGTCGGGCATTGGCACGTTCTGTCACGAGTTCTCCCATTGCATGGGCTTTCCTGATATGTACGACACCACAAGCGGCGGTTCCAACTTCGGCATGGGCTCTTGGGATTTGATGGATTATGGCTCTTACAACAACGACGGATATGTTCCGGCCGGCTATTCAGGTTATGAAAAGATGGTGTGTGGATGGACTGTGCCAGTGGAGCTTGACGAGGACATTACGGTAAACGATATGGCACCGCTAACCGACATGGGACAGACCTACATCATATACAACAAGGGCAACAGAAACGAATATTATATCCTTGAGAACCGTCAGCAAAAGAGCTACGACAAATATCTCCCTGGCAGCGGATTGCTGATAGAGCATATCGATTACGACAAGGATATTTGGGACTGGAATGCCGTAAACTCAACCAATGGAGGCTATTATGCCGAGGGCAGCACAACGGTATCTTACAACGACCATCAGCGCATAACGATATTCCATGCCAACAACCTCAGTACGGAATACAACGCCACTTATCCTTATGCCAATCTCGATAGCCTGACCGACAGCTCACGTCCTGCAGCTGCAGTGTGGAACGCCAACACCGACGGCACCTATCTGATGCACTGCCGCATTTGCGACATCACGCAGAACGAAGACAGCACTATGGCTTTCTCGTTCGGCTGGGCGGCCAGCGACTCTAAGGCGACAAGCGATTCCATAATATTCAAGGAGACGTTTGACAGTTGTGCCGGAACGGGCGGCAATGATGGAAAGTTCAGCGGTAATATAGCCACTGCGGTCTTCGTACCCGACAACAGCGGTTGGAAGAATATAGACGGCCTCTCAGGCGACTACAAGTATGGTGCCAACAAGTGCGCAAGGTTCGGAAATACGAGCCAGTCAAGCTCTGGCTCTGTGGTATCGCCCGCATTCACCCTTCAGGGTGATACTGCCGTCATATCTTTCCGTGCAGCGGGCTGGAATGCTTCAAAAGACGGCACGAGCCTTGCGGTGTCAGTAAGTGGCACCGACGTTGAGCTTCTTGACAATGGCAACCTCACGATGACGAAAGGCGCGTGGACAGAATACAGCCTGCGCGTGAAAGGCTCGGGCAGATGCACCATTACCTTTGTGCCATCCAAGCGTTTCTTCCTCGACGATGTGGTGGTGAAACGTCAGACATCGTCGACGTCAACAGGTATTAAGAAAGTGGGCATTGACGTCCGCGAGACTGACAGTGCGGTGTATACCCTTGACGGAAAACGCGTGGGCAACAGCTTGCTTGCGCTTCCTCATGGCATATACATTGTCGGCGGAAAGAAGATAGTAAAGTAAGCCAAGTAAGGATATGCAAACAACATCGATATGAACGTACAGATAGACCCCTCGTGGAAAAAGTATTTGCAGCCGGAGTTTGAAACAACCTACTTCAAGCAGCTTACCGATGCCGTGAGGCAAGAATACAAGACCGCGACATGTTACCCTCCGGGGCAGCTTATATTCAATGCTTTCAACCTGACGCCGTTCGACAAGGTGAAGGTTGTGATCATAGGGCAAGACCCTTATCACGAGCCCGGACAGGCCATGGGACTCAGCTTCAGCGTGCCTCAAGGCATAGTGATGCCCCCATCGCTTGTCAACATCTTCAAGGAGATACAAGCTGACCTCGGCAAGCCTGTCCCTGCCGATGGCGACTTGACGCGCTGGGCACGTCAGGGCGTTCTTCTTCTCAACGCCACGCTCACCGTAAGGGCTCACCTTGCCAACAGCCATCAGCGGTTGGGCTGGAGCTTCTTTACCGATGCCGCCATCAAGGCGCTGTCGGCACATCGCGAACACATAGTTTATATGCTTTGGGGAGGTTTTGCGCGGAGCAAGCGTGGCTTCATTGACCAGAGCAAAAACCTGATACTCGAATCGGTGCATCCTTCTCCGCTTTCTGCCAACCGTGGAGGGTGGTTCGGACAACATCAGTTCTCAAGGTGTAACGAGTATCTTAAAGCAAACGGCGAAACGGAGATAGACTGGTGACGATGAAAGAACTACATATTTTACAGATAGGCAACGTGTTGGTGTCGCCCGACATCATCACAGAGTATTTTTGCTGCGACTTGTCGAAGTGCAAGGGCGTTTGTTGCGTTGAGGGCGATGCAGGAGCACCTGTCACCCTCGACGAGATAGCCGCCATGGAAGACAATGTTGATGCCGTGTGGGACGAGCTCTCGGCATCGGCGCAAAGCGTGATCGACAAGCAGGGTGTGGCATATACCGACAACGATGGCGAGCTTGTGACTAGCATTGTAGGCAAAAAAGACTGCGTCTTCACTTGCTATCATGACATCAAGGACTTCAACGACGGGACCACTATATCCGGCTGTTGCCTGTGTGCCTTTGAGCGCGCTTTCCGTGATGGCCGAATTAAATGGTGCAAACCCATCTCGTGTGCCCTTTACCCTATACGCGAGAAGAAATTCAACATGGGGCTCGTGGGTATCAACTACAACAGATGGGACGTGTGCCACGATGCGGTGGTGCTCGGACGGAAGTTGGGTATGCGCGTCTACCAGTTCCTTAAGGAGCCCCTTATAAGGCGTTTTGGCGAGGAATGGTACAAAGAACTGGAGGAAGTGGCAGAGCAAATATCTTTACAAGACGAGCTTTGAGAATCGTTTTTTCAAAAAAATGTTGGCTAATTCCACATTTGGAGTGATGTGCCGGATAAAACAAAACCGTCTTTATGTGTTGTGACTGTAAAGATTTATAGCAAGATTTTAACACTTGGGAGGCACACCATCTAGAACACGCAAAGAGGCTCTGAAGTTTTAAAAGGGGCACCTTTAAGCCAATTTTAGCCCCCGAAAGCAAGAAATCGCGTCGCGATAGTAGCACTATCGCGACGCGATTCTAACGTAAAGGCACTGCGATTCTAACGTAAAGGCACTGCGATTCTAACGTAAAGCCGAGTCAAAAGTTCAATTTTAGTCCTTGTTTAAAACTGCAAAAAGCATAACGGCTTATCATTCAATAGGTTACGTAATCTTAGCAAAAAAGCCCTCAAATAGCACGAGAGGAAAAGTTTTTCAAAAAAATCGATTTTCAGAGAGCCTTTTGTTGAGATTTTTCGACATCTATTTCGGCACCTTCCGAAGGTGCCTTTTTTTGTTGGTTATCTTTACAAATCGTTGCGGTATTCTTTTGGCGATAATCCCGTGTGCTGCTTGAAGTATTTACCCAAGAAACTCTGGTTGGGGAAGTTCATCCTCTCCGAAATCTCTTTTATTGACAATGTGCTGTTTTTCAGCAAGACCCTCAGCTCGAGCATTACATAGTTGTCGATCCATTCGCCCGGGGTCTGCCGGCTCACTTTCTTTATCGTCTCGGAAAGGTGCTTGGGTGTCATGTGGAGCTGCAACGCATACCACGTGACGCGGCGCTCCTCCTTGAAATGATTCTCCACCATGCCAATGAATTGCATGAAAATCTCCTCGTTGCGGGTGCTCTTTCCAGCCTCGTTGTCGAACACTTTCCAGAAGATGTTGCCGGCATCGTAGAGAAAGGCCTGTATAAGCGCCTTCACGGTGTCGCGGCGGAATTTATGGTCTGTCTCGCTTATTTTCTGCCGGATGAGCAGGTAGAAGCTTAGGATGTTGCGTGCTTCCTCGCGGCTCATGCTGAACACCGGATGAAGGCGAGAGAAGAGGAAGATGGAGGAGAGGCCATGCATGCCCGTGAGCACCTCCTGCACATATTGCTGCGAGATGAAGACCACGCGACCTTCGTAGTCGTCGCTTATCTTCACGTCGTCGATTACTTGTCCGGCGCTTACGATGATGCAGTTTCCTGCGGTTACGGTTTGCGGAATGGTGTCGACCTTGTATTTCACGTAACCCTTGTCGCAAAATGCGAAAGCAAAACATTCGAGACGCTTCGCTTCGACGGGAAAGACAACGGAATGGCACTCGTCGATAAGCGCGAGGTCATTGCCGAGACATTGACAAGTCGCGACTTGCTCTATGCTCTCTATCGTTATGGTTTGCATTTCACTTTTCATCTTCATAGTCAGTGGTAAAATGAAGGTTTTTGTTCATCTATGTTTATCATCTCAAGCGTGGTAATTCTGCTTGTCTTTCCCTCAACGGTTATCCCTTTCATATAATCAGCCCCGAACTCGGGAAAAGCCTGTTCGTCGAATGTCCCTTCGCAGATATATAGAAGGTTGCCGAGCCTTATCTTCTCGCCCTTTCTCGCTCCTCTCAGTGTTGCCCTGTAGAACCCGTAGAAGGCATCAGAAGGCGTTATAGTGTTGCCGTTGATGCTGTCTTCATACCATGTGTCCACATGCGTTATTTTGGGCTGTTGTACTTTTTCGGAATATTCTGTGTTGGTGTCATTTGCATCCTCAGCATGCTTCCACAGTGCATTGTCGTAGATGGTCGCCGCTTTCCATTGTGAGTTACGTTTTCTTCCGTCGACAGTCTCTTTCCCGTCTGGGGTTATCTTCGAATACGATTCGCGGCAGAGCCATGACGCATCGGTTTGCACGCAGAATTCTTGTTGTCTGCAGTTGGTACCGTAGAGGTTTATGGCTATCTGCTTTTGCGTTTTCGTGGTCTGGCTTGGCAATGGTGAGTAGAGAACAGCCACAACATTGCTGTCGCCTCTCATGTAAGGCGTGACGTCGAAGGTCAGCTCCACAGCGTCGGTGTCGTTGTTATGCCGCAGAGGGATGTAAGGAGATGTGCCTATCTTGCACTCGTTTACATAGACCTTGCAGTAGCCTGTCGTGGAAATGGTGAGCCTCGCTTGCCTTGGCAAGCCTTGCGGGAGAAATGTCTTGTGGAAGCATACACGCGCCAGACTGTCGGTTTGTGGTGCAAATATCCAAGGAGTGTTGAAGTCGGACGCTATGGCTACCGCTTGGCAAAAGACAAATAAAAAAAGAAGACTTAAGACGGAGACCCATCGAACAATAGTGTTCTTCTTCTTGGTGTCATATCCCATCTTAAATCTTCTCTCGTTTATATATGGGCCACATGTTGTGCCCGTTTTTTTACTTGTTTTCTTGTCTTTTTTCGAGCTTATGCGTCGATGTTGGCGTAAGCTGCGTTCTCCTCGATGAATTCGCGGCGTGGCTCCACGTCGTCGCCCATGAGCATTGAGAAAATCTCGTCGGCTTGTGCGGCGTTCTCAATGGTCACTTGTTTCAAAAGCCTTGTCTTCGGGTCCATTGTGGTTTCCCACAGCTGGCCCGGATTCATCTCGCCAAGACCTTTGTATCGCTGGGTGTGGATGCTAGTGCCCTCTTGTCCGTTGCCGTACTTGTCGAGGAACGCCTGGCGCTGCTGCTCGTTGTAGCAGTATTGCGAAACCTTGTTCTTGTAAGTGCACTTGTAGAGTGGGGGAGTGGCAATGTAGAGATGCCCTTCCTCTATAATCTTTGGCATGAAGCGGAAGAAGAGTGTCATGATAAGTGTGTCGATGTGTGAACCATCGACATCGGCATCGGTCATGATGATGATCTTGTCGTAGCGCAGCTTGTCGATATTGGCCTCACGGTCGTCCTCGCCTTCTACTCCGAAGCGCACACCGATGCTTTGAATGATGTTCATCACAGACTCAGCCTCGAACACGCGGTGCCATTGCACTTTCTCCACGTTGAGGATCTTTCCTCGCAAAGGTAGAATGGCTTGCGTATAGCGGTCGCGGCCTTGCTTGGCCGAACCTCCTGCCGAGTCACCCTCGACAAGGAATATCTCGCAATCTTTCGGGTCTTTGTTTGAGCAGTCGGCAAGTTTGCCGGGCAGTCCGCTGCCGCCCATCACGGTCTTGCGCTGTACGCTTTCGCGTGCCTTGCGTGCCGCGATACGTGCAGTGGCTGCAAGAATGACTTTCTCGCAAATCTTGTGCGCTTCGTCGGGATGCTCCTCGAGATAGTCGGTCAATGCCTCGCCCACAGCCTGGTTAACTGCTCCTGACACTTCGCTGTTGCCAAGCTTTGTCTTTGTCTGGCCTTCAAACTGAGGCTCAGCCACCTTGATGCTGATTACGGCGGTGAGGCCTTCGCGGAAGTCTTCTCCGGCAACCTCAATCTTCGCCTTCTCTATCTGCTTCTTTATCTGCTGGTCGGTGTCGGCGTAGGTCTTCAACACGCGAGTGAGTGCCATACGGAATCCTGTGACGTGTGTACCGCCTTCTATGGTGTTGATGTTGTTGACATAGGAGTGCAGGTTTTCCGAATAGTCGGTGTTGTACATTATGGCAATCTCGATTGGCACGCCTTGTTTCTCGGTCTTGAGATAGATGACATCGTCGAAGAGATGCTGGCGATGGCGGTCGATGTATTTCACAAACTCCTTGAGACCGTCCTTGGCATGGAACACTTCCTGGCGTGTCTTGCCTGTCTCCGGATCGGGACGGAGGTCGGTGAGAGTTATCTTTACGCCTGCGTTCAGGTAGGCAAGCTCGCGCATGCGGCGTGAGACAATGTCCCACTGGAATGTGACAGTAGAGAAAATGGTCGGGTCTGGCCAGAACTGCTGGCGTGTGCCGCGCTTGGTCGTCTCGCCGATGACCTTCACTGCATACTGTGGCTTTCCTTTCTCGTATTCCTGCTGATAGATATGGCCGTCGCGGTAGACCTGTGCCATCATGTGTGTGGAGAGTGCGTTGACGCAGCTCACGCCCACGCCGTGCAGACCACCGGAAACCTTATATGAATTCTTGTCGAACTTACCGCCGGCATGCAACACTGTCATCACCACTTCGAGGGCAGACTTGTGGAGCTTCTTATGCTCGTCAACCGGTATTCCTCGGCCGTTGTCCTCAACGGTGCAGCTTCCGTCAGCGTTCAGGGTCACTTCAACTTCGGTGCAGTAGCCTGCCATGGCCTCGTCGATACAGTTGTCCACTGTCTCGTTGATGAGGTGGTGAAGTCCTTTCTCGGAGATGTCTCCGATGTACATTGCCGGACGTTTGCGCACGGCTTCCAAGCCTTCCAAAACTTGGATATTGGAGGCTGAATAATTATCTTCAGGATGTTGAATCTCTGCCATTTTTATGAGCTTGTTTTACCTTGCAAAGGTACTAAAAAAAGATAATCAAGCCAATAAAATGTGACAAAAAAGCACAAAATAAGCCGCTTTTCCTTTCCGAAAAGCGGCTTAATATCTTTTTTCTTTCTTTATGCAAGTTGTGGTTTAGCCCAGCTTGCTCATGTGGGCTGCAAGGCTTGACTTCAAGTTTGCTGCCTTGTTTGCATGGATGATGTTGGTCTTAGCCAACTTGTCCAGCATTTTCTGCACTGAAGGATAGAGCTTAACAGCCTCGTCCTTGTCAGTGATAGCGCGGAGTTTGCGCACGGCGTTGCGCATCGTCTTTGCATAGTATTTGTTGTGTAAAGTGCGGACCTTTGTCTGACGGATCCTCTTGATTGACGATTTGTGATTTGCCATCTTTATCTTTATTCTTTATTATTTCGGTGTGATGTTGCTTTGAGGTTAGTAGTCCATAGCAGAGTCGAACTGCTCTTTAGAGAATGAAAATCTCTCGTCCTAACCGATAGACGAATGGACCGTCGCTCTTCATAAGCGGGTGCAAAGTTACTGCTTTTTTGTTATGTGACAAAATTTTCTGGCAATAATTTTCTATAAATGCTTGATTTTTCTTATATTTGCCAAATATATGGAAGTAAAAAGCAAAGCTATAGTGCTGCGCACCGTAAAATATGGTGACTCAAGGATGATTGTGGACATGCTAACGGCAAGCGTCGGAAGGGTGTCTTTTGTGTGCAGTTTGTCAAAAACTAACAAGGGAAAGATAAAGAAACAACTGTTTCAACCCTTGACGTTGCTTGACTTGGTTTTCGACTATCGTCCCACTGTGGAGCTGCAACGCATAAAGGATGTTCGCATATCCCGTCCTTTTGTGTCGATACCTTTCGATGCCTGCAAGTTGTCCATCGGATTGTTCTTGTCGGAGTTTCTTTTATATGCCACCAAATGCGAACAAGATGGAAATCAGCTTGAGGAGTTCACGGAGAAGAGCCTGTTGTGGCTCGACAATGCCGTGGACGGATTCGCTAATTTCCATCTTGTCTTTATGATACGTGTCTCTCTCTTTGTTGGCTTTTACCCCAACCTCGACGGTTATCGTGACGGTGCTTGGTTTGACTTGCGCGACGGTAGCTTCACCATGACGTGTCCGTCTCATCCCGATTATCTCAATCCCGTCGACTCGCGTCGCATCCTGCTTCTAACGCGGATGAATTTCGACAACATGCGCCTTTCCCGCATGAGCCGTGACGACCGCAACCGTTGTTTGGACGTCATAATGGCATATTACCGCCTTCATGTGCCTAACTTCCCTGTGCTGCGGTCCTTGGAGGTGCTGAGGGAATTGTTCTGATTAAGCCAGCAGCTTTCTAACTATCGCTGATACCGCCTTGCCGTCGGCTTTGCCGGCCATTTGCTTTGTTGCCATGCCCATGACCTTGCCCATGTCTTTCATTCCCGAAGCCCCTGTTTGGGCGATGATGTCCTTGACAGTGGCCTCTATCTCCTCTTCGGTAAGAGGCTGTGGCAGGAATTCCTTGTAGACGTTCACTTGTCCCAACTCGCCTTCTGCGAGTTCCGGGCGTTTTGCCTTGGTGTAGATGTCGGCGCTTTCTTCTCCTTGCTTTACGAGCTTTTGAAGGATTTTTATTGCCTTGTCGTCGGGCAGTGTGTCGTCGGCTCCCGGCGCAGACTTTGCCTCAAGAAATACCTTCTTGGCGTTGCGCAGTGCCTCAAGGCGCACCTTGTCGTGAGCTTTCATGGCCTCACGGATGCCTTTACTAACCTGATCGAAAATTGTTTCCATGATATCTTATAGTTATCTGACAATTCTAAGCCAATTATCTGACGATTCCAAGCCAACGCTGTTTGGAAGCCTATAGTGCGTTTACGCAAAGCTTATAACGCACTGTTGTGGCTCGCCCTTGTCTTCAATCTTTTCTTCACTTGTGCCGGTGCAGCTCTGTTTCCTCATGTCTTCCAGAGTCTGTGACGTGCGCTTGTAGGTAGGTGAACTTTCTACAGCGAGTATTACGTCGTCGTTGTCGAGGTCTTCGGGCCTGAATATATATATGTTCGGGCGGCGTTTGCGGAGAGAATTGTTGCCGTCACCACCATAATAATGGTCCAGTCTTTCCTGGCGCTTTATCTTTTTGTTTTCGTCTTCCAGATTGTTGCTCTTGCGTTCCTTCTCGCGACGTCTTCTCTCCTCGTCGGGCTCCACGTCCTCAACACCGAATCCTGTGGCAAGAATGGTTACTTTCACTTTCTTGCCCAAGTCCGGATCGATGGAGACACCCCACTTGATTTCGAAGTCTTCTCCAAACTTCTCCATGAAGTCGTTGACGTAGTTCATTTCTTCCATCATGAAGCCCTGGTTCTCTTTCTTCTCGCTTGAGAAGCCTATAGACAGGAGAATCTTCTTGGAGTTGAACACGTTGTTGTCGTTGAGCAGGGGTGAGTTGAGCGCATCCTCAATGGCTTTCTTCACGCGTTCCTCTCCCTCGCCGTAGCCGGTGCTCATGATGGCGACACCACCGTCCTTCAACACGGTCTTGACGTCGTTGAAGTCGAGGTTGATAAGTCCGTGGGTGGTTATTATCTCGGCAATACTCTTCGCTGCCACGCTAAGCGTGTCGTCAGCCTTTCCAAAGGCGTCGACGAGTGGAAGCTCGGGATATATCTGACGCAGGCGTTCATTGTTTATTACAAGCAATGCGTCTACGTGTTTTGCCATTTCCTCAACGCCGTCGAGAGCCTGGTTGATCTTCTTGTATCCTTCGAAGCGGAATGGTATGGTCACTATTCCTACGGTCAGTATGCCCATGTCCTTGCTCACTTGTGCAATCACGGGCGCTGCGCCTGTGCCTGTGCCGCCGCCCATTCCTGCCGTGATGAAAGCCATCTTGGTGCCGTCGTTGAGCATGCTCTTTATTTTGTCAATGGTGTCCATTGCGGCTTGTCGGGCACGCTCGGGCCTGTTGCCGGCACCAAGTCCCTCGTTTCCAAGTTGCAAGTGGGCTGGCACTGGCGAGTCATTGAGTGCTTGGGCGTCAGTGTTGCAGAGCACGAACGATACATCGTGGATGCCTTCGCGGTACATGTGGTTCACGGCATTGCCGCCACCGCCGCCTACGCCAATCACTTTGATTATGCTGTTTTCCTTGGTTGGATCGCCAAAGTCGAGTATTGCCGGCTTTTGTGTGTCTGTATTTTGGAGGTTATTGTTGTTGTCTGCCATATTTCCTTCCAGTCTGTGGTTTTATATATTTATTCTTCTTCTGGCTCGGTCAGTTTTGTGAAAAGGACCTTGATTTTTTTGAATAACTTGTTTTGCTGTTTTGGTTTGGCCTCCTGCTCGTCGTGAGACTCGCCTTCAGCTTTGCCGTTTTTGTTGTCCTCGCCTTTGGTCTTGTTTTGGGCGTTCTCTTTTCCCTGCTCGTTAGCCATTTGGCCATTGACTGCCTGCGGGTTCGTTGTCTGGGCGCCTTGTGCTGTCTGTGTTGGCGATTTGGTCTCCACGCCATCAAACAGGTTGCTTGTTATGTCATTGCCGGCGCAGTTCTGGTCACCCTTGGCCAATATGGCGAGCACAGTGCACAGTCTTCCGTCTTTGGCGTTGACCAACGGATTGGTCGATTTGATTGTGTCGTTGACAAACTTGACGGTCCTAATCTTCTCTGTATGGGTATAAAGCCTGAATGCCCGTTCTATGTTGTTCATGTTGCAGCCACCACCTGTGAGGATGATGCCGCCCAAGAGTTTCTCTGAATATTCGTCAGGTATGAGACTCTTCACGTTCTCTATTATTTCCCTTGTGCGTGCTTCGACTATCTCCACGAACTTGCTCATCTCCATGTACCTGTCCGATTCTATGGCATAGCTCTTTGTCGTGTCAATGTCGTTGCCGTCGGTAAAGGCACTTGCGTATTTGAGCTTCATCCTCTCTGCGTCGCCCTCTTCTATCTGCAGAGATGCAATGTCTTTAGTTATGTTGGCACTTCCCAATGGTATCACAGAAAGTTTTCTGAGAATGTTGCGGTGGAAGATGCTGACTGTAGTGGTGTCGGCACCCAAGTCCACGAGCGCGCAGCCGCCTCTCTTCTCTGCGTCGGTCAGCACGCTGTCGGCAAGGGCGAGAGGCGAGATGTACATGTCGAGGATGCTTATGTTGGCTTGGTCGAAGCACTTTTTGAGCCTCCTGTAGAACTCCTTGCGGCAAAGAATGTTAAGGAAGTTGCCTTCCAGTCGTTTGCATGGCACACCAACCGGCGGCTCGGCCTGATACTGGTTGTCGACCTTGTATTCCAAAGTTACGGCGTCGAGAATTTGCTTGTCGGGATACTGCATGCTTCGGTTGGCATCCATGAGCTCGTTGATCATGTCCTGCGTCACTTCGCTCTCTGTAGAAAGTTCCCTTACATTGGTGTTCTTCACGCCCATTATAGACTGCCCTCCCAAGCCAACGTAGACGTGTGCGATGTGTGTCTTGAGTGTTGCCTCAAGCTTCTTGATAATGTTGGAAAGAGCCTGTATTGTTTTTTCTATATTGCGGACCACGCCGTTGCGTATGCACGTTTCGCCGTTCTCCTGGGCAATGGCAAGAATGCTGATGCTGCCGTCTGTATTCTTCCTGCCTGCTATGCCAGTGATCTTTGATGATCCTAACTCTATTGCTACTGTAAATTCTGCCATTGGGGTATGTCTGCTTTATTCTTTTCTCTTTTTCTTGCAAATAATCTGGTTGCCGAATTCCACGTTAATGTAGGAATACTTGTTCCATCCTGCCTGTGACAGGCCATATCTGTAGAATTTCTCCAGCTCGTCCATTTTCTGGTTGGCGAAATCTGTGACAAGTTGCTTTCTTTGCGCAATCAGTTTTGTTTGAGGTAGTTGGCCCAAATAGATGATGTTGTCGCCAACTCGCGGTATGAGCTCCACTCCGCCATCAGCGAGCACGTTTATCTGCTCCACTTGATTCTGCCAAAACTCGTTTGCCATTATCGCATCGGCGAGGTAGGAGATGTAGTTGCGTGCGAACCATCTGCTTATGCGTCCCGAAGCAATGATAAGGTTGCTTGTGTAGTGGGAATTGGGCATGATGCGGTGGTCGTCGTCGAGGTAATAGTCATCGCCGTTGTCTGCCATTATGTGCAGTGTTGGCATTCGCTGTGTGAGCGTTATCCACACGTGCCCGTCCTGTGTCTTGTAGCATTGCACGTTCTTGATGAACGGACTTTGGCGTAGTTTTCTCTCTATCTCTCTCGTATTGATCTCCTTAAATGTCTTTTTCAAAGGGTACAGGTCATTTTTCATGAGCCTGTTCTTGATTTCTTTCGGAGAGATGAACCCGTTGACGGCCTCGTCCTGGACGTTGATGTCCACTTGCTTGCAGACAATGCTTTCGCCGTCGGGCTTGTCGAAAGCCGTCATGGCGACAACAATGTAGGCTCCTAAGATCAAATCGCAGCCCACAAGCAGTGTCTTTTTCCAGTTTATGCGCATCGGGGAAATGGTTGTGTGTTCTTTCTTTTTATTTTTCCTTTATTATTTTCTCCATCTCGGGCACCATGTTGTCGAGGTCGCCGGCGCCCAATGTCACGAGGACATCAAAGTCGCGGCTCTTGACGAGATCCAGTGCATCGGCTTTGTTGATGATGCTCTTCTCCACGCCTGGCTTGAGGTTGTCGTAGATAAGCTCCGACGTCACTCCGGGTATCGGTTGTTCGCGTGCAGGGTAAATCTCTGTAAGTATAACCTCGTCGAAAAGACTCAGCGCATCGGCGAAGTCTTTGTAGAAGTCGCGTGTACGGGTGTAGAGGTGCGGCTGGAAGATTGCGGTAATCTTGCGGGTCGGATAAATCTCGCGAAGACTTTTGGCACATTGGAGTATCTCCTTCGGATGATGGCCATAGTCGGAGAGCAACACGTGACGGTTGTCGCGAATCTTGAAGTCGAACCGGCGTTCCACACCGTGATAAGTCTTCATGCCGTACTTTATCTCTTCGTCTGTGCAACCGTTGAGCTGTGCCAATGCCATTGCAGCAACGCCGTTCTCAATGTTGATAGGCACAGGTTGCCCGAGCTTTACTCCTGTGATGTTGCCCTTGGGCGAGATGAAGTCGAACGTTATGTCTCCATTCTCAATCAGAATGTTTTCCGCATGGAAGTCACCCTTGTCGCGGCTATAAGTATATGTCTGGACTCCATCCTGCACGTTTGCCTTCATTTCCAAGTCAGTGTGGATTATGAGTGCGCCGCCTGGCTGTATGAGTTCCGTGTAGTGTCTGAAGCTCTCAAGGTATGCCTCCTTTGTGCCATATATGTCGAGGTGGTCGGGGTCTGTCGATGTGATGACGGTCATCCATGGTCGGAGCCAGTGGAAAGAGCGGTCGAACTCGTCGGCCTCTATGACCACGTTGTCGCTGGTATCTGAAAGAATGTAGTTGGTGCCGTAGTTCTTTGCGATGCCGCCGAGAAAGGCGTTGCATTCCACGTGGCTCTGGTGCATTATGTGTGCGCACATGGTCGACGTTGTTGTCTTTCCGTGTGTGCCCGCCACGCACAGTCCCTTGTGTGTGCGGGTGAGCATGCCGAGCACTTGCGCGCGCTTCAGCACCTCGAAGCCGTTGTCGCGGAACCAGGTGAGCTCCTTGTGTGTGGAAGGTATGGCGGGCGTGTAGATGACGAGGCACGATGACTTGTCCTTGCATGCGTGAGGTATTTCTTCCACGTTCTCGTCATAGTGGATGAGTATGCCTTCCTTCTCCAGTTGCCGTGTGAGGTTTGACGGTGTGCGGTCGTAACCTGCCACCACAGCTCCACGGTGCGTGAAGTATCTTTCTATTGCGCTCATGCCTATGCCACCGGCACCGATAAAGTATACTGACTTAATGTCCTTCAGTTCCATTTCGATAATTCCTTGTTACTTCTTGTCTTGTTTTCTGTTATTGTGTTCAACGCACGAGCTTCAGCACCTCGTCGGCAATGACATCAGCGGAGTTGGGCAAGCCGAGCTTTTTGATGTTCTCGCTTAGCGACTTGAGCTTTTCATCGTCGTCGATTATCTCCAAAGCCCGTTGCAGCAATACCTCGGGTGCTTCCGCGTCTTTCACGTAAACGGCCGCGTCTTTGTTTACGAGGGCCATGGCGTTCTTGGTCTGGTGGTCCTCGGCCACGTTGGGACTCGGCACTAGGATAACGGGTTTGCCTATAAGGCAGAACTCGCTGATCGAGCTTGCTCCGGCACGGCTGATCACGAGGTCGGCAGCATTGTAGGCCGCACCCATGTCGGTGATGAAGTCGAGCACCTTGAGGTTGGTAATCTCGCCGAAATCGCTTACCGCCTTGTTCATCTCGGCGTTGTAGTATTTGCCTGTCTGCCAGATAAACTGCACGTTGGCGTCTTTCACCTCCTGCAGGTGGAGCCTCATGCTGTCGTTGATGGTTCTTGCGCCAAGGCTTCCGCCCACGAGCAGTATGGTTTTCTTGTCAGGGTCGAGTCCGAACTTCTTTCTTGCCTCCTGCTTTGAGATGTTGGCGTTGACCACATTCTGCCTCACAGGGTTGCCGGTCATTATTATCTTGTCGGCAGGGAAGAACCTCTCCATGCCGTTGTATGCCACGCAAATCTTTTTTGCTCCTTTGGCCAGCATCTTGTTGGTCTTGCCGGCGTATGAGTTTTGTTCCTGTATAAGGCATGGCACGCCTAATGCGTGTGCGGCGTCGAGTGCGGCTGCACTTGCGTATCCGCCCACTCCTACAGCCACATCGGGCTTGAATTTGCTCACGATGCTCTTGGCCATGAATTTGCTCCTGAGGAAATCAAAGCCAACAATGATGTTCTTCAGCGAGTAGATTGGTCGGACCAAGCCTTTCACGGGCAGTCCCTTTATCTCGTAGCCAGCCTGGGGGACGCGTTGCATCTCCATGCGTCCCAGGGCTCCTATAAACAGAATCTTTGCTTCTGGATGCTTCGCTTTGATGGCGTTGGCAATGCTGATGGCGGGGAATATGTGTCCACCAGTTCCTCCTCCGCTGACGATGACTCTTAGCTCTTTTTCCATTTTAGTGCATTTTTGGCAAAAGTAATACTTTTTTTTCTTATCGTGACTATTATTCGCCTAAATTATTTCTGCTCCCCATTGTCTGTCATTTTGGGTGCGGCAGCCGCGGCCATGGCAGCCTTCTTGGCAAAGTATGGGCTTTTTCTTGCCGTGCGGCTTACGCTGAGTATCATTCCCATGTATACGCAGTTGATTACCGTGGATGTTCCTCCTCGGCTGATGAGGGGCAGCGGTTGTCCGGTCACGGGCACAAGTCCCACGGCCACACACATGTTGAACAACGCCTGTATCACAATCATCAACCCCAATCCCATTACTAGAAAGGCCGGGAAGTTGTTCTCGCACCGGTTGGCTATGATGCCTACCCGGAAGAGCAGGAAGATGTAAAGTGTAGCCACAATGAATGCGCCGATTAATCCGGTCTCTTCTATTATGATGGCGTATATGTAGTCAGAGAACGCCTGAGGCAGGAAGTCGCGTTCCTCACTGTTGCCAAGCCCTTTGCCTATGAAGTTGCTTGAGGCTATGGCTATGTTGGCGAATGATGTCTGCGCGTCTTTGTCGAGGTCCACTTTCTCTGGCGGTATATATTCGTGATGGCTGAACTTCTTTATTCTTGCTTTCCATGTGTCCATACGGTGCAACAGTCCGTGTCGTTTGTTGCTCTCCACCACCTTGCCGTTTTTCGTTACCGTCTCGGTGTATGTCTTGTTGCCGTTGTCCACGTCTTTGTCGTCGCCTATCACGAATATTGCCGATACGACCACGATGCATGCGCCGATCACCACGACCACGATGCGCATGAGGTGCTTCCATGGCACGTGGCCGATGACCATCATCAAGAACACTGTTACACTCAGCAGTGCGGCCGTCGACAGGTTCTCGAAGAATATGAGAGGCACCAGGATAAACCAGATGATGATGATGTATACGCTGGCGTGCCGGTCGGCTCCACGGTCGGTCTGCATGGCACTGAGAATCTGCGCTGTGGCGAGCACCATGGTGCCTTTGGCAATCTCAGAGGGCTGGAAATTTACTCCAAGGATAGACAGCCATCGTCCGGCACCGTTGATGCTTTGGCCAAAGAAGTCGGCAAATATCAATGCGAAGAAGCAGCCTATGATCAGAAACGGCGTTGCCAGCTTGAAATACCGGCATGGTATGTTCAAGGTGACAATCATGAAGAATATGCCCAAAAACAACAGCCCCACGTGCCTGACCATCGGACTGATGTAATCTCCCGTCTTGAACGTCAGCGAAGACATGGCTGAAAATACCTCTATCGCACTGACGAGGCACAGGAAGAAGAACACCATCCAGATGACCTTGTCGCCTTTGAAAATACCAGTAAGTCGTTTGTTCATTTTTGTCTTGCAAACCTTCTTTTACAGGTTTCTCACTAACGTCTTGAACTGTTCGCCTCTGTCTTCCATGTTCTTGAACAGGTCAAACGAGGCGCAGCATGGCGACAACAGCACGGTGTCGCCCGGCTTTGCCATCTCATGGCAAGCCTTCACGCAGTCGGCCATGCTGTGGGTATCGCGTACGGGGATGCCGAAGGAGTCGAAGTTCTGGTGCAGCTTGGTGTTGTCCGCGCCAAGGTATACGAGTCCCACGCATTTCTTCTTCACAAGGTCGAAGATGTGCTCGTAGTCGTTGCCTTTGTCCTTGCCTCCGATGATGAGGATGGTTGGCGTGCGCATGCTCTCCAGTGCATACCAGCAAGCGTCCACGTTGGTGGCTTTCGAGTCGTTGATGTATTGCACGCCGCCGACCTTGCACACCTTCTCCAGGCGGTGTTCCACTCCGGGGAAGTCGCTGAGGCTCTTGCGTATTACGTCTTTCTTTATGCCGCTGATGTTTGCGGCGAGACCGGCGGCAAGGCTGTTGTAGAGGTTGTGCTTGCCTGTCAGCGACAGGGCTTCCTGCTCCATGTTGAATGGGGTGGGGCATTCGAGCTTGTACTCGCCCTGCTCAATGTATGCCACCGATGCGTCTTCCTTGATCTCGGAGAACGGGCACAGCACGGCGTGGATGTCAAACTTCTCCATCTCCTGCTTTATCACCGGGTCGTCGTTCCAGAAGATGAAGCTGTCGTCCTCGGTCTGGTTCTGCGTTATGCGCATCTTGGAGTCGGCGTAGTTCTCAAACTTGAAGCCGTAGCGGTCGAGATGGTCGGGGGTGATGTTGAGCAGAATGGCAATGTTGGCGTGGAAGTCGTACATGTTGTCGAGCTGGAACGAGCTCAGCTCTATCACATAGTATTCGTGCGGGTCTTCCGCCACTTGCAGTGCGAGGCTGTGGCCTATGTTGCCTGCCAGTCCGGTGTCGTAGCCTGCCTCCTTGAAGATGTGGTATATCAGCGAAGTCGTTGTCGTCTTGCCGTTGGAGCCCGTTATACAGATCATCTTCGAGTTGGTGTAGCGTCCTGCGAACTCAATCTCGCTGATGATATGCGTGCCCTGCTTGATGAGTTTCTGCACCATGGGGGCTTCGTTTGGTATGCCCGGGCTCTTTATCACCTCGTCGGCGTTCAGGATTTTCTCCTCCGTATGCTGCGCTTCTTCCCACTCAATGCCGTGGTCGTCGAGCATTTTCTTATAGTTGTCCTTTATCTTTGACATGTCGGAAACGAACACGTCGAATCCTTCTTTCTTTGCCAGGACAGCGGCTCCGGCGCCGCTTTCTCCTGCACCTAAGACTACTATGCGTTTCATTTTTATTGTCAGTTTATCTTATCTTCAGTGTTATGATTGTCAATGCCGCGAGAATGATGGTCACGATCCAGAACCTTATGGTTATCTTTGCCTCGTGCTTGGCTGAGCGCGGGCTCTTTATGAGATACTTGCATTCAGGGTCGAGCTGCTCGGGTGTCACGCGGAAATTATCGTGTATTGGCGTGCGCTTGAATATGCGCTGCTTGATGCCGCGGCGTTTGCCAAGCTTGTAATACCACACCTGCACTATCACCGACAGGCTCTCCACGAAGAATATTCCGCAGAGTATCGGCAACAGCAGCTCTTTGTGGATGATGATGGCGCACACGCCGATGATGCCGCCGATGGTGAGGCTGCCCGTGTCGCCCATGAACACTTGTGCGGGATAGGCGTTGTACCACAGGAATCCTATCAGGGCGCCTATGAATGCACACAGGAACACCACGAGCTCTTGCGTGCCGGGGATGTACATTATGTTAAGGTAGGCGGCGAACTGCATGTGCGAGCTTACGTAGGCCAGTATGCCCAATGCCACGCCTATTATCGCCGAGTTGCCCGCACACATTCCGTCCATGCCGTCGTTGAGGTTGGCGCCGTTGCTAACCGCCGTCACCACGAGGATGGTCATCACCACGAACAGTATCCATCCTGCCGCCGTCTTATACTTGCCGCAGAACGACATTATCCGTGAGTAGTCGAGGTTGTGGCCCTTCACGAAAGGTATGGTGGTCTTCAGCGACTTGTGGGCCACGGCGCGGTGTTTCACCACCACTTCCTGGCCGTTTTGCCTGCTCACGGTAAGGTTCTCGTTCATCTTCACGTCGGGCGACATCCATAGGGTCAGTCCTACGATGAGGCCTATCGACACCTGGCCGATGATCTTGTATTTGCCTTTCAAGCCTTCCTTGTTGCGGCGGAATATCTTGATGAAGTCGTCGAGTCCGCCGAGGAATCCGAGCCACAGCGTGGTGACAATCATCAGGATGAGGTATATGTTCCTCAGTCGTCCGAGCAGGAGCACGGGTATGAGTATTGCGACGATGATGATGACGCCTCCCATCGACGGCACGCCGATCTTCTTCACTCCGAAGGGGTCGATCTTTGAGTCGCGCTGGGTTTCCGTGATCTGTTTCTTCTTGAGGTACTTTATAAACTTCTCGCCGAACCATGCCGAGATGGTGAGTGACAGGATGAGCGCCAGGAGCGCCCTGAACGAGATGTAGCCCCACATTCCTGAGCCTGATATGCCGAATTGCTCAAGAAAACGAAAAAGATAGTACAGCATTTTTCTGTAGTCAATGATTATAGTCCATACGGGCGCTACGGCCTGTATGGGCTATTTGTTGGTTGCTTGTCCTTAGTTGTTGAAAATATCGTGCAGCACTTCCTTGTCGTCGAAATGATGCTTCACGCCCTTTACGTCCTGATAGTTCTCATGGCCTTTTCCTGCCACGAGAATCACGTCGCCCTTCTGTGCCAACATGCATGCGGTCTTTATGGCTTCCTTTCGGTCCACGATGGTCACCACTTTCTTCATCTGCTCTTTGTCGAGTCCTGCCACCATGTCGTCGATGATGGCCTGTGGTTCCTCGAACCTCGGGTTGTCGCTTGTGATTATCACTTTGTCGCTCTGCTTCACCGCCTCTTGTGCCATGAGGGGTCGCTTGCCGTGGTCGCGGTTGCCTCCGGCTCCGCACACGGTTATGACGTGTCCCTTGCCGTCGAGCACCTCGTGTATGGCGTTGAGCACGTTTTCAAGGGCATCGGGCGTGTGGGCGTAGTCCACGATGGCTGTGAAGCCTGCCGGCGATGATATCGGTTCCAGTCGTCCGCTGACGCTGTGGAGCTTGCTCAGCGCTACGAGAATCTCCTCCGGCTCCTTGCCCAGCATGCGGGCTGCGGCGTAGACGGCGAGGAGGTTCGACACGTTGAACTTGCCGATGAACTGCACGCCGACCTCATGGCCGTCCACCTCAAGATACATTCCGGCGAAGTGCATCTCTATGATGTGAGCACGGAAGTCGGCCATCTGGCGTATAGAGTATGTCTTGACGGTGGCCTTGGTGTTCTGCACCATCACCATGCCGTTCTTGTCGTCGGCGTTGGTAATGGCAAATGCCGACTTGGGCAGACTGTCGAAGAAAGCCTTCTTGGCGTCGCGGTAGTTCTCGAAGGTCTTGTGATAGTCGAGGTGGTCGCGTGTGAGGTTGGTGAAGATGCCGCCGGCGAACTTCAGTCCGCTGATGCGCTTCTGGTGTATGGCGTGCGATGAGCACTCCATGAAGGCGTATTGGCATCCTGCCTTTACCATCTCGCCCAGGAGCTCGTTGAGTTCTATTGGGTCTGGTGTGGTGTGGTCGGTCGGTATTGGCTTGCCGTCGATATAGTTGCACACTGTGGAGAGAAGGCCGCAATGGAAGCCGAACTCGCGGAACATGTTATATAATAATGTGGCGATAGTGGTCTTGCCGTTTGTTCCGGTCACGCCCACGAGAGTCAGGTGCTTGGTAGGGTCGCCATGGAAAAGTGTTGCCACCTTGCCTGCCGCGTCTTCCGTGCTTTCCACTTGCACGTAGGTCACGCCATCGGCGAGTTGCTCAGGCATGTCCTCGCAAACCACTGCTCTTGCGCCGAGTTCCAGTGCTTTGGGTATGAACTTGTGCCCGTCGGTCTGCGTGCCTTTCATGGCCACGAAGAGGTGCCCATCCTTGATCTTGCGCGAGTCGATGTTTACCCCCGTGATTTCTACATCTGTGCTGCCCTCGATGCGGAGCGGCTTGATGTTCTTCAAAAGTTCCTGCAGTTTCATAGTTGTATATGTCTTTGTTTGTATTTCTTTTTTGTGTTGTTTCTATTCAAGAGTGAGCACGCATCTCTGCCCTTTGCCCACTTTCTTTCCCGGTTCAATGCTTTGTCCTGTCACCTTTCCGCGACCTTTGATGGTGCATTTCACTCCGCTCGACTCGGCGCGGAACACTGCGTCGCGTGCTCCCATGCCGCGGACGTCGGGCATGACGTGCGGGCTGCTCTTGTTGTCCTTGATCAGTTTCACGCTGCCTCGTCTGCGTTCCGCCACACCCCATACGGGCTGTGTCTCGTTCTCCTTGAAAGAATAGTTGGAGAAGGCTGATATGCCGAGCGAGGAGAGCACGAAGTCGGCTGAGAGTATGTTGCCTGCCTTTACGTCCGGTATCGGATGCGAGTCGGCGTCGCGTGCGTCGTTCACACTGTATCTGACGTATTTCGCCATTATGCCGTCGGCTATTTCCTTGAACACCTCACTGCTCATCCATCCGTAGGCTGGCAGTCCGTATTTTTGTATGCAGACGATACAACTGTAGTAAGGTCTGTCTTTCTGTCCGAACCATCCGGCAAAGGAGAGCAGGCTGTGGGCTGCCCCGCGGTAGTTGCCGTTGCTGGCTATCATGGCCGTGCCGGTCTTTCCGCAAGTCCAGTAGTTGGGGCTGAAGGCTTTTTTGCCTGTGCCGTTGAGCACCACTCTGTGCAGCAGGTCCTGCATTATGTGCAATGTCTTGCCGGAGGCTATCTGGTCTCTGCCGCTCACCACCTCCGGCGGGAACGTGGCTATGGTGTCACCGTCCTTGATGGCGCTTTTCACGAACCGCGGCTGCATCATGCGGCCGTTGTTGGCTATGGCGTTGTAGAAGGTGAGGGTATAGATAGGCGGTATCAGTGTCTCGTAGCCTATGCTCATCCATGGCAGGGCCGTGTTGCTCCAGTTCAGCCACTCGCCGCGCTTGTTTTTCTTCGGCATCCTTATCACCGGCAAGGCATGGCCTACGATGGGTATCTTCACACCTACTCCGTTGATGCCTGTCCGGTTGATGCCGCGCACAAACTTCTCGGGGTTGTTGTGGTAGAACTTGTCTATGACATAGCTCACGCCGATGTTGGAGCTCAGCTCCAAGGCGCGTCCCAAAGATATGGTGCCGTAGCCGCCGGTTCTCCAGTGGCTGTCTTTCATGTCGCGTCCGTAGATGTGCCAGATGCCGTTGCCTGTAGGTATCTGGAATGTGGTGTCGCACACTCCGTCCTCAAGCGCTGTCATCACCGATGCAGTCTTGAACACCGAGCCGGGCTCCATCAGGTCGCTTACGGCGTGGCTCTGTATTTCGCGGAACTTGCCGTCGCTGCATTTCTCCATGTTGACGATGGCCTTTATGTCGCCCGTCGCCACTTCCATCACTATCGCCACACCTACGCTTCCGTCAATCTCCTCGAGCTTTCTCACGAGAGCCCTCTCAGCGAGGTCTTGCATGCTCACGTCGATTGTTGTCATGATGTCGCAGCCGTTGATGGGTGCGCGGTTTGTTATGCTGAGGTATTTTCCAAGCACCTTTTGTCTGCTTATGGTGCCATAGGCGCCTTTCAGCAGCGAGTCGTAGCTCAGTTCGAGTCCGTAGCGTGCCGAGCGCCCGCCCTCTTCGGTGAGCAGCACGTCGCCAATGGTGCGCTTGGCGAGTGAGCCGTAGGGGTTCTCGCGGGCGTTGAGCTCGTCGAAGTGGAATCCGCTCTTGATGTTGCCCAAACGGAACAGGGGCAGCTCACGCACTTGACTATAGGTGTTGTAGTCGATGCGCTTGGGCCATATCGCCCAGTTGCGCACTCTCTCGCCTTTGTGTGCCCCCGACTGTCGCCGCTTGTTGTAGCCTTCCATAAGCTGTGCCTTGAACTGCCGTGCGCTCTGTTCGGGGAAGATGTGGTGCAGGCCCAGGCATATGCTGTCGAGCTTGACATGCCAAAGCGAGTCGCCGTGCTTTGCCTCATGTAGCTGCTGGAAGTCCATGTAGATCTTAAACTCCGGCAGCGACGAGGCGAGGAGCTGTCCGTCGCACGACAGGATGTTGCCGCGCATGGGCTGCGTTCTCACGTTGTCCTGCCTCACGCGGCTTGCCACCTTCATCCAATAGGCCTTCTGCGCTGTCATGATGTATCCGGCGCGCCACACTACGGCAAACGCCGTCAATACCAGCACCCCAGCCAAGATGTAGAAGCGTGGCATTATCTTCTTATAGTCGAACTTGCTCATTTGTCGGGTACTGTTATGATGTAGGGTGGCTGCGTTGGCATCTTCAGCGTGCTGTCCTTGTTGTTTTTAAGCATCTCCAGGACATTGGTCTGCCGGCTCTCCTCCGTCAGTTTGCTGTTGCTCGACAGAGCTTTGTATTTGGCGTCTTTCAATTCTTTCTGAAGCGCGTCTATCTTTATTATGTCTTGCTGGCAAGAATACCTGTTGGCAATGTATATCACTATGAACACGGCAATGAGCAGGCACAACAGCACTTGCTGGCGCATGAATGTCGTGTTCAATATGTCGCCGCCCAGAATTTTTTTCAGTGAGAATGTTCTCGACAGCGGAGCCTCGCCTTCAGAGGCTTGCTCTTCTATGGCCTTTGAAAACAACGGCTCGTCGGTGTTGTCGGTGTCGTTGCTGTCGGTGGCAGGCTTTGGTGCAGCCTTGTCGGCAGCGGCCTTTGTGGGGCTCTCTGCGGCTTGGGCTATGCTGCCGTCGGTGGCCTTTGCAGGGCTCTTGTCAACGGCGGTTTTAGCCGTGCTGTCGCTTTTATTGTTGTTTGTCGAATCTTCTTTCATGTTTTTCTTGTCCCTCGCTTTTCATTCTTGGCATATTATGCTTTTTGGGCTCAATGGGCCTATTATGCCTCTTTATGTCTATGGGCCTATT
>CAZXGQ010000015.1:33020-36913 GCA_964640415.1 uncultured Prevotella sp.
TGGGCCTATTATGCTTATTATTCTCTTTATGCCTATTGGGCCTATTATGCTTATTATGCCTATTGGGCTTGTTCCCCATTGAGCCGCGCTCACTCTTCGTTCTTCGCTCCCTTCTTCTCCGCTATCCTGAGTTTGGCGCTTCGGCTGCGTGGGTTCGTGTCCACCTCTTCATCGGAGGGCACTATCACCTTGTTGTTGACAAGGTTGTAGGGGCTTGCTTTTCTTCCGTACACGGGGTCTTCCTCGACCTTTCCGTTCACGTTGCCGCTTTTCATGATGTTTTTCACCATGCGGTCTTCAAGCGAGTGGTAGGTGATAACGCTCAGCCTTCCGCCCGGTGCGAGCAGTTGCGTGGCGGATGTCAGCATCTCGCTGAGAGCCTGCATCTCGTGGTTCACCTCTATACGCAGGGCCTGGAAGAGCCGCGCCATGTCCTTCTTCTCTTTCTCTCGGCGGAAGAGCGGATCCACCACTTGCAGGAAGTCGTGGGTGGTGATTATGGTATTGCGCTGGCGCGCCTTCACTATTGCAGCGGCAATCTGCCGTGCGCGGTGCAGCTCTCCGTAGAGGTAGAATATGTCGGCAAGGTGTTCCTCGGTGTCGTTGTTCACTATGTCGGCAGCCGTTTTCCCGCCCTCGCGGTTCATGCGCATGTCGAGAGGCGCGTCGTATCTGAACGAGAAGCCGCGCTCGGCATCGTCGAAGTGGTGGCTTGACACGCCGAGGTCGGCAAGGAGCCCGTCGATGTGCTCCACGCCGTAATAGCGCATCCAGTTGCTCAGCCAGCGGAAGTTGGAATGCACAAACGTGAACCTTGGGTCGTCCACGATGTTGTTCTCCGCGTCGGCGTCCTGGTCGAAGCTGAACAGGTGGCCGCCATTGCCGAGACGGCGGAGAATCTCCTTCGAGTGTCCGCCGCCGCCGAAGGTAACGTCGACATAAATGCCGTCGGGGTTGATGTCCAGACCGTCAACGCTCTCCTTGAGCAAGACGGGAATATGATATGTTGTGGGATTGTCAGTCATTTTCCTCTTCTTTCATTGCTTGTTCCAGCACATTGCTGAAGTCATCCTTGTTCATTGTCTCCATGTTGTCGGCAGGCCATACCTCGATTGTGTCGCCCATTCCCACGAAGCGTATCGACTGGCTTATGCCTGCCATGTCGAGGAATCCGCGTGGAATGAGTATTCTGCCACTCGCGTCTATCGTCAGTTCCGCAACGTTGCTTACGAAGGTGCGGTATGCCATTTGTTGTCGGCGGTCCCATCTCGACAGCTTGCGTCGCATGGTGTCCACCAGTTCGTCCCATACACTCACCGGATAGAGCACCAGCAGGTCCTCGAACACGTCTTTGCGGAGCACGAGCGTACCCACGCCAGATGCTGCCAGCACCTTGCGAAACTGGGCGGGCAGAAAGGCCCTGCCCTTAGAGTCGGTCTTCGCTTCTATGTTGCCTAAAAAACGCATGCGCACACATATTAAGTGTATTGGGACTTCAAAGTTACTAACTTTCCCCCACTTCGCGCCACTTTTCCCCACTTTTTTTCAAAAATGTGATTGTTGGTAAAACTGTATGACAATTCTTGTGCATCGTGACATTCTTTTGACTTTGGTGCCATAAGCCCGCATACGTGCATAGAACTGCCCGTGTGCAAAGGCCGTTGTCGTCCTTGTGAACAAGCCGCATTGTCCGCCATGCGAGGCATTGCCTTTGCCGTTCCGAAATATTTCTTCACATTTTTACAGCCGAAATGAAAGGAAATAAAAATTATTTGGTATTTTTGCACGTAGTTTTGTTATGACTGAGAAAAGCATAGAAA
The DNA here is from genome assembly GCA_964640415.1 of uncultured Prevotella sp. Lineage (GTDB taxonomy): Bacteria > Bacteroidota > Bacteroidia > Bacteroidales > Bacteroidaceae > Prevotella. Next base: position 34,841 of record CAZXGQ010000015.1, read on the forward strand.
AGACAATTGATTTAGAGGGAATATTGCGCAGCAAAATGGGCAGTAAGGCCCGGTATGTGCCCCGTTTTCTCGTGGCATGGCTTCGCCGCCTCATTCATGAGGACGAGGTCAACGCTTTCCTTTACGAGCATCGCGGGCAAGAAGGCACCGTATGGCTTGAGGAGTGCGTGAAGTATCTCGACATGCAGCTCACCATAGAAGGCAAGGAAAACCTTCCCGACAAGAACGACGGCAAACGCTACATCTTCGTGAGCAACCATCCGCTTGGCGGCCAGGACGGCGTGTGTCTTGGCTCTATCATTGGCAGGCATTACGACGGCAAGTTCCGCTATCTGGTCAACGACTTGTTGATGTTCCTTCCCGGCTTGCGCCCCGTGTGTGTGGGAATCAACAAGACAGGCCGCAACGGGGCCGGTTTTGCCGATGCCGTGGAGTCGGCTTTCAACAGCGACAACCACATAATCATGTTCCCGGCAGGTCTGAACTCCCGCATCATCGACGGGCACATCCACGACATCCCCTGGAAGAAGACGTTTGTGTCGAAAAGCGTGCAGTATCAGCGTGATGTGGTGCCAATCTATTTCAGCGGCCACAACTCAGCGCGGTTCTACCGCATAGCGCGCTGGCAGAAGCGGCTGGGGATAAAGATAAACATTGCCATGCTTTTCCTTGTCGACGAGATGTACCGCAACCGCCACAAGCCGTTCCGCGTGGTGATAGGGAAACCTATACCCTGGCAGACTTTCGACAAGAGCCGCAAGCCCGGCGAGTGGGCTGTCTGGGTGGAAGACAAAGTATATGAACAAGCAGGCCCGGCTGGGCTTAGGGCTGAATAGCCGAAAACAATATAAGCAACTATGGAAGAAGAGATTATCCAACCCATCAGTAGGGAAAAGTTGAAAAGCGAGCTGACTCCTGAGCGTCGTCTCCGCATGACGAACAAGAGCCACAACGAGATTTACATTTTCGCGGCTGCCGAGGCTCCAAACGTGATGAAGGAGATAGGCCGGCTTCGTGAGATAGCCTTTCGCACCGCTGGTGGTGGCACAGGGAAAAGCATGGACATCGACGAGTTCGACACCATGCCCAATGGTTGCAAGCAGCTCATTGTGTGGAACCCTGAGGCTGAGGAAATCATAGGCGGCTACCGCTATCTCTTCGGCGAAGACTGGCAGCTGAATGCCGACGGACAGCCCAATCTCGCCATGAGCCACATGTACCGCTTTTCCGAGGAATTCATGAGAGACTACGCGCCTTACACGGTGGAGCTGGGACGCTCGTTCGTGTCGCTCGAATACCAGAATGTGAGAAGAAACTCGAAGAGTATCTTCGCCCTCGATAACCTCTGGGACGGTCTGGGAGCGCTCACCGTGATTAACCCGCGCTGCAAGTATTTCCTTGGCAAGATGACGATGTACCCGTCGTTCGTGCGCCGTGGCCGCGACATGATACTCTATTTCCTCCGCAAGCATTTCGGCGACAACGAGCACTTGGTTGTCCCGACGGATGCTGTGCAGCTTGAAATGTCGGAGGAAGAGCTGAAAAGCCTGTTCTATGAAGACGACTTCAAGCGCGACTACCGTCTCCTTAACCATCAGGTGCGCGACCTGGGATACAACATCCCGCCACTGGTCAACGCCTACATGAATCTCAGCCCCACCATGCGTTTCTTCGGCACGGCCGTGAACCACGAGTTCGGCGAGGTGGAGGAGAGCGGCATCCTCATTGCCGTTGACGAGATTTTCGAGGAGAAGCGCGTGCGCCATATCAATACCTTCGTGGCGGCTCACCCCGAGGCGCTGAAGATGCCCACGCCAAAGAAATAAGAGCACTGCCCCCATGTTGCAGGACTTGCGGGGCTACCTAAAATAAGTCATCACGCCGAATGACGGATGACCACAAAAAGATACTCATGCGGGTCAGCATGGACACAAAGAATCCGCCCCTGCTTGCGTGGAACTTGCCACACAAGCAGGGGCGGATTCTTTGTGTCTACTGATAATAAGGACGGCATTTTTGTAAAGATTTATAGCAAGATTTTAACACTTGAGGGGCACACATTCCAGGACGGCC
>CAZXGQ010000016.1:0-35742 GCA_964640415.1 uncultured Prevotella sp.
TCTTGAAGAAAAGCAGTAATTTTGCTGAATAATTTGGAAAAAATAAATGAGAAAGGCTTTCCTTGTCATCATGGCTGCGCTCATCAACTCAGCAGCCGCCGAAGCGCAGAACGACAGCCAGACGGGCTACAACTTTCTGCGTTTGCCTGTCTCCGCCCATGCAGCAGCTTTGGGTGGCGACAACATCAGCGTGATAGATGACGACGAAGCCCTTATTTTCAGCAACCCCGCCCTGCTTTCATCCGTCACCGACAAGTCGCTGAACCTCAACTATATGAGCTATATGCAAGGCTCAAAGGTGGCAAGTGCGGCATTCAACAGGGTGTTTGGCGAGCGCGCTTCGGCCGCCGTCTCCGGATCGTTTGTCGACTATGGCAAGATGAAAGAAACCGACGAGAACAACGTTCAGACGGGCGAGTTCTCGGCAAAGGACATCTCGATAGCCGGATATTTCTCGTATCTTCTTACCGACAGGCTCTCTGGTGGTGTCTCCGCCAAGTTCATAACCTCATATATTGCCGACTACAACAGCATTGCCGTGAGTGTGGACCTGGGTTTGAACTATTATGACCCTGATCGTGAATGGTCTCTGTCGTTCGTGATGAAAAACCTTGGCGGTGAACTGAAGGCATACGACAACGACTACAACCGCCTGCCGTTCGACATGCAGATTGGCGCATCGAAACGGTTCATCAGCATGCCGCTGCGCCTACACGCCACGCTCGTGGACCTTAACCATCCTCACTACAAGGCCATCAACCATCTCGTGGTGGGAGCCGACGCATTGCTGTCGGACAATTTCTGGATAGGCATGGGCTACAACTTCCGACGCGCCAGCGAGATGAAGCTTGCAAGTTCCGACGGCAAGACAAGCAGCCGCGGAGCCGGCTTGAGTTTTGGTGCAGGCTTGTCGTTGAGCCGCTTCAAGGCATCGGCAAGCTGGAGCAAATACCATGTCTCAAGTTCCAGCGTCATCATGAGCATTGCATATTCTTTATAAAACACAATAAATGAAAAAGATAACGATAGCCATTGACGGCTATTCCTCATGCGGGAAGAGCACGATGGCAAAAGCCCTCGCCAAGAAGATTGGATATATCTATGTAGACACGGGTGCGATGTACCGTTCGGTTACGCTCTTTGCTCTTCGCAACAGTCTTTTCAACGAGGATGGCAGCGTGAAGACCGACGACTTGAAAGAAAAGCTTCCGCAGGTTAATATCAGCTTCAAGCTGAACGCCGAAACAGGCTTGCCCGAGACCTACCTCAACGGTGAGATGGTAGAGCGCGACATACGCGGCATGGAGGTGAGCTCACACGTGAGCCCCATAGCCGCCATACCTTGTGTGCGCGAGGCGCTCGTGGCCCAGCAGAAGGCGATGGGCAAGGAAAAAGGCGTGGTGATGGACGGACGCGACATAGGCACGGTGGTCTTCCCCGATGCCGAACTCAAGATCTTCGTCACCGCCTCGCCCGAAGTGCGCGCCCAGCGCCGCTACGACGAGCTGCAAGCCAAAGGCCAGCCTGCCGACTTCGACGCCATTCTGGAAAACGTGCAGCAGAGAGACTATATCGACACGCACCGTGAGGTGTCGCCTCTGCGCCAGGCCGACGATGCCATGGTTTTGGACAACAGCCACATGACCATTGCCGAACAAGACGCATGGCTCATCGACAAATACCAGCTCGCTGCGAAATAAGCCGTCAAGCTTGCCTTTGATGCCGGCATAATCCACATCGAGAAGGGGAAGAGATCTTAATAGGTCTCGTAAAACTCAGTGGACTTGTGGTTTGAATCCTCAACCCAAGCATTTTAGATAAACTATATCTGTTTCCGTCATATTGGATTGGCACAAAAAACTCTGCCTTACCTTTGGAATGATATCCGCATTCCAGAGGTAAGGCAGAGCCTTTTAGGTGGTAAGCTTAATCACTTCTTATTTGCCTGGATTAAGGCATCGATTTTCTTATAGCGCGAGTATGTTTTGGCATCTTTAACCTGACGGGTGTTGGTGTCGATGAGCATCACCGGCGGCACGTTGCCATTGTTGTTGTAGGTGTCCCACTGTGGTATGCCGGGGCCGTTGGGGTTGCCGTTGTTCACGAAGTTGATGTAGACCTGCTGGAAGATCTCCGATGTGGCATAGTCGTCTGCGCTCCACGGGAAGGCGCTGTTGGTAGACAGATTGCCCATGGCATACTCTATGTCGGTTGCGTGTTCAGCCCACGCTGCAGCTGGCTGCTGAGGTTCGTTGTCCTCGGCATCCACCGTTCCGCCGGCGAGTCCAGGCTTCTTGCCTTTCACCTGCATGTTGGGGCGAGGGTGGCAGTAGACATAGCGGTAGACGGGAGCCTTGCTGCTCTGGCGCACCATGTCGGCCCACTTCCATGTGGCATAGGCGATGAACATGTCGCCGCCGAGAGCCGCACCCTTGTTGCCAAAGAGGTCAGCGTCTGCGTTGATATCGTAGAGACCGAATATGGTGCTTGCATCTGTGCCGAAATAGTTGGCTATGGCAGGGCTAAGGTTTTCCAATGTCGGTGCCTTGCCACCGGTATAGGCAAGAACAGTAAGCTCGCCGTTGTTGTTGCCCAACAGGCATGGCACCTGCGACTGGCGGCCCTCGCTGATTACCTTGTTGGGGTCCTCGTCGAGGAAGATGCCGTCGATGCACTTGGTGCCCTCACCAAAGGATCCGTCGTCGAGTTTCTTCAGTTCCTCGGCAGAGAGCTTGCGCAGGTCGCTTAGCTTCTTGATGTTGTTCTTCTTTGCCCAAGCCTTTCCCTTTTGCTCCGACTCAGCGAGGCTTATTGGCGTGGCGTTGGAGACGATGGCTCCGCTTGAACACATGTAGCCGTTGATGAGGTTGCGCGTCAGCGGTGAAGTGGTAAGCGCACACACCGATTGTGCGCCAGCCGACTCGCCGTCGATGGTTACCCGGTTGGGGTCGCCACCGAAAGCGGCGATGTTGTCCTTTACCCATTTGATGGCAGCAGCCTGGTCGAGCCATCCTTGGTTGCCATGGCAGCCCTCTTTGGTCAGCTCAGGGTGAGAGAAGAAGCCGAAGATGCCCTCACGGTAGTTTGCCGTCACCACGATGATGTTGCCCCGGCGCGCTAGACGGAGTCCCTGGTAACGGGGCTCCGAGCCGCTGCCAGCCACGAGACCGCCACCATTGAAATAGATCAGCACGGGCAGTTTCTCATTCATCTTCTTGGCCGGTGTCCACACGTTGAGGTACAGGCAGTCTTCGCTCTTGCCCTTGCCCTCGAAAACCATGTCGCCAAAGACGTTGTTCTGTTCCGGGTCTGAGCCGAACGCCTTTGCCGGGCGCACACCCGTCCACGCTTTCACGGGCTGCGGGGCCTTCCAGCGAAGGTCGCCCACTGGCGGCTGGGCAAAAGGAATGCCACGGAAAATCTTTACGCCGGAGGAGTCGATGCCCTCAACGGTTCCGTCACGGTAGGTTACTTGCGGTCCTGTTTGTGCCATTGAGCACATGGAGACGAACAAGGCCACGATTGCCAAAAAATGTTTCTTCATCATGGTTTTTAAAGTTTTGTGTTTTTTAATGGTTTTTATCTGTGTGTCTTCAAATGACAAAAGCACGATAAGAACTCAGAGAATTCAAATCGTGCTTTGTGTGTTTTATTCGGTAGTATTATTCAATCACTACTGTGGTCCAGCCGTGCTTGTCTTCCACGGTGCCGTATTGTATGCCCCGCAGAGTCTCGTAGAGCTTTGTTGACCATGGGCCCGGCTTGTCGCCGAACACGTATTTCTTTCCTGTGGCCAGGTCGTCGAGCTCGGAGATGGGCGAGATGACGGCAGCTGTGCCGCAAGCACCTGCTTCCTCAAACGTTGCGAGCTCCTCCTCGGGTATTGGGCGGCGCTCAACCTTCATGCCGAGGTCCTCTGCAATCTGCATGAGGCTCTTGTTGGTGATAGAAGGAAGGATGGATGTGCTCTTCGGCGTTACGTAAGTGTTGTTCTTGATGCCGAAGAAGTTGGCTGCACCGCATTCGTCGACATATTTCTTCTCCTTGGCGTCGAGATAGAACTCCGAACCATAGCCCATGCCGGCAGCATACATGTGGGCGCGCAGGGAAGCAGCGTAGTTGCCGCCCACCTTGTAGCAACCCGTGCCAAGAGGTGCGGCACGGTCGTAGTCGCGCACGATGGCGTACTTGTTGCAGGCGAAGCCACCCTTGAAGTAAGGACCTACTGGCGTGACGAAAATCAGGAACAGGTAGTCCTTCGCAGGATGCACGCCCACCTGAGGTGTGACACCGATAAGCAGTGGGCGGATGTAGAGCGTTGCGCCACTCTCATAGGTCGGAATATAGTCTTGATTGAGGCGTACCACCTTCTTTACCATTTCCTCGAACATCTCTGTTGGCACCTGTGGCATGACGATGCCGTCGCTTGTCGACTGCAGACGCTCGGCGTTGTCCTTCACACGGAAGACACGCACCTTGCCGTCAGGGCAACGGTATGCCTTCATGCCTTCGAAAGCCTCCTGGCCATAGTGCAGACAGGTGGCTGCCATGTGCAGATTGATGTATTCCTCTGAGCAAACCTCAATCTCGCCCCATTTGCCGTCGTGGTAATAGCAGCGAACATTGTAGTCGGTCTTGCGATAACCGAAAGTCAAATTCCCCCAATCTAAGTCTTTCATAATATAATGATTTAATACTGTTTTCTGATAGTTTCTTGCAAAATTAGCAATAAAAACGATAATGCGATAATGTTTGCGGGATAATTTAATTTTTATCCAACAATTTCTTTATTTCGTTGTCGGTTTTGGTGAGTTTCTCCTTGCAGAGTTTGATGAGCTGTTGGGCTTTCTTCAGCTCAGTAGACAGCTCGTCGATGCCGAGCTCGTTGCTCTCAAGCTTGTCGACGATGTTTTCCAATTGTCGCACGGCATCTTCGTATTTCATTTCTTGTTTAGCCATATCTCATAGTTTTTGTTTGTTCTTATTTATGGTGGAGACAAACGAGCCTTTCTCCACCCTTGTCTCGATGGTGTCGCCTTCTTTCAGTGCCGCAGGGTCGTGAATGGCCTTGCCGTTGATAAGGGTGATGCTGTAGCCCCGCTTCAACAGTCGCTGTGGGTCGAGTGCCTCGGCTCGAAGGGCCAGTTGGGCAATGCGGTTGCTTTCGCGGGTCAGCTTTCTTTCCACCAGAGGCTGGATGTTGTTGTCGATTACATCAATCTCGTGCATGGCACTCTGCAACCGTGCTTTTATGGAACTGGAGATGGCGGTCATCAGGCGCGTGAGTTTTGCCTCCTGTCTCTCCTTGACCAAAGAGAAGAGTATTGGCACTCGGCCGGAGATTCTGCCAAGGCGCTGCTGCTCTGTCTCCATGCGTTGCCTCACCATCGTCGCCACACGTTCACGCATAGAGTCGATGTGGCTCCATAGGCCGGCAAGATTGTCAACGAGGAAAGCCGCCGCTGCCGTAGGGGTCTTGACCCTGGTGTTTGACACCATGTCGAGAATGCTCTCGTCGCGGTCGTGGCCGATGCCGGTTATAACAGGCAAGGGGAAGTTGGCCACATTCTCGGCCAGCGCCAATGTGTCGAAGCCGCTCATGTCAGCCGTGGCACCGCCGCCCCGGATGATGACCACCACATCGAAGTCGTCTACATTGTCATATATGTCGTTCAAGGCATTGATGACAGTCGTTTCCACCTGTTCACCTTGCATGACGGCAGGAAACAGCCTTATACTGAAGGCGAAGCCATAGTCGTTGTCGAGCAGCTGGTGGCAGAAGTCGCCGTATCCTGCTGCGTTCTCGCTTGATATTACCGCCACACGTTGCGCGAACATGGGTATGGTGAGTTCCTTTTGCAGGTCAAACACTCCCTCCTCCTTCAGCTGCCGGATAATCTCCAACCGTTTTCTTGCCATGTCGCCAAGGGTATAGGTTGGGTCTATGTCCTGCACTATCCATGAAAAGCCGTACGCCTCGTGGAAGTTGGCCGTGACACGGAGCATCACCTTCATGCCGGCATGAAGGCCTTGCCCGGTGGCGTGCTCAAACTTTGGCTTCAGTCTCGCCCAAGTGCTCTTCCAGCATTTAGCCGAGGCCCTGGCCACAGGCGTGGCGGAAAAGATGTCCTTTTGTATGAGTTCCATATAGCAATGCCCCCTCACCTCACGAGCCTCGGAAAGCTCGGCCTCGACCCAGAAAGCGTGGTCGAAAGCCGTGTCGATGACGTTGCTGACGAGCGAGTTGAGCTCAAAAAGTGTTAGGGCGTGCCTGTCCATGGAAAATTATTTTTTGCAAAAGTAGCTCGAAAAACGCGAAAGCCCAAATAAATATGTTACTTTTGCACTATGGATAAAGAGAACGAAAGTAAAAAAGCCACGCTTGCCTTGGGAACACAGCCCGTCGGCAAGCTCTTGCTTCAATATGCCATGCCAGCTGTTATAGCCATGGTGGCTTCTTCATTGTACAACATCATCGACCGCGCCTTCATAGGTCAGGTAGTGGGTCCGCTTGCCATATCGGGTCTTGCCATAACGTTTCCCTTCATGAACCTTTCCGGGGCCTTTGGCGCAGCTGTGGGCGTGGGAGCCTCAACCGCCATCTCCGTAAAACTCGGGCAGAAGGACTACCACACCGCCGAGGAGCTGCTTGGCAACACGGTGACGCTCAACCTCATCATCGGTTTTTGCTTTACGGTCATAAGCTTTATCTTCCTTGACCCGATACTCTATTTCTTCGGGGCGAGCAAGGACACCATTCCCTATGCGCGCAGTTTCATGCAGGTGATACTCTTGGGCAACATGATTTCACACATGTATTTCGGCATGAACGCCGTATTGCGTGCGGCAAGCAAGCCACGCCAGGCCATGAATGCCACCATCTTTACCGTGGTCATGAACATCTTGCTCGACGTGCTGTTCATCCCTGTTTTGCACTGGGGCATACGCGGCGCGGCTTCTGCCACCGTCATCTCCCAGACGCTGGCACTTTGCTACCAGCTTAAGCTTTTCTCCAACAAGAACGAACTGCTGCATCTCAAGCGAGGCATATATAAGTTGAAAGGGCGGCTTGTCAAGAACATCATTGCCATAGGCATATCGCCTTTTCTCATGAACCTGTGTGCTTGCCTGGTCGTGATTTTCATCAACAACCAGCTTGTCAAGTATGGCGGTGACCTGATGGTAGGCGCCTATGGCATAGCCTCTGCCATATCCACCGTCTTCGTGATGATCATCATCGGTGTCAACCAAGGCATGCAGCCCATTGCCGGATACAATTATGGCGCGCAGAATATAGAGAGAATGCTGAGGGTGGTCAAGCTTGCCATGATTACCGCCACCGTCATCATGTCTACAGGTTGGCTCCTTGCCATGACATTCCCCCACATGCTCGCCCGCATCTTCACCAGCGACCCTACGCTCATCAAGATAGCCGTGGGCGCCATAAGGATAAACATGCTTGTGTTCTGCATTGTGGGATTCCAGATGGTGGTAACCAACTTCTTCCAGTGCATAGGAAAGGTGAAGATAAGCATCTTCCTCTCCTTGTCGAGACAGTTGCTCTTCCTCCTTCCCTTGCTCTACCTCCTTCCGTTGTGGTTCGGGGTGAAAGGCGTTTGGTTCTCCTTGCCTGCATCCGACTTCACGGCAGCAGCCGTGGCAGCTGTAATCATGGTTGTATATATGAGAAAATTCAAGCAGCAAATAAAACAATCTAATCATGAACACTGATAAGAAGATCATAATCAACATTGGCAGGCAAATAGGCTCCGGAGGCAGAATCATAGCGAAGATGCTTGCCGAGGAGTTCGGCTGCAAGTTCTATGACAAGGAACTTCTCGACCTCGCCGCACAGGAGAGTGGCTTCTGCAAGAAGTTTTTCGAGCAGAACGACGAGCAGAAGGGCTTTTTCAAGTCGCTCTTCAATGTCAGAGTGCCACTCATGGGTGAGGGCAACTTCTACAAAGACAACTTCTCGCAAGACTCTCTCTACAAGTTCCAAAGCGATGCCATAAAGAAAGTGGCCGACGAGGGCAGCTGCGTGTTTGTGGGCCGCACAGCCGACTATGTGTTGCGCGAATATAACAACACCCTTAATGTCTTCATCACTGCCGATCTCGACGAGAGAATAAAGGCTGTCGGCGAACGCTACGGTCTTGACAATGCGGCAGCGCAAAAATACATCCACTCGCAGGAGGAGACCCGAGCTTCCTACTACAATTACTACACCGGCAAGACCTGGGGACACTCAGAAAGCTATGACATTTGTGTCAACTCCAGTCTGCTGGGCCTTGAAGGCACTGAGCAATTTATCGCTGAATTCATTAAAAAACGCTTCGAATTATGAAAACGTATCTCGTCACCGGAGCCGCAGGCTTCATTGGCTCCAATTTCATCAAGTATCTGTTGCACAAGAAATATGTCAACGACGACATAAAGGTTATCGTGCTCGACGCCTTGACCTATGCCGGCAACTTGGGCACCATCAAGGACGACATAGACAACAAGCGCTGCTTCTTTGTGAAGGGCGACATACGCGACCGTAAGCTGGTTGACAACCTCTTCGCAGACAACGACATCGACTTCGTTGTCAACTTCGCAGCCGAGAGCCACGTGGACCGTTCAATTGAAGACCCGCAGCTCTTCCTCAGCGTCAACATCCTCGGAACGCAGAACCTCATGGATGCCGCACGCAAGGCTTGGGGCACGGGCAAGGATGCACAGGGCTACCCAACGTGGAAGGCCGGAAAGCGTTATCATCAGGTGTCAACCGATGAGGTGTACGGTGCGCTGGGTGCCGAGGGATACTTCACCGAGACCACACCGCTGTGCCCCCACAGCCCATATTCGGCAAGCAAGTCGAGCGCCGACTTCTTTGTGCAGGCATACCGCGACACCTACCACATGCCGGTGAGCATAACCCGTTGCTCAAACAACTACGGACCATACCATTTCCCCGAGAAGCTCATCCCGCTCATCATCAACAATATCCTTGAGGGCAAAAAGCTCCCCGTCTATGGCGCAGGCCTCAACGTGCGCGACTGGCTCTATGTGGAAGACCACTGCAAGGCCATAGACCTCGTGGTGCGCGAAGGCAAAGAGGGAGAGGTCTACAACGTTGGCGGACACAACGAGATGAAAAACATCGACATTGTGAAGCTCACCATAAAGACCATCCACGACATGATGGAGGCCGACAAGGAGCTGCGCAAGGTGCTGAAGAAGCAAGTCAAGGATGCCAACGGCGACATCGACATATCCTGGATCAACGACTCGCTGATAGAGCACGTTGCCGACCGTCTCGGCCACGACGCACGCTACGCCATCGACCCGACGAAGATAAAGAACGAGCTTGGTTGGTATCCCGAGACAATGTTTGCCGAAGGAATCGTCAAGACTATAAAGTGGAACCTCGACAACCAGCAGTGGATAAGCGAGGTGACGAGTGGCGACTACCAGAAATACTACGACGAAATGTATGGAAAGGAGCGTCATGGACAACTCGTCTGATGCGCTTCGGCTGGACAGGTTCTCACGGCAACTGCACAACTATCTGCTTCTTGCCCATGGCTCTGCACTGCTCGTCAGCCAGGCCGACAAGGCTAATCTCAACATCCTGCTCACGATGCTCGGTGGTCTCGACAAGGACATCATCGATGCCTATTACGGACTCTTTGGCGAGACCGTGAAACCTGTCGAACAGCTGGCGCTGAAATACCGGGTAACGCAGGATGCGCTTCGCGACATAATAAGCAAGGATCTGCATAGATTGTCAATCTCTCCAGAGTGGCAGATGATGATGAGACAAATGAAACCAATCGTTCAGAAGAAAATAGGCTTTACTATATGAAGAAAATACTGCTTTTGGGCTCAGGAGAACTGGGCAAGGAGTTTGCTATCGCCGCACAGCGTGCCGGACAGTATGTCATTGCTTGCGACAAGTATGATAATGCGCCTGCCATGCAGGTGGCCGACGAGCGTGAGGTCTTCTCCATGCTCGACGGCGATGCTCTCGCGGCCGTGGTAGGCAAGCACAAGCCCGACATCATAGTGCCTGAGATAGAGGCCATACGCACCGAACGCCTTTTCGATTTTGAGAAGGAGGGTGTGCAGGTGGTGCCTTCAGCCCGTGCCGTAAACTACACCATGAACCGCCGCGCCATTCGCGACCTCGCCGCCAGAGAGCTGGGCTTGCGCACAGCCAAGTATTTCTATGCCAAGACCTTCGACGAGTTTAAGCGTGCCGCTGACGAGATTGGCTTCCCTTGCGTGGTCAAGCCATTGATGTCGTCGTCGGGTCATGGTCAGAGCTATGTCCACAACGATGATGAACTTCAGGAGGCTTTCCGCGATGCCATGGAAGAGGGGCGCGGCGATGTGAAGGAAGTCATCATAGAGGAGTTCATCGACTTCGACTCTGAGTTCACCCTGCTCACCGTGACCCAGAAGAATGCGCCGACGGTGTTCTGTCCGCCCATCGGACACGTGCAGAAAGGTGGCGACTACCGTGAGAGCTGGATGCCGTTCCAGATTAGCGATGAGGCTCTTGCCAAGGCGCAGCACATGGCCGACGAGGTGACCAAGGCGCTCACGGGCTATGGACTGTGGGGCGTGGAGTTCTTCCTTACAAAGCAGGGCGAGGTGATATTCTCAGAGCTTAGCCCGCGTCCTCACGACACAGGCATGGTGACCCTGAGCCATTGCACCAACCTCTCAGAGTTTGAACTTCATTTCCGTGCAGTCATGGGTCTCCATATTCCTGCCGTCCATCTGGAGCACAGTGGAGCCTCGGCGGTGGTGCTCTCGCCGGAAGAAAGCACTGAGCCTCTCAACTATAATCTCAACGACGTTTGCCAGGAGGACCACGCACGCGTCCGCATTTTCGGCAAGCCCGTAGCCCATGTTGGCAGACGTATGGGCGTGGTGCTCTGCTATGACGAGGTAGGCTGCGACATGGATGCCCTGCGTGACAAAGCCAAGCGCTTGGCAAAGACCGTGCTCGGCACCGACCCTTACATGAAGAAATAAACGCAGCTTTGTGAAGGTATAGAAGTAGCTCCATGAAGATGCGATAACGCCCATATTTCGATTGCCCACGTTCGTGAACCATTCGGCTCACGTTCGTGGGCAAGTTTGCTCGCGTTCGTGATCCGTATTGCTCACGTATGCGAAACAACTATGTTTAGGCTTAAACAGCAAGCAGTTTCCATTATGATTGAATCAAAACCAGGCCACAGGCTGATGAGCATTCAGGCATTGAGAGGCTTTGCAATCTTATTGATTGTCGCGTCCCACGTTGTGGGGCATGTCTTCGATTTTGGTGGAGAGTCAGGAGTTTGCTTCTTCTTTGTAATGAGCGGTTTTGTTCTCTCGATGGCCAATGAGGAAAAGCTGAGAGTGGGACAGTTTGACACCAAGCGTTTTTTTGTCCGCCAGTTGAGGAAGTTTTACCCACTCTTGTTGTTATCCATATCGTTTTTCGTGTTTGCTTATTGGCACGCAGGTTACCCCCTTGATTACGGAAAGTTGTTGACAAACCTATTGTTGATTCAGACGTGGTTTTGCAGCGAGCATTTGGTCTTTTCCTATGTGGGATCCTCTTGGTTCTTGTGCGACATTCTTGTTTTCTACTTGTTTTTCAAGCCATTGAACCGTTGTGTCATGGGCATGAGCGTAAAGGGGCTCATTCTGACGTGCGCCATAGTCATGGCGATATATCTCCCTTTTGTAGTTTGGATTCCTTCTGAGCGTTTCAATTATACCCTTTACAGTTTCCCATTGTTTCGTATGGTTGATTGTGGCCTTGGCATTATTCTTTATCGTTTTGTTATTTCAAGGTGTGGTAAACGATTATCGGGCAAAATATGCATGGCGGGCAAAAGATGGCAATGCTTTTTTATGCTGTTGTTGCTTTTCGCATTTTGTCTTGCTTATTTTGTTTACTGTGACATGCTGCCTGTTAATTTCCGTGGAGTTAGTTTTTTCTGGCCGTTCGTCATACTTTTCATGTTGTTGCTGATGGCAATAGAGAAGTCACGTCCAAGTTTCTTTTCAATGCCAGCCATTAAGGTATTTGTCTTTTTGGGCGATGAGATATTCCTTACCCATGAGATGATGATTTATATCGTTAATGTAGTCATGGTTCATTGTGGCCTTTATGATACCCATCCGTTTATGGTTTATACTTTCCATGCCATTGTCATAATTCTCTTTGCTTGGTTGGTGCGGCTTGGTTTGGTCAGACTTTCAACAAAAAATGCAAGGTTTTGACTTTCTTCCTTTTTGGATAACAATATTTTTTCAAGATTTCCGTTTTTCAGTATATGGAACATCAACTTGGACGATTGATAAGTCTCCCTAAGATAGTAGACCCACGAGGAAACCTTACGGTGGTGGAACAGATGAAGGAAGTGCCGTTTGACATCAGCCGGGTTTATTGGACTTACGACATTCCTGGTGGGGCGCACCGTGGAGGACACGCCCACAAGCATTGCCGTGAGCTGATAATAGCTGTGTCTGGCTCTTTTGTTGTTACGCTCGATGATGGTAAGGAAAAACGTGACTTTATGCTTAATCTGCCAAGCAAGGCCTTGTTTGTTGACAGGGGGATTTGGCGGTCGTTGAGCGACTTCTCCTCTGGTGCCGTTTGTCTGGTTCTCGCTGAAGACCCATTCGAAGAGGAAGATTACATATACGAGTACAGTGATTTTTTGACATACAAAGCGGATAATGTTTGAGATCAGGCGATATTGTGATGATGACAAGGAAGCGTGGAACGACTTTGTGAGGCAGTCTAAGCAAGGCACGTTTCTCTTTGACCGTGCCTATATGGACTATCATCGTGATCGTCTTGCGGATAACTCCTTGATGTTCTTCAAGAACAACAGGCTTTATGCCTTGCTCCCTGCCAATGTAGTTGGCGATACGCTTTGGTCGCATCAAGGTCTGACCTATGGAGGTTTGCTCACAAATGAGCACGCTGCCGTGGCTGATGTTTGCATCTTGTTTGAAGAGTTGATGTCGTTTTTGGGAAGCGTTGGCATAAAGAAAATGGTTTACAAGCCCATCCCCTGGATTTACCATCGCTTGCCCGCGGAAGAAGATTTGTACGCCCTTTTTAACCGTTGTGGGGCAAGGCTATATGTGCGCAATGTCTCGTCAGTAATCGTGCGAGACAATGCACTTAAATGGCGGCGCATCAGACTTTATGGGGCAAACAAGGCTGCAAAGGAAGGCATCGCTGTTCAGGTTAACAACGATGCTCTTGAGGAGTTTTGGCCTGTGTTGGAAGACAACCTTTATCGCACATATCAAGCCAAGCCTGTCCATACTCTTGATGAGATGCTGCGTCTTCATGGTGCTTTTCCGGAGAACATTCGGCTTTATGTTGCAAGATTAGGAAACAAGGTTGTAGGAGGTGTACTGCTATACGTCAGCCAGCAAGTGGTACATACACAATACATCTCTGCAACAGAGGAAGGCAAAAAGCTTCATGCCATAGACGCCATCTTCCACAAGATTCTCACCGATGACTTGCATGGCTGCAAATACTTTGATTTCGGCACTTCTAACGAAAACATGGGACGGTATCTGAACGAGAGCCTTATTTACCAAAAAGAAGGTTTTGGTGGCAGGGCCGTGTGCTATGATTGGTATGAGCTGATGATTAAAGGGTAGTTGTTAATAATATATTCGATATGATTCCTTATTTGTCGTTGAAATCAATGGTCGCCCTTCATGAGGAGGAAATCAAGGATGCTTTAAACCGTGTTGTGGATAGCGGATGGTTTCTTCAAGGAGAGGCAACGCGACAGTTTGAACAAGACTATGCTGAATATATTGGATGCCATTGCGTGGGATGCGGCAACGGGCTTGACGCTCTGACACTTATCTTCCGCGCCTATAAGGAGATGGGACGATTGCACGACGGCGACGAGGTCATCGTTCCTGCAAATACATATATAGCTTCCATTCTCTCCATTACGGAGAATGGACTTAAACCTATATTGATAGAACCTGACATTGATAGCCTTGAGATTGACGATGCGTTGATAGAACGCGCCATCACTGCAAAGACGAAAGCCATGTTGCTTGTTCATCTCTATGGGCGGTGCGCCATGACGGAGAAAATTGTGGCTCTGTGCCGCAATTATGGTTTGTTGCTGGTGGAGGACAATGCGCAGGCGCACGGCTGCATTTATGACGGGCGACACACAGGTTCTTTGGGTGATGCTGCCGCCCACAGTTTCTATCCGGGAAAGAACCTTGGGGCTTTGGGCGATGCTGGCGCGATAACCACAACTGACAACGAGCTTGCGGACATTTGTCGGGCTTTAGGCAACTATGGTTCGGCTCGCAAATATGTTTTCCCGTACAAAGGCAGGAATAGCAGAATAGACGAATTGCAGGCTGCCGTATTGGATGTCAAACTGAAATACTTGGATGAAGAAAATCAAAGGAGGAAGGAAATAGCAGAAATGTATTTCGGGAAGATTTCTAACCCATTGATAACCATGCCAATGAAACATGGCGATGCCGACAACGTGTTCCATATCTTTCCTGTGCTCTGCAAGACAAGGGACAGGCTACAGGAATACCTCAAGGGCAAAGGCATTGGTACGATGATACATTATCCCATTCCGCCTCACAAGCAAGAATGCTATAAGGAGTGGAATAATCTGTCGTTGCCTGTCACCGAGAGAATACACCGTGAAGAACTGAGCATTCCTTGCAATCCATGCATGACCAACGCAGAGGTTGAGTCGGTTGTCCTTGCACTCAATCATTACAATGGTTAAACGGGGGCGTTTGTGGGTTGGTGGAGCTGTAAAATGTATATGTCTCAGATTTTAGTTCGTTTTTGCCTTTGTATGCGTTCGCTTCTTCAGGGCAAAATATGAAAGGCCTGAGCTGAGGATGAACAGTAGAATGCCTGTGACCCAATATGTCATGCCCTTTCCTTTTAATGTAAGCAGGTAGGCAGCAATGCCGATAGGAAATTGCTGGAGTATGAGCTTTATGACAGACCCGGACATGCGGTAGCCATAGCGATGGGCCATATAGGCATTGAGCATGATGAAATCGAATGAGGCAACGAGCACTATGGCGATGCCCATGCCAATAAGCCCTAAAGCGTGGAAACAGACAACAGCCAGGATGACATAAACCACCGCATAGATGCCTTCCATGAGCAGATATGCCTTGGAATCACCGCGCGACAAGGGCAGATAGGCTATCGGAAGTTTCACGGCCCGCAGGAACATAGCCAGGGCCGTGAGTTGTGCCATGGAGCAAACTGGTAAGAAAGACCCGGAATAGAGTAGGGGGATGATGACGGGCAAGCCTATGATAAGCCCTATGAGCATCGGGGAGATGATGAGCAAAGAAACTTCAATCTGCTTGTTTACCGTGTTGTTGAGAGTTGTGCCAGTATGTGCTACTGCTGATAGACGCGGGAAATAGTCGGTTTCCATTGCCGAGAACACCATGCCGCCATAGGTAATGGTTATCATGTAGCCGGCATTGAACAGTCCGAGTGTGACGGGAGAACCAGTGTTGTTGACATACGACCTAATGAGGAATTCTGCACAACTCCCGAACATGCTGGCAAGGAAAAAGCCTACCCCGAGTTTTACCATTGTGCCGCCTTCACGCAGGATGGCGCGGCTGAAGCTCAGTTTTAAAGGGTGGAAATGGTATGAGTAGGCTATTGTAACCATTAATTGGGCAAACGCCACGAGAATCATGGAAGGGACAATGGCCTTGGAGCGCCATATAAAAAACAGAGGTACGGAAATAGCGAGAGCCATTACCACGTTGATGATGGAGATGCGCGCCAAACCTCCCAAATGGCGCGTACCCTTGAGTATGGCCAGTTCGCCACCTGTGATGGCTGTCATGGCAACAATGGGTGACAAAAGAAAAAAATGATAGGTGTGCTTGCCCCAACCAAATGTGTATCTGCTCAGTAATGGGCTTAACAAGGCGCATATCGCAAGACCCAATAAAGCCGTGATGGCGCTCCACGCCCTTATGGTTTGCACGGTCTTGCTTATGGTTTGTGTGGCACCTAGTGCATGAGCTTTGGAAATGTGTTTCACGGCACTTGTGCCAATGCCGAGGTTGGTGGCGTCGCCAATGAAACGGATAGTGGAATTGAATAGGGTGATAAGTCCCACACCCATGGGACCCAACAACAAGGCCACAAGCTTGTTTCGCACTAAAGCCACGAGAATGCTCAAGGCTTGCACGCCACCAAAGATGCCTGTGTATTTCAGGATATTAGCATAAGCGTTGTTCCGTTTCGTCTTTTCCATTTTATAGAATAACGCTTATGCGGTATAGCTTATTATGAAATGCCGTATAAAACTGATTATAAAAGTATAATCAGCCTCTAATGATGACAGTGACACCTCTTGCTGCCTGTGCACCCATGACGAGTGCTTGTTCAATGTCGGCAGTCTTGGATGGTCCGCTGATGAAAGAGCCGAACTGGTATTGAGGGTCAAAATCAATGCGCTTGTAAGCCTCGTGCATGTTGTTGACGATGTTGTTCTTGTCAAGCACGATGACGAGATACTCGGATATGAAGCAGATAGCCTTTTCCTTCATGGTCTGTGGAATCCACACGCATCCGTTCTCGGCAACGCCAATTTTTCCTTCCACGATGCCGACATCGGTGCCGTCTAGATCTTTTGCCTCAGCCACGGTGTCTGGGTTCTTCTGCGCTATCGTTATGTAGGGCAGGTTGCTTGCGAATGTCTTGGCTTCAGGATATTTTTCTTTGATTATTGCATTTAGGTCATCAGCCTTGCTGGCTTCCACTACTTTTCCGCCAACAGTCTTTGTCATTTCCACAAACTGAACATAAGTGTCGGGATACTTGATTGCCTCGATATTCATGTCGGGCATATCATACTGCTCCTGAGTGTTGGCACGGAGCTTTTTGAATAAGTCTTCTTTGTTCATTGTCTTTGTCCTTTATGGAATGTTTCTTCTGTTGACATCTTAAATGTTTACCCCAGCAGCCTTCAATGCTTCCTTGACACCTTCAGTCTCGAGTACCTTGCCTTGGGTTGTAGTGTATGTCGCGTCTTGTTCCGCTTTCTTTCTTTCAGCCACCCTTCGTTTGTAGTCTTCGAGATAAGCCTCCTTCTTCTCGGCAGCTTTCTTGGCGTACTCGTTCTCGGGGTCTTCCTGTAGGTCAATGCGCATGGTCTTGGCATTGTTTATTAGGTCTTTCACCACCTCTCCGCCACAAATCAGTCCGGCGGCAGCGGGAACCCAAGCGTTGGAGCTCGGAATGGTATGGCGTTCTGTGCAGGCGCGCATGTCCTTGGCGGGGCAGATGCAATGGAAACGGCAACTTATTTCGGGTTGGTCAATGCTTTCTACAGGAAGTTCTGGCGAATAGACCACTTTGAGGTGCTTGATG
The DNA here is from genome assembly GCA_964640415.1 of uncultured Prevotella sp. GTDB lineage: Bacteria > Bacteroidota > Bacteroidia > Bacteroidales > Bacteroidaceae > Prevotella. The sequence continues at coordinate 17,435 of CAZXGQ010000016.1, forward strand.
TTGGTCTTGCGCAGCTTCTTGCGTATAACCTTTGCCAATGGGTCGTTGATGGTCTTCCAAATATCCGTGACTTGCAACTGCGTGGCGTCGAGCTTGTAGGCAGCGCCCATGCATGATATGATTGGGATGTTGAGGTCATGGCATCGCTTGATGAGGTCAAGCTTTGCCGTGACGGTATCGATGCAGTCTACAACGTAGTCGTATTGTGAGAAGTCAAACTCTGCCGCATTTGTCGGAAGGTAGAAAGTCTGGTATTTCCTGACATGGCAACGTGGGTTGATGTCATGTATGCGTTCCTCGGCCACGTCAACTTTGTGACGGCCTACGCTTGAAATGGTGGCAAGTATTTGCCGGTTAACGTTGGTGAGGCAAACACGGTCGTCGTCGATGACGTCTATTGCTCCCACACCACTGCGCGCAAGAACTTCAACGACATATCCGCCTACGCCGCCTACTCCGAACACAGCCACTCGTGAACCGTTAAGTGTGTCGATGGCGGGCTTGCCAAGCAATAGTTGCGTGCGTGAAAACTGGTTTTGCATTATCTTTTACTCTTTCGTAAGGCAAAGTTACTTATTTTTTCAGTATTCCTTTATAGAAGTTTCAGTTATTTGTTTTGTGCTTTCTTGTAGATTTTCCTTACCTGTTGCTTTTTTGGTGTGTAAGTGCCGTCATGAGGCAACGAACCCGGCTCCTGTCATCAATATGATGTAGCGCCCGAGCTTGCCGGCTGTGATGCTTGCTATAGTTATGATGATGTTGGCGCGCATCAATCCAAGGCATATCGTAATTGCAGAGCCGAGAATCGGAATAAAGGCGAAGATGCCAATCCATGCGCCGTGTCCGGCAACGAAACGCTGGGCTTTGTCAATGTTTTTTTTCTTCACATGCAGGTATTTCTCGACCCATTCCAATCGGCCAAGTCGGCCAATGCTGTAATTAAACATTGAGCCGAGCACATTTCCTATTGTGCCGTAGATTATCAGGGGTTCGCTATCTAGACCGGCAGCGAACAAGCCAAGCATGACCACCTCGCTTGGAAACGGGAAGAAACTTCCGGCAATAAATGCCGCTATGAGCATTCCCCAATAGCCGTAGCTAAGAAGAATATCTGTTAGAGCCTGAATCATAATAATATGGAATAAAGTGTCGTGAATGTTCAGACACCCATCATGTTGTATATTGTCAATGTTAATGCTGCTGCTGCGAGCAACATTGAAACGATGTTGCTTAATCTTGACGACGTAAGTGCGAGCCAGTGGCCGATGATAGGAGCTGTGAGCACAATAGCCATGCCTAACAGGCAATCGAAATGCTGGGGCTGTATAAGTGCGAAAAACATGGTGAGTCCGTCGAGCACGATAAACATCTCGTATATCAGCCGTATCCTTATCCGGTCTTGGTAACTGTACGCAAAGAAGTGTACGGCACCGATGAAAGCGCAGAAGAATACGAAGCTAAACGTTACCCACTCATGAATTTTGACATTAGCCAAATAGAATGGTGTGCCGAACTGCAAGATGCTGATGAAATGTGTGCCGAGCCATGCAAATTTCCCTGTGTAGAGGAGCCAAGCCGTTACAAACCAATAAGGTGCTATAACACCGATGATTGACGACAGGAATGTGCGTGGCGAGAAACTCTGCATATATGTTGCCATGACAATCCATAGAGCAGGCATGAAGAGCAATATTTGTGGAAACACTACGCTCGCTATTCCTAGGGCACTAAAAGCGTAGAAAGTCAGTCCCGTGGCGTTAGGATTCTGATAGGAGCGCAGTAGGAAGAGCAAGAATGCGATGAACGTAATTTGAACCGTTGCCACGTCAGTTGTCTGGTAAAGGAACAACGACATGGTGGTCATTACGAGAAACGAGCAAGATACCATTCGCGAGTAAATGCGAATGAGTGCATTGCTGTTGTTCAGCTCTACCATCATCATCACTGAAACGAAGAGCAGCGCAAAGTTAAGCCACGACACCTCCGTGACAAGCCCTGCAGCAAGGCTCACCAATAATCCGTAGGCCACTGCCACTGGCAGTGACCAACGGGAGGTTGCGATACGATTTTGGAGTCGCTTCAATCTCTAATGATTATTGATTTCATTCAAAATTAAAAGACACGGATGCCTTAAAGGTCCTGCCCTATGTCCCTACGGAAATATTTGCCTTCGAAGTCGATAGCCTCGGCTCCGAGCATGCTCTTCCGCAATGCTTCGTTCTTGTCTTTTCCATAAGACGTAACACAAATAACGCGTCCGCCGCTTGTCACGACCTTCCCGTCCTTAAGTGCCGTACCAGAATGGAAGACTATGTTCTCCGGGTCAACTTTGTCGATGCCGTTTATCTCGAAACCTTTCTTGTAGCTCTCGGGATAACCGCCTGACACAAGCATAACGCATACTGCAGCACGGTCATCGAATTCCACTTCGCGTTTGTCGAGGTCACCGTTGGCAACGCCTTCGAAAAGGTCGACGATGTCACTTTTGAGGCGTGGCATCACGGTCTCTGTCTCAGGGTCACCCATGCGGCAGTTGTACTCGATGACCATAGGCTCGCCGTCGACATTGATGAGGCCGAAGAAGATAAAGCCCTTGTAGTTGAGGCCTTCTTCTGCGAGTCCGTCCACTGTCGGGCGGATAATCCTGTCTTCCACCTTCTTCATCCACTCCTTTGTTGCGAATGGAACAGGCGATACGCTGCCCATGCCGCCGGTGTTGAGGCCTGTGTCATGTTCGCCAATGCGCTTGTAGTCTTTTGCCTCGGGCAGAATCTGGTAGTGCTTGCCGTCAGTGAGTACGAACACAGAGCACTCTATGCCTGACAGGAATTCTTCAATCACCACTTTTGCAGAGGCGTTGCCGAACATGCCGTTCAGCATTTCGTGCAATTCCTTTTTTGCCTCTTCCAGTGTTGGAACAATGAGTACGCCTTTGCCTGCAGCCAATCCGTCGGCCTTGAGCACGTAAGGTGCTTTCAGTGTCTCCAGGAACTTGCAGCCCTCTTCAACGGCAGTACCGTCAAATGTCTCGTATGCCGCTGTAGGGATATTGTGACGCTTCATGAATTCCTTTGCGAAGTCCTTGCTGCCCTCGAGCTGGGCGCCTGCCTTTGAAGGGCCTATAACGGGTATGTCCTTTGTCTTGGGGTCGGCTTTGAACTCGTCGTAAACACCTTTCACCAATGGATCCTCAGGACCCACTACGACCATGTCGACACCGTTGTTCACGGCAAAGTCTTTCAGGGCTTCGAAGTCGTTGACGCCAATGGCGACATTCTCGCCAACTGTGGTTGTGCCGGCATTGCCGGGGGCGATAAACAGTTTTGAGCATTTGGGGCTCTGTGCGATTTTCCAAGCCAGGGCGTGTTCACGTCCGCCACTGCCTAAGAGTAATATTTTCATATCCGTTTTATTTTAAGAAATCGAAGAAATATCTTGATATACGCTCATGCAGGTGCACGCTTTGGTGTCCGCGCATGTTGTGTGGCTCGCCAGGATAAAGGAAGAAGTCGGGTTGTGTGCCATACTTGATACATTCCTTCAGGTATGACATGCTGTGTTGTGGCACACAGGTGGCATCGTTGGCTCCTATGATTATCTCCAGTCTGTCCTTCAGGTTCTTAGCCTTGGGCAGGAGTGATGATTGTGCATAACCCTCAGGGTTGGTTTGTGGAGTATCCATGTAGCGCTCGCCGTACATCACCTCATACCACTTCCAGTCTATCACGGGGCCTCCTGCCACGCCGCACTTGAACACGCCGGGGTGGGTGGTCATCATGTTGATGGTCATGAAGCCTCCAAAGCTCCATCCGTGTACGCCAAGGCGTGAGCTGTCTACGTAAGGCAGTGTCTTGAGGAAGTCGACACCCTTCATCTGGTCTTCTACCTCGTGGTCGCCGAGATGCCTGAATGTCACTTGTTCAAAGGCCTTGCCGCGGTTCTCCGAGCCGCGGTTGTCGAGGATGAAAAGCAGGTAGCCCTTTTGTGCCATGTAGGTCTCCCATGAGCGTGAGCAATAATGCCAGCGTGCGTCGACATTATGTGCGTGAGGACCGCCATAGACATAGATTATGGCAGGATATTTCTTGTTTGGGTCAAAACCTGTAGGCATCACCATGCGGTAGTAAAGGTCTGTTGTGCCGTCGGCGGCCTTTATGGTTCCGCAACGGTACTCGGGTACGTCGTAGCCTTTCCATGGATCCTCAGCGGTGAACCAACGGGTGCGGTTGCCGTTGGCGGTGTTTACTATCGTTATATTGCGTGGTGTGGTTGGCGCAGAATAGTTGTCTACGATGTATTGTCCGCTTCCGCTCAGGGTTCCGGTGTGCCAGCCTTTGCCGTTGTCGTCCATAAGGGCGCGCTTGCCGCTGGCCACGTCAACAACCCAGATGTTCTTCTGTATTGGATTGCACTCGTTGCTCTCATACACGATGGCCTTATGCTTTGTGTCGAAACCGAGGAAGTTCTCCACAACCCATTCTCCGCTTGTTATCTGCTTAAGCTGCTTGCCTGTCGTGTCGAAGAGATAGAAGTGGTTGTAGCCGTCTTTCTGGCTCTGCATGATGAACTTTGAGCTGTCCCAAGGCAGGAAGACAATGGGGTTCTGAGGCTCAACATATTTGTCGTCGGTCTCGCGGTACAGCTCACGCAACTTGTCGCCCGTTGTGGCATCGTAGCTCACGAGGCGGCAATCGTTCTGGTCGCGGTTGAGCTCAAACATGTATATGGTCTTCGAGTCTGGGCTCCATGCCACGTTGGTAAAATATCTGTCGGTGGGGTCTCCAGCCTTTAGATAGATGAGCTTTTGGGTTGCCATGTCGTAGACGCCCAAAGTCACCTTATGGCTTGTCTCGCCAGCCATGGGGTATTTGTCAGGTTCTGCGTTGGCGATGCGCGAACCCGACTCTGGCGCAACGTCAGGGTCTGGGATGTCGACCTGTGGATAGTCGGTCACCATCGACTGGTCCATGCGGTAGAAGGCGAGTTTCTTGCCGTCGGGGCTCCAGAAGAGTCCTCCGTTGATGCCAAACTCGTCGCGGTGTACGCTTTGTCCGTAAACAATCTCGCGTGAACCGTCGTTGGTAAGCTTTCTCGACGCACTCACCGGCTCGGTGCTGTTGCCGGCGGATGGCTGGGCCACGTATAGCTGCCAATCCTTTACGTATGCCAGCGAACATGAGGCATAGCAGAAGTCAGAAGCCTGTGTGCCGGAGACCGTGTTTACGGCCCAAAGCGTTTTGCGGGTCTTCCAATTGTAAGCCACCGACTGGTTGCCGGAAGTCAGTATGACAATGGTTTTTCCTGCCTCGGGGAACTTGGCTGAATATAGTGAGTGGACAGTCAGACCGTCTTTCTTAAGTTGGTCGGTTGTGAGCAGCGTCTTCTCCTTTCCCGTCTTTTTGTCAACGATGGAGCAGTACTCTGCATCGAGCCTTACGAGCTCGTCGCCCCACCATGTTGTCCAGCGGTTCTCGGGCACGAATTTGCGATAGTTGACTCCGCCGAAGTTCAAGTCCTCAAGCGTGAACTGTTTCGTTTGGGCCTGTGCCTCAGCGCCAAACAATGACACTACCGACAACATAATAGTAAATATCTTTTTAATCATATTCCGATGTTCTTTACTTCAGCCTTTTAATCCTCGTCGTCGAATCCGCGTTTGCGGCGGTCCGGTTTGCGGCCAGCACCGCGGCGGTCCTTGCGGAAGTCGTCTTTGCGTCCATAGTCTTTCTTTGGACGAGAGAAGTCGCGCTTGTCGTCGTCGAAGCGTGGGCGTGAGGGCTTGCGGCGGTCCTCGAACGAATGGAACTTGAACGTGCGGATGTCTCCGTCCTCGTTGGCCTTGGCCTCACGCTTGAGCGAATGGAAGTCGTTGGCGCTCACGCGGTCTTTGAACTCGCGGTTCTTCTTGAACCTGTGCTTCTGTGCCATCTCCGCCTTCTCTTCTTCGGTCTTCACTATGCCGCCGTCGCGACGGAAGTCAGCGAGCTTACCGTCGAAAAGAGTGTACTTGCGCAGTTCGCATTCGAGCGAGCCGTTATAAACAGGTATCTTGATTGAAGGCTTCAGGCCAATCTGCTCGAAGCACTCTTCGCGGTAAGACAGCACCCAAGCCTCGTTGCCACCGAACTCACGTTTCAGCTTCTCGCCAATCATGTGGTATGTGCCAAGCAGGTTAGGTGTGGAGATGCGCTCGCCGTAAGGCGGGTTCATTATTATGATGCTCTTTTCCTTAGGCTTCTTGAAGTCTTTGAAGTCTTGTTGCTCCACGCTGATGTCTTGCGACATGCCTGCGGCCTTGACGTTCATGCGTGCTGTGTTCACCGCTTTCATGTCGATGTCGTAGGCGTAGATGTGGTGTTCAAAAGGCCTCTCCTGCGAGTCGTCGTTATAGATGTCCTCGAAGAGGTCCTTGTCGAAGTCTGGCCATTTCTCAAAGGCGAACGACTTGCGGAACACACCCGGTGAGATGTTGCGTGCGATGAGTCCTGCCTCAATTGCTATTGTTCCCGATCCGTCCATAGGATCGATGAGGTCACACTCGCCGTGCCATCCGGTCATGAGTATCATGCCGGCTGCGAGCACCTCGTTCAGAGGGGCCTCCACGCTCTCCTGCCTGTAGCCGCGGCGGTGAAGCGAGTCACCGCTTGAGTCAAGGGCAATCGTAGCGTCCTCACCGGCTATGTGGATATGCAGACGGATGTCGGGGTTAGCCACGGAGATGTTGGGGCGCTTGCCGGTTTTCTCGCGGAACTGGTCAACGATGGCATCCTTGACCTTGTATGTCACGAAGTGGGAGTTGCGGAATTCATCTGAGTAAACCACTGAGTCGACGGCGAAGGTCTTGCCTTGCCCGATATACTGGCTCCATTCGATGTTTTTCACATTATTATATACGTCCTCTGCCGAGCGCGCCTTGAAATGCTTTATAGGCTTGAGGATACGTATAGCGGTGTGCAACTGAAAGTTGGCACGGTACATCATCTCTTTGTCGCCCGTGAAAGAGACCATGCGTCGGCCGGTCTGTACGTTGTTGGCACCAAGTTGGATGAGCTCTTGGGCAAGGACGTTCTCAAGTCCCATGAACGTCTTGGCGATAAGTTCAAATTCCTGTTCCATTATTGAATTCTAAATCAAATATATCTTTTTTCTGTTGTTTGTATTTCTTTGAGCCTGGTTTAAGGTCATTGGTAATCCACACGTTGGCCCCTATTGTGGATCCCGAGCCTATCGTTACTCTGCCCAGCACGGTGGCGTTGGCATATATTACGACGTCGTCGCCTATGATGGGGTGGCGGGCTATGCCCTTGATGGGGTTGCCGTCCTTGTCGAGCGGGAAGCTCTTGGCTCCAAGCGTGACGCCTTGGTAGAGCTTAACGTTGCGTCCGATGCGGCACGTCTCGCCAATCACTACGCCTGTGCCGTGGTCGATGGTGAAATATTCGCCGATGGTTGCGCCGGGGTTGATGTCAATGCCTGTTTCCGAGTGGGCAAGCTCTGTCATGAGGCGCGGGATGAGTGGCACGCCCAGCAGATACAGCTCGTGGGCCAAGCGGTAGTTGGTGAGGCATCTTATGACAGGATAGCATGATATGATTTCTGCGTGGCTGTGTGCGGCTGGGTCGCCGTTGTATGCTGCCACTACATCGGTGGCGAGCACGCGCCTTATCTCCGGCAGTCGGCTTATGAGTTCTCTCGCTATGTCGTGGGCGTGCATGGTCAGGTCTGAGTCGGCCACTTTCACCTTGTCGGTTTCGCCGTCGGCAACATGGCTGAAGCACAGGCCGGCGAGAACTTGTTCGCAGAGCAGGTGGTACATCAGCTCGACGTTGACGCCTATCTGGTATTTGATGGTATGGATATTGACTTGCGACTTCCCGAAATATCCTGGGAAGAGTATGGCACGTGCCAGCTGTATGATTTCTTCAAGGCTTTCGCTTGAAGGGAGCGGATAACCCTCCTCATGCTCATGAAACAAGCCCTGCAATGATTCAGGTGCGGCGAGACTGCATATCGCGTCGTTAAGCATGAGGTTCGTTTTCTGTCTACTCATTTGGGTGTGTCAATATTTCGTGCAAAGTTACGAAAAAGTAATGATATCTTCAAAAAGAAATCCAGAAAAAAACGGCTTTCTATTTCTTGCGGCTTGCGTCAATCTTTTTCAGTATGCGAAGAATTACTTAGAAGATGTAGCAGACAGAGCGAATAATCCTCCATCTGACTTACAAATGATAGATGAAGTTATTCTAAAATAAGCGCGTTACGGCTATTCCTGTAAGGATTGCGATGGAGAAACTTGCAAGTGTACCTATTAGAACATACTCTGTTGTGCGGATTTCCTTGGCTTTGTTCAATTCACCAAAACGGAATACAGATTTTGCAGCTAACAAGAAACCAATCCCTTCAAAACTACCTACAAAGACAAACGTGAGAATCAATAATCTTTCTATATAGCCAATCCATTGTCCAGCCTTAGGAAGACTCTGAGAATTAGGTGAGGATGGCGTCCATTGCTTGAGAAACATACCCAAAAGAACTGACGATGGTCTTAGCATTAACATATATGCCATGACAGCCAACCAAACCTTTGCAGAATAAAGAGTGTAGAAGGGTGATAGTTCTATTCCTTCTCCGTACAATGAGAACCATAATACTCCAATAATTGCGATATGCAAGAACTGGTCAGCAAGAAACGTTGAGAGAGAATCCTTGCAACACCTGCATTTGACCAAATCTATTATGAAATGGCTGATGAATATTATGATTGGGATAAGCCAACAAGACCAATCGGCCACCAATAAATATGCAATGCCAGCATGTGTTATACAATGAAGAAGTTGATAACCAAGTCCTTTTATTCCTGTTTCGCGTTTCCCCTTATTGATGCTGTCTGTTTGTAGTATAAAATCTGAAATCAGATGTGCACAGAGTAATTTCACAAGTATGATGACAGTTTCCATATTACTGTTTTATGTATTTTGAGATTAATGATTTAAAATATTCAACATAATCCAAGATAAGTTGTCCTCTTGAAGAACTCCAGTGATAATTGAAATTTTGCCTTGTCATACCTAACTCTTCAGCCAAATCTTTTTGAAGTTTATTAGGGAAAAGCAAGAAATGACAAACAACCCTTGCTTGTTTTGCGGTCCATGATGTAATTACGTCATCAGCAAAACGAGTAACAAGTTCCATTTCATTATTAAAATCCGGCCATGGAGTTGCTATAATTAACCTCTTTTTCCCTATATTATCAAAAGAGTGTCCCGACAGTCTGAAGGCCTCTCCGTCACTGGTTACGATATTGTTGCTTTCAAAAGAAATTTCACCTATACCAACGGCCAATCTCGCATCCCACATTTCTTGTTTATCTGGAGTTTCGGCTTTTAGTTTTGCCCTCAGTGTAATGGCTACATCTAATACATATTCAGGTTTGTCAACAACAACTTGGAAACTGTCTCCACGATACATTTCTAATTTTACGGAAGTTAGTGGCAGAAATTCTGCCACTAACTTCTGTAATGTGTTTACTACAGTTTGTCTCCATTTTGCAGCAATATTTGTGGAGTTGACTAAATCTCCTGTGATTACACCTTTTATCATGGACTTACCATTTCATGATTGTTTATGCAAAGATAATGCTTTTCCTTGGTAAAATCAAGGAATATCACTTGATTTTGCCAAAGAAAGGAAAATGATTTGATTTCACCTATAATACATCTCTGATAAAGTATGGTTCTTCTGTTGGAGGAATCTTAATCCTCCTTTATATCTCCAAACAACTTCTCAAACTCTTTTCTTGCGAATTATGGTCAAGCCGTCGCGAATGGGCACCATAACCTTCTCTACGCGAGAGTCTTCGGCTATGTGGTCGTTGAAACGGCGTATGCCTATCGTCTGGCTGTCGCGGTCGTAGGCTGTTTCTACCACGTGTCCGTCCCACAGTGTGTTGTCGGCAAGAATTATGCCGCCTTCGTTTACGAGCGGGAACAGTGCCTCGTAGACTTCGGTGTAGGTGCGCTTGTCGCCGTCGACGAATACGAAGTCGAACGTCACCCCGAGTTTCGGAGCTTCCTTCACGGCGTCGCCGATCCGGAAGTCGATGAATTTGGCCACGTCGGAACCGTCGATCCATTTCCGGGTGAAGTCTTCCATCTCGTCGTTTATCTCAAAGGTGTAGAGTCGGGGAGTGGGGGCGCTTTGGTCTTGGCAATGCTCTTCGGCAACCTCTTTCAAGCCTTCTGCCATGCACAGTGCCGAATAGCCCGAGAATGTGCCTACCTCAAGGATTGTGTGTGGGCGTTGCATCATCACGAGCATCTTCAATAGCCGTCCCTGAAGGTGCCCGGAAGCCATGCGGCCATGCACGGTGTGGATATTGGTTGCGCGCCAAAGACGGTAGAGGTAGTCGCCTTCGGCGTCCGACTTTGCTATGGCGTAGTCTACGATGCTTTCTGGTTCAATCATTGTTCAGGAGTCCTCTTATTGCCAATTCGTAGCCTTGAAGTCCGAAGCCGCATATCACGCCCTTGCAGCCGGCGCTTATCATGGAGTGGTGGCGGAACTCCTCTCGCTGGTGCACATTGCTGATGTGTACTTCTATCACGGGGCAGCGCAGCGACCTGATACAGTCGAGCAGCGCAATGCTGGTGTGGGTGTAGGCTCCGGCGTTCAGCACGATGCCGTCGTAGCTGAAGCCCACTTCCTGCATCTTGTTTATCATCTCGCCCTCCACGTTGCTCTGGTAATAGTCTATTTCAACGTCGGGGAACTGCTGGCGCAGCCCGGGGAGATAACTCTCAAACGAGTTTTTGCCGTATATGCCGGGCTCTCTCACGCCGAGGAGATTGAGGTTCGGCCCGTTGATTATCTGAATCTTTCTCATGTTCTTTTTAGGATAATGTTGGCCGTTTTTGCCAACAAATAGTTAACTTTGACGGCAAAATTACAGACAAACGATTAAATTGCAAAAGAAAAATCAAAATAATTTATCTTTAGCCGACGACCTTGTGCGTCGGTTCATGCGTTATCTCAAGCTTGACCGAAACTATTCTGTGAACACGCAGGAAGCTTACAGCCACGACCTGACCTATTTCATGCGGTTTCTCTCCGAGCGACATTTGTCGCCCTTGGACGTCAAGCTTGAAGACTTGGAGCAGTTTGCCGCTTCTCTCCACGAGTATGCCATTGGCGCACGGTCCCAGTCGCGCGTGCTCTTCGGTGTGCGCTCGTTTTATCGCTTCCTCACCATCGACGGTTATCTCGAAGTCGACCCAACTGAGCTGCTTGAGTCGCCAGTCCTTCCCAAGCACCTGCCTACTTACCTCTCCACCGAGGAGGTCGACAGGCTGGAAGACAGCATCGACCTCGAAAGCAATGAGGGCCAGCGCAACCGCGCCATCATAGAGGTGCTCTTCTCTTGTGGACTGCGCGTGTCGGAGCTTGTAAACCTCAAGTTCTCGGACCTCAACCTTGACGAGCGTTTCATGCGGGTCATGGGCAAGGGCGACAAGGAACGTCTCGTGCCCATCTCCGACAGGGCGGTGACCGAGCTTCAGCGCTGGTTCATCGACCGCGACCTACTGAAGATCAAGCCCGGGGAGGAGGACTACGTGTTCCTCAACCGCCGGGGGCATCACCTCACGCGCGTGATGATTCTTATAATGGTGAAGCGTCAGGCCGAAATAGCCGGTATCAGGAAAACCATCTCGCCCCACACCCTGCGCCACTCGTTCGCCACGGCTTTGCTCAAGGGGGGAGCCGACCTGCGTATCATACAGGTGCTGCTTGGCCATGCCAACATCGGGACCACGGAGATTTATACCCACCTCGACGACGAGTCGCTGCGGAAAGAGATTCTTGAGCACCACCCACGCAATATCATGCACAAAGGATGACGCAGATTTGCAATGGATGACAAAATGGTAATAAAACGATAAAATAATCGTCTTTTTGCTTGCTTGTTCTTTCTAAATGTTGTAATTTTGCAACCGCAACGTTGGGATTCGGTTGCAAACACAAGAATATAAACAAACCATCATAAAAGAAAAAACAAGGAAAAGATTATGTGTGGAATAGTAGGAATTTTCAATATCGGCGAGCAGACACCCGAATTGCGCCAGAAGGCGCTGCGTATGAGTCAGAAGATACGTCATCGCGGACCAGACTGGAGCGGCATCTATACAGGCCCGTCGGCCATATTGTGTCACGAGCGTCTTTCCATTGTTGACCCGGAGAGCGGCAAACAGCCCCTCTTCGCACCCGACAAGAAACAAGTGCTTGCCGTAAACGGCGAGATATACAACCATACTTCCATTCGCGAGACCACCGGCGACTATCAGTATCAGACGGGTTCCGACTGCGAAGTCATACTGGCCCTTTACCGTGAGTGGAAGGCTAAGGGCGAGTCTTCGCTCGTGCCTATGCTCGAGCGTTTGTCGGGCATCTTTGCCTTTGCCCTCTACGATGTCGAGGACGGTTCGTTCCTTGTTGCCCGCGACCCCATTGGTGTTATACCTCTTTATATTGGTTACGACAATGACGGCAAGGTTTACGTGTCGTCTGAGCTGAAGGCTCTCGAAGGCCAGTGCGACAGCTACGAGCCTTTCCTTCCCGGCCATTACTATTGGAGCAAGGAGGCCGACAAGGGACTGCAGCGCTGGTACACGCGCGACTGGATGCAGGGTAAGACCGTGCCCAAGGAAGAGTTGTCTTACGGCGACGCCGTAGAGGAAGTGCGTCTCGGACTGATGAATGCTGTGAAGCGCCAGCTCATGAGCGATGTGCCTTATGGTGTGCTTCTCTCCGGCGGTCTCGACTCAAGTGTCATTTCTGCCATAGCAGCCCGCTATGCCTCACACCGCGTGGAGAACAACGGGGCTACAGAGGCATGGTGGCCACGTCTGCACAGTTTCGCCGTGGGATTGAAGGGTGCGCCCGACCTTGCCAAGGCAAAGCTTGTTGCCGAACACATAGGCACTGTGCACCATGAAATCAACTACACCATCCAGGAGGGGCTTGACGCCATACGCGATGTGATATATTTCATCGAGACCTACGACGTGACCACCGTGCGCGCATCTACACCGATGTACCTGCTTGCAAGGGTCATAAAGTCGATGGGCATCAAGATGGTGCTGTCGGGCGAGGGTGCCGATGAGATCTTCGGCGGATACCTCTATTTCCACAAGGCTCCGACGGCTGACGAATTCCACAAGGAGACGGTGCGCAAGTTGTCGAAGCTTCACCTCTACGACTGCCTGCGAGCCAACAAGTCGCTCTCGGCGTGGGGTGTGGAAGGCCGTGTGCCATTCCTCGACAAGGAATTCCTCGACGTGGCTATGACCATAGCTCCCGACTACAAGATGTGTCCGGGCAAGGAGATCGAGAAGAAGGTAGTGCGCAACGCCTTCTCCGACATGCTGCCCGAGGAGATAGCATGGAGACAGAAAGAGCAGTTCTCCGACGGTGTGGGCTACTCGTGGATCGACACCCTGAAGGAGATCACGGCGTCTGCCGTAAGCGACGAGCAGATGGCTCATGCCGCCGAGCGTTTCCCGATTAACCCGCCGCGCAACAAGGAGGAGTATTACTATCGCTCCATCTTCGCCGAGCACTTCCCGTCTGACAGTGCTGCGCGTTCGGTACCCAGTGTGCCCAGCGTGGCATGCTCTACGGCTGAGGCGTTGGCTTGGGACGAGGCGTTCAAGAACATGAACGAGCCTTCGGGACGTGCCGTGAAGGATATCCACGAATAAGACTGCTCCGTAATACGGAAGGTTGATATATTGTATGAAAGTTATAAAGCAACTTTGCCAGTGTTGAGCAAATACGCTGGCGAGTTGCTTTTTTCTTTCTCCGTGGAAAACTGAAGCGCAAAAGTTTTGCCAGATGGCAATGATTTTTTTATGCCTTGATAACTAAAAGCCGCTAATTCTATGTTTTTGCATTGCTGGAAAATATTTATTAGGTTGTAGTATCACATTTGTTTGATTAAGATTCACTGTTTCTAACAAAATTTTATACTTTTGTGCCAAGTGTATATTTAAGTCTCAAAAAATTACAAATTAACAGAAAAACGAAAGCATAACACACAATTCTAAAACCAACTGTTTAATGAACATCAAAAAGTGTATTTATTTATCGTTGATCCTGACCGGATGCATTGCTATGTCGGCCACCGCACAGCAACGGATGACGGTCATCTTCAACAACGGCAGTGCAGACGTGCCGTTTGCTGTATCTGAGATTAGCTCTCTGCACTTCAGCAACGGCCAGCTGCAGGTGAAGCAGGCTGCCGACGGCAAGGTGAATGCGGTGCCGCTCGCCGAGATTCTCTCCATCAAGTTTGCTGACGTTATCCCGAGTGGGATTAAAACCGTGGCGACAAACGAGTCTGCGGCTGTAAAAGTGGCAGTGTCGTCAGGCGAATTGCGTTTGGTAGGCTATGACCCAACCCATCCGCAACCTGCCCGTCTCTACGGTGTCGGTGGAGCTGTGCTTTTCTCTACAAAGGCTCTCGCCGCCACCAGCATCAACGTCTCATCATTGCCCAAAGGCTTGTACATTCTTAAGTTAGGAAACAAATCATTTAAAATAAGCAAATAATGAAGAAAACAATTCTGACCTTCATGCTCGCTGTGGTTGGCTTGGCAACCGCGTTTGCCCAAAGTGAACCCACAAAAATGGTAATAGTGCAAAAAGACGGCACCACAGCCACATACCAACTTGCCGACATCGATAGCATCTACTTCCCAGTAGAATCTTCTGCATCAAAAGTATATAAGATAGAGCTGCCCACTGATTTCTCAACCGGTAGGGTGCAGAAAGTAATGGCTGGTGACAAGCAGGTGGCAGAGATATGCAGTGAATACGTGCGTGGTTGGGGAGCGAACGGCAACGCAGTCGACGACGTGCTCACTGTCGTTTATCCCATGGGGGCCGACGGCAAGGCCGATCTCTCCAAAGGTCTTGCTTCTAACGGTGCAAGCATTGCGTGGGACGTGGAGGCCGATTCAGTGGCTTCTTACACTGCCGGCACTGCCGACCTCACGACGATATACCTCACTGCCGACGGCACATTTGTGTCCTCCATGCCCGACGAGGCTGAGGAAGTGGCCACATCGCTCACTCCGTATGTCATCAACGACGTGCGCAGCAAGACCGATACCCAGACCTATAAGGTAGTGAAAATAGGCGTGCAATACTGGATGGACAGCAATCTTAAGGCCGTGACCTTGCGCGACGGCACGT
This sequence comes from uncultured Prevotella sp., assembly GCA_964640415.1. Taxonomy (GTDB): domain Bacteria; phylum Bacteroidota; class Bacteroidia; order Bacteroidales; family Bacteroidaceae; genus Prevotella. The sequence continues at coordinate 32,684 of CAZXGQ010000016.1, forward strand.
TAATCACGCTCTACACATCCACTCAGGCCGATGCCTGGTCTGAAACCGAGTCTCCTGCATACCACATCTATACCGACGACACCGAGTACTGTTGGCCCGACTATGGTGCCATGTACAACGGCTATGCCGTGGTGAGCGAGGGCGGCCTTGCTCCTGAAGGTTGGGAAGTGTCTACCATTGCCCAGTGGGAGGCGCTCAAGACTTATTTGAAAAAATCACAGTCGAAAAAGATCAAGACTACTGACACTTGGCCAACCGTGGGCAACAACCTGACGGGGCTTAGCATCTCTCCCGGCGGTTATTTCAGCCATGCCACAGGTGACGACATGGAGGGCTCAAGGGTGTATTACTGGACTTCCGACAAGACCACTTCGTACGGTTCTGATGCCCTGAAGGTCGCTTATATCGTCAATGGCATTACGACCACCTCGACGCACACCTATGACTTCGGCCACTATGTGCGCTGCGTACGCAAATAATGCAGTGATTGCAGACCTGTAAACATTTTTGTTATTTGTGTTCAGCGATAATATTTCAACTGGAAAAAGTCCAGTAGGGACGACATGTTATAACGTAGGGGCTTGCCCCTACGTTTTTTCGTTTTGGCTCTTTCTGATAATGGAGTGAAGAGTGAAGCGAACCACACTACCGAATTCTCTTTAGGCCAAAGGCCTCTATTAAAATCTCGGTGCTTCAAAGGCATAACCTCGGCGGCTCAAAAACCTCTGCGGCTCTGCGTGGGATAAATAGGCGCATCCGACAAAACACGTGGAGCGCAACTCTTGCAGTTACCCTAAAACAGTTGACAAATAACACGTTATTCTATAAACTCAAAGGCTTCAGAGCACAGTTGCATGGAATAGCAGATATCCCGTTCTTTCTTTACCGTGTATTCACAATATCTGGCTGGCGGGAATGATTTGTTGCCACGGAAGTTTTAAACTGTACCTAGGTTTTGTCCCGCCGATGACTCTCAACTTCGATTGGGCACTGATAACCGCTGTCACCTTCTTGATGTCCTCGTCGGTGGCGTTCATGCGTTGGCGCATCACGGTGGTCAACTGGGTATTGGCCTGTTGCACCGCATTGTAACTCGCCGTCAGCCCTGCCATGGTGGCGCGCAACCCCGCTATGGCTTCCGAGGCGTTCTGCAACGCCGTGACGGCTTGGTTTATCAACAGCAACTTGTCACGGAACTGTTGGGCAGAACTTTTGGAGTCTTCCATCGCACGGCGTAGTTTGACAACGTCCGCCGTGACAACGCCAATCTGCTCTTTGCCGTCGATATTCAGCCTTATGTTAAATTTTATTTCTTTTGCCATAATCTCGTTCGCTTTGTCAGATTATTTACATACATTTGCCGATGCAACCAAACAACAAGTTCACATTATGAAAATTGACAGAATGCCCCCCAAAAGGAAGGCCAAGGAGAGGAAGCGGTGGAGGAACATTATCCTCGTGACCCTCGTCCCCGTCATCATGTCCGTCATATTCGCATGGTACGGCGTGTTCCTTGCAAGCATCGTGCTTACCTTTCTGGCCTATGTCGTGTATAGCTATTTCCTGCCCGAGGAGGATTATGGGTACACCCCGTGGTGGTTCTTCGGGCTTTAGCCTGCACATGATCAAAAACCCATCTTCGCCGCTCTCTTCATCACGGATTCTTCAAGCCGTGGGGAGATTTCGCGCTCTATTATCTGGCCGCCGTCAGACTCCACACCGTCGAGGAAATGATAAACAGGCATTTGTCCACGCCGTCTGCCAAGCGTGCGCCATTTCCCGTCGCCCAGTTGCGCGACTTGCCCGCCGCCTTTCCTCACGTACCTCACCTTCGTGCCTTCCTCCGCCCACATCAGCACGGGTTTCTGCAGGCCGAAGCGGTTGGTGTGGTAGCCTTGCTTGCAGTGAGGCTTCACGGTTATCATAAAGCCGCCGCCTTTAGGGTACACCCTCAGCCGTATGTCTTTCTTCAGCTTGGAGGCGTTGGCTATGCCACTCTGCATCAGTTTCTGCCGCGCCACCTTCAGCACCTCGCCGCCCACCTTGCGGTAAGCACCTTTCACCGACGCTTTCAAGTCCCGTTTGTTGAACACCTGCAGCAGTTCGTTCCATTCCTTCCCCTTGTATTGCCCGGGGTCATTGTAAACCGTCTCGCTCATATCTCTGCCCTTTGTTTCCCGTCATCGTCTATCCTGTCCGCCTACCGCCATCGTCCGTCCCGCCTGCCCTTTGCCATCGTCCGTTTGGGCCCGTGCCTTGCCGCCCTCGGCGAGGGAGAAGGTTCAGAACCTCTCTCCCCATTTTCGCCTTGCAGCCTCTGCGCGTTTTCTGCGGTCTTCCTTGCTCATGGCCACGTGTTCCGGTTCCGGAACTTTATTCTTGTCCCATGGCAGGGGCAGAAGCGTTTCTGCGCTCAGTTTCTTCTTGCTCCAGGGCTGCACGGTCATAAGGCCAAGCAGGCGCATCCGTTCCCAGTGCTCGCGCTCCGTCTGTTCCTCATGCTCGCTGAAGCTCTCGCATGCCGCTTCAAACTCATCGGTGTCCATGCCCAGGAAGTCGTCAACGCTCAGCCCCATCACACCCACGCCGTAGCCGAAAAGTTCAGCGTAGGTCGCTACTCGCCTTTTTTTTTGAGTCGTCGCCGGCGGTCAGCCTGCCCAGCTCGTCATTCCACGACACTACCGTCTCCACGTCCACCGAGTCCATGAAATCCTCCAGCGTATAGGGGAACTCCACGCGGTCCTTCCTGCATGCGCTCTTCACGCAGCCGTAGATGAAGGTGCACATGTCCACTGCACTCTTCTGGTCCATCTCTGCAGGGTCCTTGCCTGTCTCTTTTTCCGGTAGTCATACGATATGCGTATCTCGATCACTGCCTCTTTGTTTCTTCCTCCCGTCTTCTTCCTGTCATAAACTAGGCTTACCGACGGCATCTTGTCGTTATCCATGTCTTATAGTTTTTGTTGTTGTTTCTGTGGAATAACCTAAATAGCCAAGTAGGTTATTTAGGTTCGTTGTTGGTTTTTGGCTGTCTATTCGGTCTATAATGTCTATTTTGC
>CAZXGQ010000017.1:0-12809 GCA_964640415.1 uncultured Prevotella sp.
GCCATCATCGCCGGCGACATCGACAAGCAGGAGCAGCTCGGCATCTACGAGGTGACACCGGAGGACTTCGCGCTCGCCGAGTTCGTGGACAGCTCTAAGCTGCCGTTGCAGAAACTGGTGCGTGAAGGTCTCGACATACTTAGAAAAGAGAACGCGTAAGTCAGGCGGCAAGCTTGAAACAACATTCTTTCAACATTAATCACACAATCCAATATTAATCCAATATTTGGAATGAACGCAATAAAACAATATTTCGATAAGATACGGCCCAACTTTGAGGAAGGCGGCAAACTGCATGCCCTGAGAAGTGTGTACGAAGGATTTGAGTCGTTCCTTTTCGTACCCAACACCACGTCAACGAGCGGCGCCTCCATCCACGACTCCATCGACTCGAAGCGCATAATGAGCTTCGTCGTAATAGCGTTGATACCCGCCCTGCTCTTTGGCATGTACAACGTGGGCTATCAAAACTATCTCGCCGCCGGCACGCTTGCCACGGCATCATTCTGGAGCATCTTCGCCTTTGGCTTCCTCGCAGTGCTGCCAAAGATTCTCGTGAGCTACATCGTGGGTCTGGGCATTGAGTTCGCATGGGCACAATGGAAAGGCGAGGAGATTCAGGAAGGATACCTCGTTTCGGGTATCATCATCCCCCTCATCATCCCCGTGACCACACCGTTGTGGATTCTCGCACTGGCTTGCGCCTTCGCCGTGATTTTCTGCAAGGAAATCTTCGGAGGCACCGGCATGAACATCTTCAACGTGGCTATAGGCGCGCGCATGTTCCTGTTCTTCTCTTATCCGTCAAGAATGACGGGCGACGCCATCTGGGTGGCAGACCACAGCATTTTCGGCCTGGGCAACACCTTGCCCGACTCTTACACCATGGCAACACCTTTGGCACACGTGGCACAAGGCACACCATTGGATGCGTCTACCTGTGACTTGATAGCCGGATTCATTCCCGGCTGTATAGGCGAGACTTCTGTCATAGCAATAGCCATAGGCGCCATCATTCTGCTTTGGACCGGCATAGCAAGCTGGAAGACCATGCTTAGCGTTTTCGTCGGCGGTTCTGTCATGGGAGCTATCTTCCATGCCACAGGAGCTTCATCTATAGAGTGGTGGGAACAGCTCATCCTCGGCGGATTCTGCTTCGGTGCCGTCTTCATGGCAACAGACCCTGTGACATCAGCCAGAACAGAAACGGGCAAGTGGATCTACGGATTCATCGTTGGCGCAATGGCCATCATCGTGCGCGTAAAGAACCAAGGCTATCCTGAGGGAATGATGCTCGCCATATTCTTTGGCAACATGATCGCACCGCTCATAGACTACTGTGTAGTGGAGTGCAACATCTCCAAGCGAGCCAAACGCAGCAAGGTTTCTGAATAAAAGCATAAAGGAAATGAAAACTAACAGCAATTCATATACCATTATCTACTCGGCTGTCATCGTCGTGGTAGTGGCATTTCTCCTTGCCTTCGTGTATCAGGCGTTAAAGCCTATGCAGACAGCCAACGAGGCTCTGGCAAAGAAAAAGCAGATTCTCTATAGCCTCAACATTCGCAATCTCGACGACAACGCCGCTGAAGCAAAATACAAGGAAGTGGTGAAATCAGAGGAAAACGTCGACGGCAGCGAGATGTTCGTGTGCAACATCGACGGAAAGGCAAAGTATGTCTTCTCAATGACTGGAAACGGTCTTTGGGGCGGCATAAGCGGATATGTGTCGGTCAACGACGACAAGACCACCGTCTACGGTGCCTATTTCAACCACGAGGGCGAGACTGCCGGACTTGGCGCTGAAATCAAGGACAACCAGGCATGGCAAGAGAAATTCCAGGGCAAGAAGCTCTTCAAGGACGGCAACCGCGACGACATAGCCTTGTCGGTGAACAAGGAGGTAACGGATCCATCCACACAGGTCGATGCCGTGACAGGCGCCACGCTCACCTCAAACGGTGTGGCAAGTATGCTTCACGACGGACTTGGGAAGTTCCTGAAGTTCCTCAACAGCAAATAAGTTTTTCACGGAACGACAAAATTATTGAATCATGAGTTTATTTTCAAAACAGAATAAGGCGGCATTCTCAGAGCCTCTGCACCTGAACAACCCCATCATGGTACAGGTGCTCGGCATCTGTAGCGCCCTTGCCGTTACATCACAGCTCAAGCCCGCCATCGTGATGGGCCTCGCAGTAACAGTGATTACGGCATTCTCCAACGTCATCATTTCCATCATCCGCAACACCATCCCGACGCGCATCCGCATTATCGTGCAGCTCGTCGTTGTGGCAGCGCTGGTTACCATTGTCAATCAGATCCTCGGTGCCTTCGCCTACGATGTCAGCGTGCAGCTGAGCGTATACGTGGGACTGATAATCACCAACTGTATCCTCATGGGCCGACTCGAGGCTTTTGCCATGATGAACAAGCCTTGGCCTTCCTTCCTCGACGGAATAGGCAACGGTCTTGGCTATGCGGCTATCCTTGTCATAGTGGGAGCTTTTCGCGAGTTCTTCGGCAGAGGTTCGCTCCTCGGGTTCCAAATCATACCCGAAGGTGTTTATGACCTCGGCTATATCAACAACGGCATGATGACCATGTCTTGCACGGCTCTTATCCTCATCGGCTGCATCATTTGGGTCAACAGGGCTTTCTTTGTTAAAGACGAAAAGAAGTAATAAGAAATGGAACACGCTATAGCATTACTCTGCAGATCTATATTTGTAGACAACATGATTTTCGCTTACTTCCTCGGTATGTGCTCATACCTGGCAGTGAGCAAGAATGTCAAGACCTCTCTCGGATTGGGTCTTGCAGTGACTTTCGTGCTCGTAATCACCGAGCCTATCAACTATCTCTTGCAGGTTTACGTTCTGGGTCCCGACTGCTTGGTTAATGGAGTAGACCTTAGCTATCTCAGCTTCATCCTCTTCATCGCCATCATAGCCGGAATAGTACAGCTCGTAGAAATGGCTGTCGAGAAGTTCTCACCATCACTCTATGCGGCTCTGGGTATCTTCCTCCCGCTTATCGCCGTGAACTGTGCCATCATGGGTGCCTCTCTCTTTATGCAACAGCGCATTAAGCTCCCGATCGACAACGCACAGGCCATCTCCAACATCGGCGACAGCATAGCCTATGCCCTTGGAAGTGGACTGGGATGGACGCTCGCCATTGTCATGTTCGGAGCCATCCGTGAGAAGATGCAGTACAGCGACGTGCCCAAACCGCTTCAAGGCATGGGTATCGCATTCATAACCGTCGGCCTCATGGCTTTGGCAATGATGTGCTTCAGTGGGCTGAAGTTCTGACAACCACTAAAGAAGAAACAACATAGAACAAACAAAGAATAAAGAAATAATAAGAATATGGGACAATTTATAGGCGTAAGCATAGCAGTGTTTCTCGTCATCATCCTCCTCTTGGTGGCGATGCTGCTTATCGCTAAGAAATATCTCAGCCCGAGCGGAAAGGTAACCATCACCATCAACGGCGACAAGAAATTGGAAGTGAACCAGGGCGGCTCACTGCTCTCTACACTCAACGAGAACGGTGTTCACCTCTCATCTGCTTGCGGCGGTAAAGGCAGCTGCGGACAATGCCGACTGCAGGTTCTTGAAGGTGGTGGCGAGATTCTCGACACTGAGAAAGGTCACTTCTCACGCAAGGAGATTAAGGAGCATTGGCGCCTCGGATGCCAGACGAAGGTTCACGGTGACCTCAGCGTGAAGGTATCAGACTCTATAATGAACGTCAAGGAGTGGGAGTGCACTGTCATCTCCAACAAGAACGTTTCTAGTTTCATTAAGGAGTTCAAGGTGGCTCTGCCTCCAGGAGAGCACATGGACTTCGTTCCTGGCTCATATGCACAGATTGCTATTCCTGCATACGACACCATTGACTACGACAAGGACTTTGACAAATCACTCATCGGCGACGAGTATATCGGGACATGGGAGAAGTTCAACATTCTTTCGCTCAAGGCCCACAACCCAGAGCCAACTGTCCGTGCATACTCTATGGCCAACTACCCTGCCGAGGGCGACATCATAACGCTCACCGTGCGTATAGCCTCAACACCGTTCTTGCCACGTCCGCAAGTAGGATTCCAAGACGTGCCTACCGGTATCGGTTCAAGCTACATCTTCTCGCTCAAGCCAGGCGACAAGGTGCGCATGAGTGGACCTTACGGTGATTTCCATCCCAAGTTCGACAGCAAGCGTGAGATGATTTGGATTGGCGGTGGTGCCGGTATGGCTCCGCTGCGTGCTCAAATCATGCACATGACTAAGACACTACACACAACAGACCGCGAACTCCACTTCTTCTATGGTGCCCGCAGCCTGAGCGAAGCTTTCTTCATGGAGGACTTCTGGCAACTGGAGAAGGAATTCCCCAACTTCCATATGCATCTCTCGCTCGACCGTCCCGACCCAGTCGCCGACGCTCAAGGCGTGAAATATTATGCAGGATTTGCTGTAAACTGCGTACGCGACACCTATCTGAAGGACCACGAGGCACCAGAAGATTGTGAGTACTATCTCTGTGGACCACCAATGCTCATCAAGACCGTCACCGACTATCTCGACAGCCTCGGTGTAGAGCCTGAAAGCATAATGTACGACAATTTCGGGTAATCAAGAACCGGAACAAACATACAACAAACGATAACAAAGCCGCTGGATACCAGCGGCTTTGTTCCGTTTATAGGGGAGGGGTAGCAATATCGTGTTTTGCTGTATCTGTTGTTAGTTTGTTGCGGTAGTGTCAGTCCCTTATTCGTCTCTTTCACGTTTCCGAGAGTGTAACTCAAAAAGAACTGATTAAAGCGGAAGCTTAGTTTTTTTGTAAGATAAAGTTTTCAATCTTGGTTCAAAAGGTCTTGTGCTTCAATAAAATCCGACCGACTAAGAAAATAAGGTTCACCCGACATTTGGAATGATGTGTCGGATAAAACAAAACGTCTAAGTGTGTGTTGTGAATGTAAAGATTTATAGCAAGATTTTAACACTTGGTGTGCACTCCTTCTAGAACAACAAAAGAGGCTCTGAAGTGTTAAAAAGGGCATCTTCAAGCCGTTTTCTGGCCACAAAACCATGAAAACGGGTCGCGATAGTAGCCTTATCGCGTCGCGATTCTAACGTAAAGGCGTTGCGATTCTAACGTAAAGGCGTTGCGATTCTAACGTAAAGCCGACTCAAAAGTTCAAAATCCAGCAATATTTCAGACTATAAAATTATAACAACCTATCTGTCAGGTTGTTATAAAAATACCACATAAATCGCTCAAATGCGCACGAGAGGAAAAGTTTTTCAAAAAAATCGATTCTCAGAGAGCCTTTTGTTGAGTTTTTTCAAAACTAAGGTGAGTAAAGAACTCAAAGCAAGGTGAGTGAAGTTCTGCTCCAGAATTTATCGGATACAACGGATAATTCTTACATTAGTTTTTATTTCATGAAATATCCTAATCGTTTGAGCATATATTCCCAAAAAATGCGTAAGTTTGCAAAACAAACAAATTGACACTCACGCCAATGGCAAACAACAGCAGTAGCACGACTACGATAAATTCCCGACTAAAGAAAACAGTAAAAATTGCAGGCATTGCGATAGCCATACCCGTGGCTTTGATTATTGTCCTGTCGCTTCTCCTTTACTTCCCTCCTTTCCAAAACTGGGCAGTTTCAGAAGCCACTGCCATAGCCTCGGAAAAGACGGGCATGCGCATCAGCGTCGGACACGTGAGGCTGGCTTTCCCGCTCGACCTGGCCCTTGACGATGTGCGCGCCTTCGAGCCAAACGACTCGGTGGAAGGAAAGGCCGACACGGTGGCGATAGTCTCGCGCGCCGTGGCCGACGTGCAACTGCTGCCGCTCCTGAAGAAGCAAGTGATGGTCGACGAGCTGTCGTTGCGCGACATGCAGGTCAATACCACACACTTCATCAGCGACGTGCGCGTCAGCGGAAAGGTCGGCGAACTGAAGGTTAAGGCACATGGCATCGACCTGTCGAAAGAGAACGTCAGGGTTAACCGCGCAATACTGAACGATGCCAACCTGCTTGTCGAGCTTGCCGACACGGCGAAGAAAGACACCGCCAAGACGGAAAACTTCTGGAAAGTAAACCTCGACGAGATAAGCATCAGCAACACCGCCTTTGCGCTTCGCACCCCCGGCGACACTATCTCCGTGGCGCTGCTCATGAATAAAGGAAAGGCCCAAGGCATATACATGGATCTCTTCAAGAGCCTATATTCCGTGAGGCATATCGACTGGTCGGGCGGTTGGCTCAACTACGACATGCAGCCTTCCGAAGTGGCGAAAACAGGCTTCGACCCCAACCACATTGCCTTGGATTCGCTGCAACTCAAGATAGACTCTTTCCTTTTCTGCTCGCCGACCATCAGGCTGAATGTTCTTGCTGCGGCTTTCCACGAGAAATGCGGCCTCAACGTCGCCAACGTAACGGGGCCTTTCCGTATGGACAGTGTGGGCATCTCGTTGCCTGACCTGCGCTTGAAGACTCCATATAGCGACATCCTGCTGGCCTTTAAGATGGACATGGACGCCTTTTCTACCGACCTCCCGACCGACAGCACGGGCTCTTTCTCTGTCAACGTACACGGCAGCCTCGGCAGCAAAGACCTCCTTACCCTCGCATCATCTTACATACCAAAAGACATTTGCAACATCTGGCCTCGCGTGCCGCTTGTCGTTGACGGCAAGGTTGGCGGAAACCTCCACCGTCTGCACATAAACGGCATGCACATGTCCATGCCCGGAGTGATGAAGATCAACGCCGACGGCTTCGTAGCCAACGTAACGGATATGGCAAGCCTTCGTGCAGACATGAATGTCAACGCCCTGGCCAGCGACCTGAATTTTGTCACACCGTTGCTGCCAAAGAGTGTAACGGCGAATGTCAACATTCCACGCGGCATAGGCCTGCGCGGCAACGTGAAGTTGAACGGCAACCAAATCGCCAGCAAGTTCACCGCCTCACAAGGTGGCGGAACGATTGGAGGTACGGTGTCTCTCGACATGAAACGCATGGCTTACGATGCCGACATCAAGTCGAACCGTCTGCCAATAGCCCATTTCCTCAAGCATCAGCCGGTGCATCCGTTCACAGGCACAATTGCGGCACACGGCTGCGGCACCGACTTCCTCTCGTCGAGCACCAGCATGCGTGCGACTGTCGACATCAAGGCCCTTGGATACGACAAATACAACCTCGACGGCATAAACCTGACAGCAAGCCTCAACGGAGGCCATCTTGTGGCTAACGCCGACTGCCGCAACAAGGCATTGAAAGGCAACATCGGGCTCGATGCCCTTTTGTCGGCACTGCATGTCGGCAAAAACAAAACTTGCATGGGCACACTGACCACCGACCTCTCCCTCGTCGACCTACAAGGGCTCCATGTTGTCGACGAGCCGACGACCGTATCGGTTTGCGGACAGGTGGACGTGGCCACCAACCTCGACAAGTATTACAGTGTCCAAGGACTGTTTTCCGACATCTCAGTCAAGAACGGCGACAAGCAGCTGCGCCCCAACGACGTTACGTTTGACCTCTACACCAACAGCGACACCACACGCGCGGTTGCCGACTGCAACGACTTCCATCTAAACCTCCATGCCTCCGGCGGCTACGAGAAACTGTTCAAGGCCGTGACGCCTCTCATGACCGAGATTCAGCAGCAGATGGACGACAAATACATTGATCAGGAGCGGTTGCGCTCACGCCTGCCACGGCTCCAGCTGACCCTGCAGACGGGCACCGACAACTTCGTGGCACAAATCCTCCAACACTACGGCATCGACTTCAAGTCTGTCAACATGGATGTCACGACATCGCCTGCCAACGGCATCAACGGCTATGCCGAGGCCATCGGAATAGTTGTCGACAGCATGGCACTCGACACGGCCCGACTGAAACTGTCGTCGGCACAAAAGGACATGACCTACAGTCTTGAGGTACACAACGGCAAGAAGAGCCAGTTGCCGTTCCACGCCTTCCTCGACGGAGCCGTCACCGGCCACGGCACATGGATCAAGCCCCGTGTCTATGATGCCAACGGGGAGCTTGGTGTCAGCCTGAGCCTCATGGCGGAGATGACGCAGGGCGGCATCAACATGCGCATATTCGACAGCAAGCCAATCCTCGGGTACAAGACGTTTGAGGTCAACGACAGCAACTATATCTTCCTTGGCGACAACCGGCGCGTAAAGGCTGACGTGAAACTCACCGCCGACGACGGCACCGGTCTGCAGATATACAGCGACGACAGCAACCCCGAGGCGCTGCAGGACATCACAGCGTCGCTCCACAAACTTGACATAGGCAAGATTCTGTCTGTGATACCTTACGCCCCGGAAATCACGGGCGTGCTCGACGGCGACTTCCATCTCACGCAAACGAAGGAAGAACTGACCATGTCGTCGTCGGTCAACGTGGACAAGATGACCTACAACAGCTGTGCATTGGGCAATGTCGGTACGGAGTTCACCTACATGCCACAAACCGGCGGAGGCCACTATGTCGACGGCATCATAACCAAGGACGGCGAAGAGCTCGGCACACTCAAGGGCTCCTATTACTCCGTGGGCAAAGGGGTGCTCGATGCCACTCTCGACATGACACACATGCCAATGGACTTCATCAACGGCTTCGTGCCCGACGGGCTCTTCGGCTTCAAGGGCTACGCCGAGGGTACGCTCACCCTGAAAGGCTCGCCGTCGCAACCCAATGCCAACGGCGAACTGTTCCTCGACTCCTGCTACCTGTTCTCAGAGCCTTACGGCATGGAGGTAAAGTTCGCCGACGACCCCGTGACCATCAAGGACAGCCGCATAGTGCTGGAAAACTTTGAGGTGTTCGCCCACAACGACTCGCCGCTCAACATCTCCGGTTCCATCGACTTCTCCGACCTGTCGAAGATGATGGTCAACGTGAGGATGCGCGCGGCCAACTACCTGCTCATCGACTCGAAGGAGAACACCCGCTCCGAAGCATACGGCAAGGCGTTTGTCAACTTCAACGGAACGGCGCAAGGGCTCGTCGACAACTTGCGCGTGAGGGGTATAGTGGATATCCTCGGCACGACGGACCTTAAATACAACCTGAAGGATTCGCCGCTCAACACCGACGACCAACTGAAAGACCTCGTTGAGTTCACCGACTTCAGCGACACCACCAACGACGTGGTCAACCAACCTCCGCTCACCGGCCTCAACATGGACTTGTCGCTCAACATCGACGAGGGAGCACACGTAAAATGTTATCTCAATGCCTCGAAGTCGAACTATGTCGACGTGATTGGCGGCGGAGAGATGCGCATGCAATACAACACCTCCGACGGCATTGTCCTACGGGGCAGATACACTATAAACAGCGGCGAGATGAAATATGAGCTGCCCGTCATTCCACTGAAGACGTTCACCATTGCCCAAGACTCCTATATTGAGTTCACGGGCGACCCCATGAACCCGACCCTGTCGCTCACCGCAACGGAGACAACCAAATCGACCGTCGGCACGTCGTCGGGCAACGGCAGAGTCGTGAACTTCACGTGTGGAGTCAATGTGTCGAAGACGCTTCAGAACATGGGACTGGAGTTCACCATCGATGCGCCCGAAGACATGACCATCCACAACCAGCTACAGGCCATGACAGTGGAGGAGCGCGGCAAGCAGGCAGTGACCATGCTCACCACGGGCATGTATCTCGCCGACGGCAACACATCGAGCTTCTCTATGAACTCTGCACTCTCGGCGTTCCTCAACTCGCAAATAAACCAGATATCCGGCAAGGCATTGCGCACCCTCGACATAGGCTTCGGCATCGACAACAGTTTTACCGGCACCGGACAGCTGCAGACCGACTACTCGTTCAAGTTCGCACGCCGTTTCTGGAACAACCGACTGAAACTGAGCATTGGCGGCAAACTGTCCTCGGGTGCAGATGCAGCCATGAGCAACGAGACATTCTTCGACAACGTATCGGTAGAATACCGCGTGTCGCCCGTGTCGAACATGTATCTCAACCTCTTCTATGTACGCGACAGCTACGACTGGCTTGAGGGCAATGTCTCCCGCTACGGCGCCGGCTTCGTATGGCGGAAGAAGATGAGCTCGTTCTCCGACATCTTCCGTTGGAAGACTACAGAGACCACAGCACCCGACTCCACAAAGAGCAACACACAGCCTGCCAATCAGTAAAGACTTCCTTTCCTCACGCAGAGCCGCAGAGCTCTTTAAGCTACAGAAAGGAATCTCGCATAAAGACAAAAGCACATGAAAAAGACATACATACCGTACCTCCTGTTACTCCTCCCCATAGGGCTGCTCTTCTCCGCCTGCTCCTCCACGAAGAGCATACCCGAGGGCGACAAGCTCTTCACCGGAGTGGAAGACATCAACTACGTCACCGACAACAAGGACAGCCACTTCGCCACTACCAAGGATGAGATTGACGCCGCACTTGCCACAGCACCCAACGGTTCGTTGTTCGGATCAGGCATACGCTCGCCCTTCCCTATAGGCTTATGGGTATGGAACGAGTTCACAGGCAAGACCGACGGCTTCTCGCAATGGATGCTCAAGAGCTTCGGCACCAATCCCGTGCTCATGTCGTGGGTCAACCCAGGCTTGCGCGCCAAGGTTGCAAACCTCGTGTTGCAGGCTCACGGATATTTCCGCGGCAACGTGGGATACAAGGTGCTGGAACAGAAGAACCCCAAAGAGGCCAAGATAAGATACGACGTGCAAACGGGGCCTCTGTTCACCATCGACTCCTTGCGCTATGTCGGTTTCCCCGCATCCACCGACAGTCTGCTGGCAAGCACGGCGTCGGAGGCGAAGATACACAATGGCGACGCCTTCGACGTGACGTCGCTCGACGGCGAGCGGTCGCGCATCAGCACCCTCTTCCGCAACAACGGCTACTTCTACTACCAGTCGTCTTACGCCTCCTACCTTGCCGACACCGTGAGCGTGCCCGGCAAGGCTCTGTTGAGGTTCCAGCTTGTAAACAACATTCCGGCGATGGCTACGAGAATATGGCATATAGGAAAAGTGAACATCGACATGCACAAGAGCTACAACGATGCGCTGAACGACAGCCTGACCATCCGCGACTTCACTATCCACTACAACGGCAAGAAACCTCCGGTAAAGTTCGGCACCATCCTTAAGAACATGCACCTCATGCCCAAATCCACTTACAGCTATTTCAAGCACCAGGAAAGTGCCAACAAGCTGGCAGCGACAAGCATATTCTCGATGGTCGACTTCAACTTCGCCGCCCGTGACACCACCGGACTTGCCGACACGCTCGACCTACACCTCAACCTCATCCTCGACAAGCCTTACGACTTCTACGTGCAGGGCAACCTCACGGGCAAGACCAACAACCGCATAGGTCCGGGCATCACCGTAGGTCTGACAAAGCGCAACGCTTTCCGTGGCGGAGAACTGCTCGACATCAACTTCAAGGGAAGCTACGAGTGGCAGACAGGACACAAGGCTGAGAACACCGGGTCGAAACTCAACAGCTACGAGTATGGCGTCGACGCCTCGCTCACCTTCCCACGCCTCGTCATGCCTTGGGCGTCGAAGGCCAGGGAGAAGCTCATAAAGCGGGCCATACGCACGAAATACATCCCACAGCTGTCAACCAAGCTGACATTCTCGTCAGACATCATAAGGCGGTCGTCATTCTTCACCCGACACATCGTATCGGGCGAGTGGGCTTATGAGTTCCAGACATCGCAGCAGAGCCGCCACCAGTTCTCACCACTCAAGTTCTCATACGACTACATGCGTCGCTCATCGGCAGAGTTCGACTCCGTGCTCAACGCCAACCCGTATCTCTACTACACCATGCGCAACCAGTTCATACCCCGCATGCAGTATGTCTACACCTACACGTCGCCCAGCGACTACAAGAGCCCGCTGTGGTGGCAGACCACGGTGTCGGAGTCGGGAAACATTCTCTCGTTGGGTTATCTCGCCGCCGGAAAGAAGTGGAACGACAAGAACAAGAAGATGTTCCGTAACCCTTATGCACAGTTCTTCAAGGTTGAGACGGAACTGGTAAAGACGTGGATGCTCTCGCCCCACTCCACTCTCGTGGGCCACGTAGACGCTGGAGTTATCTGGAGCTACGGCAACTCAGAGGACGCACCCTACTCTGAGCAGTTCTACGTGGGCGGCGCCAACTCCATACGCGCATTCACCGTGAGGACCATTGGTCCCGGCTCCTATCACGATGCTGCTTCGGCAGGAGTCTATTACCTCGACCAGACAGGCGACATAAAATTCCTTGCCAACCTCGAATACCGTCCGCGGCTCTTCGGCAACCTGTATGGCGCTCTCTTCCTCGATGCCGGCAACGTGTGGAAGATGAACGACGACTACCGCCAAGGCGGAAAGTTCAAGATGAAGAATGCCCTTCAGGAAATGGCATTGGGCACAGGTGTCGGCCTCCGCTACGACATGGAATTCCTCGTGATACGTCTCGACTGGGGTGTCGGCCTTCACGTCCCCTACAAGAGCGGTTTCTACAATGTAGGAAAGTTCAAGGACTCGCAGAGCCTGCATTTCGCCGTGGGATATCCGTTCTAAGAATCCGCCCTACTCTATCGCATACAAAAAAAACGATGTGCAGTGTAAGACGCTGCGCATCGTTTTTTTGTTTGGGGTAAAGCTCAAAGCGTGGCTGACTTTATTTGTCCACGAAGTTCACAGATGAACACCAAACTTCAAGAACACGAAAATAGGCTTTGCCGATGACGTT
>CAZXGQ010000017.1:12909-34273 GCA_964640415.1 uncultured Prevotella sp.
CGCGCTTTGCAGTGGCTGGTAGGAATGGTTAGGGTTGTCCGCACCCCGTACGGCATATCCTTGCCACGCAGATTATTTCACGCAGAGCCACAGAGTTTATTGAACCGCAGAGAACAAAGACTGTCGCCTTTTTGAGCTTTAGGAGATTCGAGCGTCGGGGAGTTTTGAGATTCAGAAGAAAAGGTTGAGGACAAACCCTAACATTCCAACCCGCTCCTGCCAGACATACTAAGTGCACAAAAGAACTCTCGTTATATCAATCAGCCCTGCAACGGCGACACAAACACAGCCCAGGGTGAGGAAGGAGCGAAGCGGCTGACGTAACCCTAGGCTGCGAACGGTGGGGCAAACGTGGCCGAGCAAGGTCACCACAAGCCTTTGCGCTGGATCGTTACTGCTACCATTTTGAGTCGCTTCTGCGACAGCTTCGCAATAGCACCGGAATCACATCGCGTTTACACTGTAAACACTACGCGTCGCCACCGTAATCGCAAAGCGATTGCAGTGGCGACGCAAATGGATAAAACCGTACTGTGTTAAGCAGCTTAGTCTTTGCTCGTGATGAGGAGTGTCTCACCAGCTTCGATGGCCAGTTTGATGTCTGCACCACCGCTCTGCACCTTGCATGCGCTGATGTCATCGCCCATAGTCTCAGATATCTTTAGCTGACCGATGCGCTTCTTGGCTTCCTTGCCAGCTACAGTCTTGACAGTATAGACGTCGAAGTGCTGGCCCTTGTAGCATCCCCAGTTCTCACCGAGGTCTATGTAGACCTCCTTGGCTTTCTTGTCGGTGGCACGTTTGCCTTCTACGATGGAAGCGTAGAGGGGGAATGCATCGTTGACCGAGCTGCGCAGATAGCTTTTCAAGCTGCTGATGGCAAAGCCGAGAGCTTCGTCTTCGGATGCACACCACCCGCTAGACACAGAACTGCTATTGAGCGTCTTGCTAATGACTATAGATCCGGTGCGCACGCTCTTGAGGTTGACCGTACCGACGATGCACCCGCTATATTCGGTGACTTCGTGCTTTTTCTTATCCTTGTCGGTCCAGGTTCTTATGCGTGTGGTGCTGGTGATGGAAGATATAGACGCATCACAATACATTGCGTCCTCATCTTCAGCGAGGTCGTCGACAGACAGCATGTCTACCATTCTTATGCGGCGTGCACTGCCGATGCCACCAAGGATGGCTTCCTTCACCGCCTCCTCATATTCGGGATGGTTTGTCTTGCTTGAAGCAGAGCCGGCTGCAGCCTGCAGCACGCTGCCGAACACCTTGCCGACAGTCTTGCCGACTGATTCTTTCTGGGCTATTGGCTGGGTGTAGGTAAGGTTGCCACGCACGCAGCGGTAAACGACGTTGCGGTCGGTTTGGGCACAAAGGTTGGTTGCCACTATGAGGGCAACGAGGGCGACAAATAGTCTGTGTTTCATATCGTGTTATGTTTGTATCATTAGAACACGACAAAGGTACAACGATTATTTTGAATATCGCCCCCTTTGAATAAATAATGCATTATAAACCTAAAAAACTTTAACACTCATGTCAAATACGCACAAAAAAAGACCGGCTCACTCTTGTGGCCAGTCTTTTTTTATTTATTGCGAATCTGTGTGTTTAGAAAGTATACTTCAGACCGATCTGTCCGCGCCAGCGGCTGTAGTAGTCGCTATATGAGCGCATGTTGTAGTCGGCAGGGTGCAAGAACTGGAACTGTCCGTTGCCTGAGTAGGTAACCGGTGAATAGTAGACTGATGAACCAGTAGAGGTATAGCGACCCCACTTCTTGTTGAACATGTTAGCCACGTTCAGCACGTCGAATGACAGCTGTACAGAGTGCATCTCCTTGCCCACACGGAACTTGTAGGTCTGTGCGAAGTGGAAGTCGAAGTGGTGCTCGAAAGGCTCGTTGTCAGCGTAACGGTCGAAGTACTCGCCGCGGTGCTTGCTCAGGTAGCTGTCGCCCTCGATCCATGCATTCATGTTGTCGCGCTGCTGCTCTGCTGTGTATGTCTTGTTAGCCTTGAACTCCATCTTGTCGAGCTGCTCCTTTGTTGGGATGTAGAGCAAGTCGTTGCCGTTAGAACCGTCACCGTTGAGGTCGCCATAGTAGTAGATGCTATATGGTGAACCTGATGAAGCGGTGTAGATAAGACCAACTGTGGTATTCCAATGCTTTGCGTAATCCTTATGATACATAGCCTGGACCTTGATCTGGTGAGGCACGTTGTAGGCTGTGTAGCCCAGCTCCGGCTCGTTCGGGTTGGCGTGAGTGTAGTTGTAGTTGTAGTTGGACTGAGCAACTGAAGACGTACCGCTGTTCACAGACTTAGACTGTGAGTAGGTGTAAGAAGCGGTGATGTCGAGACCGAAGTCGAAGCGCTTAGAAGCCGAGAATGCCAGGTTGTAGGCGTAGCCGCGGTTGGTGTTCTTCAGCATGTACACATTAGACAGGTTCTTGAAATTGTTGTCTGATGTGTTTGTAGCCTGCTTTGCGAGCATTGGACGGTTGTCGAACGAGAGACTTGAGTAAGTCTCGCCCAGGGTCTTGCCTGTGAGCTGACGGGTGAGATCCTGATAGTAAACGTCGTTGAGGGTCTTAGAGTAGACACCTTCCAGAGTGAAGTCGATGCCGGCGAGTGTGAAGTCGAGGGCAAGGTCGAGACGGAGGTTCTGAGAGAACTTGAACTTCTTGTCGAACACGTTGACCAGCTGTGAGCCAGAAGCCGAGAGCTTAGAAGCGTTCTCGCTAGCCTTGTCAGGGTCAGCGATGAATGAGAGTCCGGCCAATTTGCCAGCACTGCCATACACGTTGTAGGTAGAAGTCTGGATACCAGTGTTAGAGAAGTTGTTGCTCAACCACACGAAAGGAATACGGCCGGTGAAGATACCTGCACCACCGCGGAGCAAGAGGTTGTGCTCTTTCTCGATGTTCCAGCGGAAGCCTACACGGGGCGACCACATTGGAGTGCTGCTCAGCTTGTGGTTGGTCTTGACGTTCCAGCCCTGCAGCTCGGCAGTCTTGTTGAAGTCAGCGTTCTCAGTTGGAGTATCGAAGAAGAGAGGAATATCCATACGCAAGCCGTAAGTGAGCTCGAATTTGTTGGTCACGTTCCACTTGTCCTGCACATAGAAGCCGATTTGGCCAGCGCCGAAGCCGGGAGCCCAACGTGGGTCACCAGTTACGGCTGTGTTGGCTGTGCCGTAGCGGTATTGGTTTACGGCCTTGCCGTCGGCAGACTCGCCGTTCATGAAGGTCTTGAAGTTGTCGAAACCGTTGAAGTAGTAGCTACCGTAGTTGTCCTGGATGAAGAGGTTCTTGAAGTGGTAGTACTCGCCGTGAGTACCGAAGGTGAGGTTGTGGTCGCCGATGTACCAGCTGAAGTTGTCGGTGAAGGTCACCACATCCTGGTCGAGTGAGTTGGCTGTAGACGAGCGCTCGGTACCGAAGTAGAGTGTGCCGCCGCCCACATTATTAATCTGTATGTAAGGGAAGATGCCGTAAGGGTCGCGCTTGTCGCGTACACGAACGTAAGAGAGCTGCAGCTCATTGTTCATGTTTTCGTTGATAGTGCTGTTGAGCTGTGCAGTGAAGTTGTGGGTGTTGCTCACAAAGTCGTACATGCCGTCGCTTGCCACGAGCTTCGAAGCGGTGCTTGCGCCGTTGAGCTGCTTAGCCAATACCATGCGCCATCCGAAAGAAGCCTTGTTCTTGTCGTTGATGTTCCAGTCGAGCTTCAAGCCAGCCTTGTCAGACTTGGTATAGTTCTTAGGATTGCTGAACGAGCCAGTATAGCCGTACTTGTTCTGCAGAATCTGCAGAGCCTCGCGTGCCTCAGCAAATCCTTCTGAGCCGAGCTTTGAGGCCTCCGAGTCGATGCCATAGTTGTTTGGATACTCCTTGTTTGAGCGCTCGTAGTTGGCAAAGAAGAACAACTTGTTCTTGATGATAGGACCGCCGAATGTTGCACCGAAACGGTACTCTGTCTCGTCGTTGTATTTCTCACTGTCCTTGCCGTTCATCAGAGTGTACTTTGAACCGATGAGGGCCTGGTTGAGCCAGTCGCCGTAAACCGATCCGTGGAACTCGTTGGTACCTGACTTGGTGATGGCGTTGATGGCACCGCCGGTGAAGCCCGACTGACGCACGTCGAAAGGAGCAACGCTCACCTGAATCTGGTCGATGGTCTCGGTAGAGATTGGCTGAGTACCAGCCTGTCCGCCGTTCTGTCCGTTAGAGGTAAGACCGAACACGTCGTTGTTCACAGCGCCGTCTACCTGGAAACTGTTGTAGCGGTTGCTGGCTCCGGCAAACGACATGGCGCCGCTCTGCGAGACGCTAACCAGCGGGTTGAGACGTGTGAGATCAGCGACAGAGTGGCTGATAGAGGGCATGTTCTCCAGATACTCTGAGTTGTAGCTGGCAGCAGCACCTGTCTTGCTGGCGTTGAGTCCGGCCTTGCCGGTCACAACCACGTCGCCAAGCACTGTAGCGTCTTCAACGAGAGTGTTTGAAAGGTCGGCTGTCTCACCGAGCTTCAAGTACACACCTTCTACATCCTTCTGCTTGTAGCCGATGTAGCTGATTTCCACCTTGTAAGGGCCACCCGTACGCATACCCTGGATGGTGAAGCGTCCGTTCTGGTTTGTCACTGAGCGATACACCGTTCCTGTGGGCTGGTGTGTAGCGGTGATGGTGGCACCCATCACGTCTTCGCCGTCTGCAGTGATCTTTCCGCTAATGGCAGAAGTAGTCACCTGAGCCATTGCCTGCGACACTACGATGAGCATCAAAGCAATGAGAAACTGCAATCTTTTTTGCATACCTAAAGAAAAAATTAATGTGAAGATAGGATTGAAAGGCCCGCTTACCAGCGAACCGTCTCTGATTTCGATGCAAAATTAATGCTTTAATATTACATACTTGTTACAACGATATGGAAATTATAAAAAACATCAAAAAATTTGATTATTATTAATTGCAACACGGCATCTTGGGAGCACTATAGTGATATAAAAACGCAATTATCTGACCAAAAAAAACAGAAAAGGCATCGGTTTATCTTGTGACAAATCCGATGCCTTTACTGCATATTGCCGTTGATGTTTATTTTGCCAGATAGCGTTCTGCCTCCATTGCAGCCTTGCAACCGCTGCCTGCGGCAACAATAGCCTGACGGTAATTGGGGTCAGCGCAGTCGCCGGCGGCAAACACTCCTTCCACGCTCGTACATGGCGTGTCGCCCTGCGTCTTGATGTAGCCGACGCTGTCGAGGTCGAGCTTGTCGCGGAAGATGTCGGTGTTGGGCTTGTGGCCAATGGCAAGGAAGAAACCGTCGATAGGCAAGTCGTATTTCTTCTCGTCGGCCTCACCCTTTCTCCAGACGAGGTGGGCACCCTCTACCCCATTCTCTCCATACAAGCCAAGGGTGTTGGTCTCATAGAGAATCTCTATCTTGGCATTGTCTTCCACGCGGCGCTTCATGATGTCGGAAGCGCGGAGGAAAGGCTTGCGCACGATCATGTAGACCTTGCTTGCAAGCTGAGCGAGATAGTTGGCCTCCTCGCAGGCAGTGTCGCCACCGCCCACTACGGCCACCACCTTCTTGCGATAAAAGAAGCCGTCGCAAGTGGCACAGGCAGACACTCCCTGGCCGTTGTATTTCTTCTCATCGGCCAGACCAAGGTATTTGGCCGAAGCTCCAGTTGCCACGATTATGGTGTCGGCCTCGATGGTGTCACCATTGTCGACAGTTACTACATAGGGTTTCTTGGAGAGGTCGACATCGGTGATGATGCCGTCGCGGATGTCTGCTCCGAAACGCTCAGCCTGCTGACGGATTTCCATCATCATCTGATTGGCGTCGACACCGTCAGGATAACCTGGGAAGTTTTCCACAACAGTGGTCTGAGTGAGCTGTCCGCCCACTTGCAGGCCGGTATATTCCACAGGGTTGAGATTGGCGCGACCGGCATAAATGGCTGCTGTATAACCGGCAGGGCCGCTGCCAATGATAAGGCACTTTGTTCTTTCCATAAATATAGGGAGATAAAAATTATTTCAGCAATTCTTCAATGTCGCTCGCAATGTGTTCTATCTTCTCTGTCGGCTCATAGCGCTTCACCACCTGACCTTTCTTGTTGACAAGGAACTTGGTGAAGTTCCACTTGATGTCCGCCTTTTCCTTGTAGTCTGGATCGGCCTCAGAAAGCATTTTGTCTAGTACTGGATAGATGGGATGAGTCTCGTCCCAGCCAGCGAAACCTTTCTGTTCCTTAAGGAACTTGTAGAGAGGTGCGGCATCGTCACCGTTGACCTTCAGCTTCTTGAACTGCGGAAACTCCGTGCCATAGGTGAGCTTGCAAAACTCGTGGATGCTCTCATCCGTGCCGGGTGCCTGCTGTGCGAACTGGTTGCAAGGGAAATCGAGAATCTCAAAGCCCTGAGCGTGATACTTCTCATAAAGTTTCTCGAGCTCCTCATATTGTGGTGTGAATCCGCATTTAGTGGCGGTGTTTACAATAAGCAATACCTCATTGGAATACTCCTTTATTGAGACGTCCTTACCTTTGCGGTCCTTCACGGAGAATTCATAAACGGTTCTCATTTTCTTTTTTCTCTTTAGTTGTCTTATTTGTATTTATGGTTGCAAACTTACAAAAAAAATGCCACATATATTTAATGGGCTAAATATTTTTAGGGATTTTCCCAAAAGCAGTAGGAAAAAGATACCATGGAACACACCGATTATGCATAACTTTGCAAACAGAAAGAAACATAAAAAGAACTACGCTATGAAAAAGAACTTTATCCTTATGGCAGCCGCAATGATAATGGCTGTTCCGACATTCTTCACAAGTTGCGACGAAGACCCTTGGAACTGGTATGGCGAAAACGAACCGTGGTGGTACGACTACGACAACGGCAACTGGGGATGGAACGACAACTACTACGACCAGGGCGGAGGCGAGGATGACGGAAGCTCGGTCTACGACGAAGCAGAGGTGCTGCAGGGCGAATGGGACGGCAAGATGACATACACCAACGGTGACACCGGGGAGCAGAGCAGCTTCTATGCCAATATGACATTCGTGAGAAACAGCAGCAATGACATAAAAGGCACAGGAACAGAGATTGACTACACGCTCGACAGCAATGGCAACGTGGACGAGCAGAACTCTCCACTGAAGTTCAACTGGTATATCGACGAGAGCACAGGCGACATACATATAAAGTATCTCACCACCAACAAGTCTGCCTTCGTGATGGATGCCTCTGCATCGGAACACGGATTCTGGCTGGAGGAAAACAACGCCTTCAAGGGATACATGATTGGCACAAACAACAATGACATGATTTACATCGACCTCAAGCCCGTGAAGAACAACGAGGCCAAGAAGGCAACAAGGTCCCTGACAACAACAGACCGCAACTTCGGCTCAAACAACGTCATGCCGATAAGCACCGGCAAGCAAGGGTTGACCAACAGAAGATAAACATAGTACTGACGATTAGATAATAAAGCGGCAAGAAGGAATCTGATTCCTCTTGCCGCTTTTTTGTATTTATTCGGGAAGTCACTAATCATACAAGATGCAAACAGTGCGCATATAGCGCATGGTCGCACCGCCGGCAAATTAGAATGAACGAAGAATATTCGAACAACAGGTTCATTAATACAAAAACAAAGGGCACTTCGTCGTGAAGTACCCCTTTACGGTAAATTTCCAATCCTAAAGACACAGCTCTTTAAGCGTTGCCTGTGCCGAAAGGCATGGCAGTGCGGCCATCACCCTGAGGCTCCTGAGGAGGTGCCGGCAACTTAATCTCGCCAAACTCCTTCTCATAGCGAAGAAGATTCTCTTGCAGAGCGAAGAGCAAACGCTTTGCGTGCTCTGGAGCCATGATGACACGAGAGAAAATCTGGGGAGGAGCAATGGGGAGCATGTGTGCGAAGTCAATTACGAACTCCGAGCTTGAATGGTTGATCATTGCAAGGTTTGCATACTGTCCTTCTGCTACCTCGGGCTTAAGCTGTATCTGTACTTGATTTTGCTGTTCGTTGTTGTTTTCAGCCATAGTATTAAATTTTTTATAAGGTTTGGGTTAAATATTTTTTCTGTTATTGCTTGCGCAAAGATAATGCAAGGTGGATGCAGGACGTCAAGCTTGCTTGAACGTTTTGCCGAACCGTAGCTTATCTTATGCAAAGATATACAAATTGTTTCATCTGACAAAGAAAACATGAAAGAAAAAGGGCTGTCACGTATAAATTGTGACAGCCCTCTTATCAAATTATTTCTTTCGATCAGTTCTCAGCGTCCTGCTGCTGAGAGTAGTCGAGTACATTCTTCTTGTTGGCCTGAATGCGGTCATAGTCTTCCTTTGAGCCTACGATAACCTTCTCAAACTGGCGCATACCAGTTCCTGCCGGGATGAGGTGACCGCAAATAACGTTCTCCTTCATACCATCGAGATTATCAACCTTACCGCGTATTGCAGCCTCACAAAGCACCTTGGTTGTCTCCTGGAAGGAAGCAGCACTCATAAAGCTCTTTGTTCCGAGAGCAGCGCGGGTGATGCCCTGCAGAATCTGGGTTGATGTGGCTGGCACGGCATCGCGAACCTGTACGGTATTGAGGTTGCGGCGCTTGAGGCTTGAATTCTCGTCACGCAACTTGCGGGCTGATACGAGCTGACCCTTTGAAAGGACATCGCTGTCGCCTGCATCGATGACAAGTTTCTTGCCCCAGATACGGTCGTTCTCATCGGCAAAGTCGAGCTTGTCTACGAGTTCCTGCTCGAGGAAGCATGTATCGCCCGGATCGTCAATACGAACCTTGCGCATCATCTGGCGAACGATAATCTCAAAGTGTTTGTCGTTGATCTTCACACCCTGAAGTCGGTAGACGTTCTGCACCTCGTTGACGATGTACTCCTGCACGGCTGTCGGACCCTCAATTGCGAGGATGTCTGCTGGCGTGATCTCACCATCGGAAAGTGCTGTTCCGGCACGCACAGCATCGTGTTCCTGAACAAGAATCTGTCTTGACAGAGGTACGAGATACTTGCGTTGCTCACCTTCCTTCGAGGTGATGACAATCTCACGGTTACCACGCTTCAGCTTACCCATAGTTACCTCACCGTCAATCTCGGACACAACAGCTGGGCTTGAGGGGTTACGTGCCTCGAAGAGCTCCTGCACACGAGGCAGACCACCGGTGATACCACCAGCGTTGAACACCGAACGAGGAATACGGACAAGAGTCTCACCAGTTGCAATCTTCTGACCATTCTCGATGTTGGCAATGTGACCACCCACAGGGAAGTTGTATGTTCCGATAACCTGACCGTTCTCATCCTCCACATCAACAGTAGGCACGATGTTATGGTCTTTCGACTCGATGATGATTCGTTCAGTCATACCTGACGTCTCATCGGTCTCAGCCTTATAGGTCTGACCCTCGGCGACATTGTGGAAACGAAGCGTACCTGCGTACTCTGATACGATGACAGCGTTGAACGGGTCCCAACGGCAGATGACATCACCTTCCTTCACTACGTCTCCATCTTTGAAGAACAATGAAGAGCCGTAAGGCACGTTAAGTGTAGCAAGAACTACCTCTGTATTGGTATCAACGAACTGGACCTCTGCAAGACGGCTTACAACCATCTGACAATTGATATCCTCGTCACCACTCTTGTCAACGAAGTCTACTGTGCGCAATCCGTCAAATTTCAGCATGGCGTCGTATTTAGACTTGATGCTCGCGTTGGCAGCTGCATTCTCTGCCACACCACCCGAGTGGAAGGTACGGAGGGTAAGCTGCGTACCAGGCTCACCGATAGCCTGTGCTGCGATGACGCCGACAGCTTCACCAAGCTGAACCATCTTAGCTGTAGCAAGGTTGCGGCCATAGCACTTGCGGCACACACCCTTCTTGCTTTCGCAAGTGAGCACGGAACGAATCTCAACCATCTCTATGCCAGCCTTTTCGATTGCATCGGCCTTCTCTTCAGTAATCTCCTCACCCGACTTGACGATTATCTCGTTGGTATGTGGATTGACAACGTCGTGAACTGATACACGGCCGAGGATACGCTCGCCCAAGGTTGAAACAATATCGTCACCATCCTTCAAGGCACGGCACTCAAGGCCACGGAGCGTTCCACAGTCGTCCTCATTGATGATGACATCGTGGGAAACGTCAACCAAACGACGTGTAAGGTATCCTGCGTCAGCAGTCTTCATAGCGGTATCAGCAAGACCCTTACGGGCACCATGCGATGCGATGAAGTACTCCTGCACCGACATACCTTCCTTCAAGTTGTTCAAAATTGGGTTCTCAATGATAGAGTTGCCCTCGGCACCAGCCTTCTGAGGCTTTGCCATAAGTCCGCGCATACCTGCAAGCTGGGCAATCTGGTCAGCACTACCACGGGCACCGGAGTCAAGCATCATGAACACAGCGTTGAAGCCTTGGTCAGCCTCGGTCATGTGTTTCATGACGGCCTTCTTCAAGTTGTCGTTCACGTGCGTCCAAGCATCAATCACCTGGTTGTAACGCTCCTTATCGGTGATAAGACCCATATCGAAGTTGGCAGTCACCTCGTCAACCTCATCCTGACCCTTCTTCACAATGTCAGCCTTCTCAGGTGGCACAATGATGTCGTCGAGGTTAAATGACAGACCGGCAAGGTATGACATTCTGTAACCAAGGTTCTTGATACCGTCAAGGAACGAGCAAGCTCTTGCCATACCCACCTTCTTGATAACGGCAGAGATAAGGCTACGCAAAGACTTCTTTGAGATAATGCCGTTGAAGAAACCAAGCTCCTTCGGAACAATCTCATTGACGATGATACGACCGACAGAGGTCTCGACAATGTGACGGATTGGTTTTCCATTCTCGTCAATGTCGTCAACCATACATTTCACAAGAGCGTGCTCAGCGCAACGCTTCTCGTTGAATGCGATAATAGCCTCCTCCGGGCCATAGAACATCAGGCCCTCACCTTTTGCACCCGGACGGATCTTTGTGATATAATAAAGACCGAGCACCATGTCCTGTGAAGGGACAGTGACAGGAGCGCCATTGGCAGGATTAAGAATGTTGTGGCTCTGAAGCATCAGAATCTGAGCCTCGAGCACAGCCTCATTGCTCAACGGGAGGTGAACAGCCATCTGGTCACCATCAAAGTCGGCATTGAACGGTGTACATGCCAACGGGTGCAACTGAATGGCCTTGCCCTCAATGAGTTTCGGCTGGAAAGCAAGCACTGACAGACGGTGAAGTGTCGGTGCACGGTTAAGCATCACTGGGTGACCCTTCATCACATTCTCGAGAATGTCCCAAATGACAGGCTCACGACGGTCAACGATGCGCTTTGCGCTCTTGACTGTCTTAACGATACCACGCTCAATGAGCTTGCGGATGATGAACGGCTTGTACAACTCGGCTGCCATAAGCTTAGGCAGACCGCATTCGCCGATCTTCAACTCAGGGCCTACAACGATAACCGAACGGGCTGAATAGTCGACACGCTTACCAAGGAGGTTCTGACGGAAACGTCCCTGCTTACCTTTCAATGAGTCGCTAAGTGACTTCAATGGACGGTTGCTCTCGCTTTTTACAGCACTTGACTTGC
The DNA here is from genome assembly GCA_964640415.1 of uncultured Prevotella sp. Taxonomy (GTDB): domain Bacteria; phylum Bacteroidota; class Bacteroidia; order Bacteroidales; family Bacteroidaceae; genus Prevotella. The sequence goes on from CAZXGQ010000017.1 coordinate 24,563, forward strand.
GGCTATTGTCGAATAAAGAGTCGACAGCCTCTTGCAACATACGTTTCTCATTGCGGAGGATAACCTCAGGAGCCTTAATCTCGATAAGCCTCTTCAAACGATTGTTACGTATGATGACACGACGATAGAGGTCGTTAAGGTCTGATGTTGCAAAACGTCCGCCATCCAATGGAACCAAAGGACGGAGATCTGGCGGGATAACAGGAATGATCTTCATGATCATCCACTCCGGCTTGTTGACGTTCATGGAGCCGCGGAAAGCCTCTACCACTTGCAGGCGCTTCAAGGCTTCTGTCTTGCGCATCTGCGAAGAGTCGTTGTTTGCGCGGTCACGCAGTTCATAGCTCAAGCGGTCAAGGCCGGTAACGCCTTTTTCATCGGGCTCTGAGAGCTCGTGAAGAAGGTCGAGCACAGCCTCTGCACCCATCTTGGCAACAAACTTGTTTGGATCGCTGTCGTCGAGGAGATCGTTGTTCTCGTCAAGTTTGTTGTCAAGTATGTCAATATACTCATCTTCTGTGAGCAGGTCCATCTTGTGAGAGCCGTTGAGGTCTTCAACACCCTCGGCGTCTTTCATGCCGGCAAGCATACCCGGCTTGATGACGACGTATTTCTCGTAATAGATTACTGCATCCAGATTCTTTGTAGGCATGCCGAGGAGGTATCCGATCTTGTTTGGCAATGAACGGAAATACCAGATGTGGGCAACAGGCACAACGAGTTCGATGTGTCCCTCACGCTCACGGCGAACCTTCTTCTCAGTTACCTCAACACCGCAACGGTCGCAGACGATGCCTTTATAACGAATGCGCTTGTACTTTCCGCAGGCGCACTCGTAGTCTTTCGTGGGACCGAAAATGCGCTCGCAGAACAAGCCGTCACGCTCGGGCTTGTAAGTGCGATAGTTGATGGTCTCCGGCTTGGTGACCTCACCAAACGAATTCTCCTTAATCTCCTCTGGCGAAGCGAGACTAACGGTGATCTTAGTGAAATTGGTCTTTACCTTTGTATCTTTTTTGAAAGCCATATTCTTTTTATAGTTTATGAGTGTTTTCTTATTCCATCTTCATGCTAAGTCCCAGACCACGCAGCTCGTGGAGCAAGACATTCAGTGACTCAGGAATGCCAGCTGCTGGCATTGGGTCACCCTTAACAATAGACTCATAAGCTTTGGAACGACCATTGACGTCGTCACTCTTGACGGTAAGCATCTCCTGAAGCACGTGGCTGGCTCCGTAGCCCTCAAGGGCCCAGACCTCCATCTCTCCGAAACGCTGACCACCGAATTGAGCTTTACCACCAAGTGGCTGCTGGGTAATCAAGCTGTACGGGCCAATAGAACGTGCGTGCATCTTGTCCTCGACCATATGTCCGAGCTTGAGGAAGTAGGTCATACCCACTGTTGCCTTCTGGTCGAAAGGTTCACCAGTCTCACCATCGTAAACTGTTGTCGAGCAAAGGTTAGGAATACCAGCCTTGTCGGTCCATTCTTTCAAGTCGGCAAGCTTGGCACCATCGAAGATAGGTGTAGCGAAACGAACGCCGAGCTTCTTACCTGCAGCTCCAAGAATTGCCTCGAATATCTGACCCAAGTTCATACGAGAAGGCACACCCATCGGGTTCAACACAAGGTCAACTGGACGGCCGTCAGCCAAGAACGGCATATCCTCGGCACGAACAATCTTGGAAACGATACCCTTGTTACCGTGACGTCCGGCGAGCTTATCGCCGACCTGAATCTTACGCTTCTTGGCGATATATACCTTGGCCATTTTGAGCACTCCAGAAGGAAGGTCGTCACCAATGGTAATGGCAAACTTGCGACGGCTCAACTCTGCGTCCATCTGCTTAGACTTACGCATGTAGTTGACGATAAGACGGCGGATAAGACCGTTGATGTGCTCATCGTCTGTCCAGTCGTTGCTCTGAACTCCATCATACTCAAGGTTCTTCAATGCCACGACAGTGAACTTGGAACCCTTAGTGATGATTTCTGCTCCAGTGTAATCCTTGACGCCTTGTGAGACCTTGTCCTCGGTGAGCTGCATAAGCTTGTCTACAAGCATGTTCTTCAGCTCATCCTGCTTAGCCTCATACTCCTCGTCTACTTTCTGGAGGATAACTTTGTCTCTCTTCTTGGAGTCACGTGTCTTGACAGCGCGAGAGAAGAGTTTCTTGTCTATGACAACACCGCTCAACGAAGGATTAGCCTTCAATGAAGAGTCCTTCACATCGCCGGCCTTGTCGCCAAAGATGGCACGAAGCAACTTCTCTTCTGGTGAAGGATCGCTCTCACCCTTAGGTGAAATCTTACCAATCATTATGTCGCCCGGCTCAACACGGGCACCGACACGAATCACACCATTGTCGTCAAGGTCCTTTGTTGCCTCCTCGCTGACATTAGGAATATCATTGGTGAAGACCTCCATGCCACGCTTTGTTTCACGCACATCGAGAGAATACTCATCAACGTGAACTGACGTAAGAACATCCTCACTAACCAGACGCTCAGAAATAACGACAGCATCCTCATAGTTGTAACCCTTCCAAGGCATATAAGCCACAAGGAGGTTTCGGCCCAGTGCAATCTCACCATTCTCGGTAGCATAGCCCTCTGTAAGGATGTCACCCTTCTTAACTCTCTGACCTTTACTGCAAATAGGACGAAGGTCAATGGTCATGTTCTGGTTGGTGCGGCGGAACTTAGGAATACGATATTCCTTGAGAGCCGGCTCAAAGCTGACAAACTCATCATCCTCGGTGCGATCATAAAGGATACGTATTGTAGTAGCGTCAACATAGTCGATAACGCCCTCACCTTCAGCTGTAACCATAGTGCGAGAATCCTCACACACCTGCTTCTCAAGACCTGTTCCTACGATAGGCGCATCATTGTGGAGCAATGGCACAGCCTGACGCATCATGTTACATCCCATCAACGCACGGTGACCGTCATCATGCTCCAAGAAAGGAATGAGGCTGGCGGAAACAGAGGCAATCTGCTGCGGCGACACATCCATCAAACGAACATTCTCAGGAGTCACAACTGGGAAGTCGGCAGCATAACGGCAGTGAACCACGTCACGAATAAAGGTACCGTCGGGGTTCAAAGGCGCATTACCCTGTGCAATCAACTCACCATCCTCTTCCTCAGCTGTAAGGTAAACAACATTATTGTTGTCGAGATCTACAACAGAATCATCAACCTTACGGTATGGCGTTGATATGAAACCAAGCTCATTAATACTTGCATAAGTACAAAGAGATGATATAAGACCGATGTTCGGTCCTTCAGGCGATTCAATAGGACAGAGACGACCGTAGTGAGTATAGTGGACGTCACGAACCTCGAAGCCTGCACGCTCACGCGAAAGACCGCCAGGACCAAGAGCGGAAAGACGACGCTTGTGGGTTACCTCAGCCAACGGGTTTGTCTGATCCATGAACTGGCTCAGAGGGTTAGTGCCGAAGAACGAGTTGATGACACTAGAAATAGTCTTGGCGTTGATAAGGTCAGTCGGAGTGAACACCTCATTGTCACGCACATTCATGCGCTCTCTAATGGTACGGCTCATACGTGCAAGACCAATAGAGAACTGGTTGGCAAGCTGCTCACCTACAGTGCGTACACGACGGTTGCTCAAGTGGTCAATATCGTCAACAGATGCATTGCTATTGATCAGCTTGATGAGATACTTAATGATCTCGATAATATCTTCTTTGGTAAGGACACGAACGTCTGACTCTATATCCAGACCAAGTTTCTTGTTGATGCGGTAACGTCCAACTTCACCAAGGTCATAGCGCTTGTCTGAGAAGAACAAGTTCTGGAACACCTCACGTGCGCTGGCGTCATCAGCTGGGTCAGCATTACGAAGCTGACGGTAAATATAGCGAACAGCCTCGATCTCGTTGTTTGAAGGGTCCTTTGAGAGGGTGTTGAAGATAATCTCATAACGGCTTGCAGCCTCCTCGTCCTTGTGGATAAGAACAGACTTGACGCCTGAATCAAAGATTGAGTCGATGTTATCTTCAGTAATCTCAGTCTCGCGCTCAAGAATCACCTCATTACGAGCAACAGTTACGACTTCACCAGTATCCTCATCAACGAAATCTTCATTCCAGCTCTTAAGAATACGGGCAGCCAAAGTCTTGCCCATAAGAGCTCTACGGTTCTTAGGCGAAACATTAACTTCCTCTGCAAGATCGAAAATCTGGAGAATGTCTTTATCTGCTTCAAAACCAATGGCACGAAGAAGAGTTGTCACAGGCAACTTCTTCTTTCGGTCAATGTAAGCAAACATTACATTGTTGATGTCTGTAGCAAACTCAATCCATGAGCCCTTGAAAGGAATGATACGGGCACTGTAAAGATTGGTTCCATTGGCATGTACGCCCTGACCGAAGAATACGCCAGGAGAACGGTGCAACTGAGCAACAACAACACGCTCAGCTCCATTGATGACAAAAGTACCATTTGATGTCATGTAGGGAATAGTTCCGAGGAACACATCCTGAATGACCGTACCAAAGTCCTCATGATCCTGATCCGTGCAATAAAGCTTCATCTTAGCCTTCAATGGAACGCTATAGGTCAAGCCTCTCTCAAGACACTCATCTATAGAGTAACGAGGCGGATCGATATAATAGTCGAGGAACTCAAGCACAAAATTATTGCGCGTGTCTGTAATGGGGAAATTCTCAGCGAACACCTTATACAAACCGTCATTCTTACGTTCCTCAGGAGGCGTGTCGAGCTGAAGGAAGTCGCGGAACGACCTCAGCTGAACGTCAAGAAAATCCGGGAATGGGTACGGATTTGGTACGCTTGCGAAATTGATTCTATTGTTAACGACTTGTGACATAAACAGTATTTTGTCTAAAAGACAATGAAGCTCTAAGCTTCGGAAAGATACAAAAGGGTTAGAACTCACCGACTGGGCGAATTCTAACCTTTTTAAATTTTATAATAAAAGTAATAGGTTAAACACTATAAAAGTGCGACCTATATGCTGTTATGAACTAATTACTTCAGCTCAACCTTAGCACCAGCTTCCTCGATGGCCTTCTTGAGGTTCTCAGCCTCGTCCTTTGAAAGACCCTCCTTGATTGTAGCAGGAGCACCCTCAACGAGAGTCTTAGCCTCCTTCAAACCAAGGCCACAAGCCTCCTTAACGGCCTTAACAACCTGGAGCTTAGTAGCGCCAACGTCTGTCAAGACAACGTCGAAACTTGACTTCTCCTCAGCTGCAGCCTCACCAGCAGCAGCAGGACCAGCTGCAACAGCAACAGCTGCAGCTGCAGGCTCGATGCCATACTCGTCCTTCAGGACCTGAGCCAACTCATTAACTTCCTTAACAGTAAGGTTTACCAACTCTTCTGCAATAGCTTTTACGTCTGCCATTTTATTCTCTTTTTTTTAATTATTCTTGTTTTTGTTAAATCGACTTTATAGTGTATCAACGGAATCCGTCAAAACATTACTCAGCACGCTCGCCTAAAGTCTTAAGCACACCGTGGATGGTGTTAGCGCCTGACTGCAGAGCAGAAACAACGTTCTTAGCAGGTGACTGCAACAGAGCAACGATATCAGCGATAACCTCATTCTTGCTCTTGATTGAGCAAAGCTCATCAAGCTTGTCAGCACCAACATAGAAGCCTTCCTCAGCGTAGGCGGCCTTCAAAGAAGGTACACCTGCAGCCTTAATCTCCTTCTCCTTCAGCATCTTTGCAGGAAGGTTAGCTGTCTGTGTGAAGAGAACAGCTGTGCTACCCTTAAGAGTGCCATAAAGTTCAGAGAAATCAATATCAGATTTCTCGAAAGCCTGATGAAGGAGCTTATTCTTCACCACAACCATCTGAATCTCGCTCTTGAAGCACTTGCGACGAAGAGAAGATGTAGCCTCGGCGTTCATGCCGGCAACATCAACGAGATAGAAGTGTGGATAAGCCTTCAGTTTCTCGCCAAGCTCAACAATAATAGTATCTTTTTGTTCTTTCTTCATTTTACTAAACTTTTAAAAGTTAAATGTCGAGAGACTTGGGGTCAACCTTGACACCCTTACTCATCGTACTTGAAAGGAAGATACTCTTAATGTATGTACCCTTGGCAGCAGCTGGCTTCAAGCGAATCACGGTAGCAAGGAATTCCTTAGCATTGCCATAAAGTTGGTCTGCAGTCATGGAAACCTTACCAATAGATGTATGGATAATACCAGCCTTGTCAACCTTGAAGTCGATCTTACCTTGCTTAACTTCCTTCACAGCCTTAGCTATGTCCATAGTCACAGTACCACTCTTAGGGTTAGGCATCAATCCGCGAGGACCGAGAACACGACCCAAAGGACCAACCTTGCCCATGCAAGAAGGCATAGTGATAATAACATCGACATCAGTCCAGCCGCCTTTTATCTTCTCGACATACTCGTCGAGACCAACATAGTCAGCACCAGCTGCCTTAGCAGCCTCTTCCTGATCAGGAGTGCAGAGAGCCAACACACGTGTAACCTTACCTGTACCGTTTGGAAGTGACACAACGCCACGAACCATCTGGTTAGCCTTACGGGGATCCACGCCAAGACGTACGTCAACGTCGAAAGATGCATCAAACTTTGTCGTAGTAATATCCTTGACAAGAGCAGCGGCTTCCTTCAGAGTGTATGCCTTTCCTACTTCAACCTTATCAGCTACTGATTTCTGATTTTTTGTCAGTTTACTCATTTTACTTAATCAAATTGAAGTTTTTACTTACTCTCAGGGAACTCCCCTGAAACGTTGATACCCATGCTGCGTGCAGTACCTGCGATAAGTCTCATTGCGCTTTCAACTGTGAAGCAGTTGAGGTCAGGCAACTTGTCCTCAGCGATAACCTTAATCTGATCCCAAGTCACAGTAGCGACCTTCTTACGGTTAGGCTCACCAGAACCGCTCTTAACCTTAGCGGCATCCTTAAGCTGTACAGCTGCAGGAGGAGTCTTGATGACGAAGCTGAAAGACTTATCTGTGTAGTATGTGATGACTACAGGCAGAACCTTGCCAGCCTTGTCCTGGGTACGGGCATTGAACTCTTTGCAGAATCCCATGATGTTGATACCCTTAGAACCCAATGCAGGGCCTACTGGTGGTGAGGGATTTGCTGCTCCGCCCTTAATCTGCAATTTGATTAAACCAGCAACTTCTTTAGCCATTTTTTTATTAAATCTAAATGATTAAAATTTTAAAATCGAAAGCAGCCCGTAACAACTACTCTGCGATTTTTTCTACTTGTGCATAACTTAGCTCTAACGGAGTGTTACGTCCGAAGATTTTGACCGTGACCTTTAGCGTGTGCTTCTCTGCGTTAATTTCCTCAATCACTCCATCAAATCCTGAGAAAGGACCGTCGATGACCTTGATAGTCTCATCCAACATATATGGTACATCAGAAGCTACATCGTTTGAAGTCTCTTCAGCAGCACCAAGCATGCGATTGATCTGAGACAAAGGAATAACACTAGGATGACTCAATCCTCCAAGGAACCCAAGACAATTGGGCATAAACCTCAAGGCCGAAGCTAAGTCTGGAGTCATATCAGCCTCTACAAAAACATAACCTGGGAGGGAAATTCTTTCCTTCTCAACGATTTTGCCATTTCTAGAAACTGCATGCTTCTCCATTGGGATAAGCACCTGAGAAACACGATCAGAGATGAGCTTATTATGCTTCATCTCATTCTCGATATATTCCTTAAGCTTTGCTTCCTTACCACTAATGGCACTCATCGCGTACCATTTGTTGTTTGAATCACTCATTGCAACCTTTAAAAAATTAACCTGGGTAGATGACACCCATGAGATTCTTAAACACTAAGTCCATCACAAAAACTACAACAGCGATGACAAGGGAAGCTGATAATACAATCATCGCACTGTGTGTCAGTTGCTGTGGTGTGGGCCATGTTGTGTTATGCGCAAGCTCTTCATAACAAGCGACGCAATAATTACAAAATCTCTTGAAGAGATTCTCTTTCTTACTCATTGTTATTTCTTTTAGCACGGGTTGGAAGGCTCGAACTCCCGACACCTGGTTTTGGAGACCAGTGCTCTACCAACTGAGCTAAACCCGTAGGTAATTACGAATTACCAATCGGCAATTACTAATCAGTAATTCGTAATTAATATCATTTATTCTTACTCAGCAGCGTCTGGAAGAATGCTTGTGATCTGACCTGAACCGACTGTGCGACCACCCTCACGGATAGCGAAACGCAGACCCTCGTTCAGAGCAACCTTGTAGATCAAGTGAACCTCAATCTCAACGTTATCACCAGGCATAACCATGTCAACACCCTCTGGGAGAGAAATCTCACCTGTGCAGTCCATTGTGCGCAGATAGAACTGAGGACGATAGCGGTTGCCGAATGGAGTGTGACGGCCACCCTCTTCCTTCTTCAGGACATAGATAGAAGCCTTGAAGTGATCGTGAGGAGTGATAGCACCGGGGTGCACAACTACCATACCACGCTTAACTTCCTCCTTGTCGATACCACGGAGAAGCAGACCTACGTTGTCACCAGCCTCACCCTCAGGGAGAGTCTTGCGGAACATCTCAACACCAGTGATAACTGACTTCTTGTCCTCACCGAGACCAAGGAGCTGAACCTCATCACCGATCTTGCATCGGCCAGTCTCAATACGACCTGTAGCAACAGTACCACGGCCAGTGATTGAGAACACATCCTCAACAGGCATCAAGAAAGGCTTGTCAACCTCACGCTCAGGCTCCTGAATCCAAGAGTCAACAGCGTCCATGAGCTCGATAACCTTGTCCTCCCACTTAGCAACACCGTTCAGAGCGCCAAGAGCAGAACCGCAGATGATAGGAGTTTCCTCATCATATCCGTATGAAGTAAGAAGATCCTGAACGTCCATCTTCACGAGGTCAATCATCTCCTCGTCGACTTCTGGATCATCGCACTTGTTCAAGAACACAACCATACGAGGCACATTCACCTGACGGGCGAGCAGCACGTGCTCACGAGTCTGAGGCATAGGACCATCGGTAGCGGCAACAACGAGGATAGCACCATCCATCTGAGCAGCACCAGTAACCATGTTCTTCACATAGTCGGCGTGACCCGGGCAGTCCACGTGAGCATAGTGACGATTGTTTGTCTCGTACTCGATGTGGGCAGTGTTGATTGTGATACCACGCTCCTTCTCCTCAGGTGCGTTATCAATCTGATCGAAAGACTTCACATCTTCACCGGTGCCGAGGCGCTCGTGAAGCACCTTAGAGATAGCAGCGGTCAGAGTGGTCTTACCATGGTCTACGTGACCGATGGTACCAATGTTTACATGCGGTTTGGTGCGCACATATACCTCTTTTGCCATAGTTTAATGTTTATTTGTCGTTTAATTAATCAATAACTGATTTAGTTTTCCTCCGCGCCGCCTAAGCGACAACTATAGAGAGCTGTTACTGAGATTTGAACTCAGGACCTCTTCCTTACCAAGGAAGTGCTCTACCACTGAGCTATAACAGCATTTCAAGAGCGGAAAACGGGGCTCAAACCCGCGACCCCCAGCTTGGAAGGCTAGTGCTCTATCAACTGAGCTATTTCCGCAGCATCTCTTTCGAGAGCGTGGGTGGTGATGGATTCGAACCACCGAAGGCAAGAGCCAGCAGATTTACAGTCTGCCCCATTTGGCCACTCTGGTAACCACCCTTTG
>CAZXGQ010000018.1:0-34200 GCA_964640415.1 uncultured Prevotella sp.
AATCGCCGTTAATCTCCCGTTAATCCGACATTAATCTTTCTTGGGTCTATGTTGATTCGTGTGGGTAAAATATTGCGCTATAATCTTTCTTATTGTTTTTCTCCACACATATCAGCATAGAATTGGCTACGTGGTAATGATTCGCGCCTTTCGGGTTGCGGACGGGCACGGGGCCCGCCCCTGCTCTACGGGTCATTGTGCTCCCGTGATTTCGCCTGCCTGTATGCCGGCTTTGCTTTCCACAAAGTCGTTGGTGATGTTTGTCTTCACCTTCTTGAACTGCTTCTTGGTGTTTCCGAACTTCCAGTTGAGGGTGAGCACAACCTGGCGGATAGGCACCTTCACGGTCATGTTCTGCACATAGTCGGAGTTCACCGTCTTCGACTTGACGTTGAGCTTGTCGGTCAACGGGGTGATGAACTGCAGGCTGAGGTCGAGCTTGTCTTTCAGGAGCTCTTTCCACAAGGTGGTGTATGCAATCGTCATGCCGCTCTGGTACCCCTGCAGAGTGTAGGTCTTGGTAGACAGTATGCCGCCCACGGTCCACCGTATGCCCAATGGCAGGGTCTGCTGTAAGTTTATCATGGCGTTGCCGCTCCAGCCGTTGTTCTTCAGGCCCATGGCGCCGCTTCGCATGTCAACATAGCTTGCTTGTGCATTCAGTATCAGGCGCGTTTTCTTCGCCAGCATCCAGTTGGCAAACACGTTGAGACTTGCATTGCGCTTCTTTGCCATGTTGCCATAAGTCTCGTTCAGCAGGTTGTTGTCGTCGATAAACGAGTATTGCTCTATCTGGTTGCCGCAGAAGGTGTAGCCTGCCGTGGCGCTGAGCATGAACTTTGCCGAATAGTAGTTGTACACCATGTTTAGCGAATGCGACTTCTCCGTGTCGAGGTCAGGATTGCCGTAGGACAGCGATGTGGGGTTGCTACGGTCCACGTAAGGGTTGAGATAGCTTATGCCCGGACGCACTATCCTCATGCTATAGTTCACGCCTATGTTCATGCCCGCCGCAAGGCTGTAGGTCAGGCTTGCACTTGGCACGAGCACGCCATAGTTTTTCTTGAAGTCATCGCCGCTGCCAAGCTGGTATTTCACGTTCTCCCACGTGTGTTCGTATCTGGCGCCAACCACCGAGCCGAGTTTTCCCCACCGCGCCTTCCACTCTGCGTATGCAGCGAGAATATTCTGCGTATTGCGGTATTCCACGCTGTTGTCAGAGTTGTAGGTCTCCGAGCGGTCGTCGGCAATGTCGTAATACTTCGAGTCGGCCTTGTTGAGCCTGTTGATATACTTCGCGCCGAAGTTGAGGGTGTGGCTGCCGCTGAGTGCCTGCGTGAAGTCGGCTTGCAGTGTGTGCTCCGTAGCGCGCGTTGCGTCATTAGAACGCAGGTCGTTGAGCTGCAGGCCCGTCACGCCGCTCACATCGTCGTAGAAGGTGTAATTGTTGGTGTGCGCAAGCGAGTTGTCGAAGAGGTAGCTCAGTATCATGCAGCTCTTCCGGTCGTTGTTCCAGAACCGCTGGTAGTCCACGCTCCCGTTGAACGCCTTTGTGGCCACATCCTGCCGCATCTCGTTGCTGTAGCTGAAGCCCTCACCGTACACGCCCCCGTACATCCGCGTCAGAGGCTGGCCATTGAGCTTCTGGGTGAAGGTTGTCAGCCCGGCCGTGGCGCTAAGGGTGCTGAGCGAGTCGACCTCATAGCTCAGGCTGATGTTGCCCATGGCAGTAGGCTGCTTCATGTCCGACGTCTGGCCATACTCCATATGGCTGTCGTCTGCCGTCTCTGCCGCGTTGCCCTTGGCCTGCTGCACGCGTTCGAAGTTTATCGTCGTGCCGTTCATGCGCTGGTAGCTATACGTACCGTTGGCGCTGTAGGTCAGCTTGCCCTGCTGCCCGTTTATCAATGCCGTCACGTTCTGCGACCGGTTGCCGCCGGCTATGCTCACGTTGCCGTTGTAGCCGTTGGCTGCTTCACCGCCCGAGACACCTTTCTGCTGCTTGTTGAACACAATGTTTAGCACGCCGCCCGTACCCTCTGCGTCGTATTTCGCCCCCGGGTTGGTGACGACCTCTATGCTCTTCACCATCGTGGCAGGCATGGCCTTGAATATCTTCGAGGCGTTGTTGGTGTACATGGGGTTGGGCTTGCCGTCGACATACACCTTGAAGTTTGACGAGCCTTTCACGGTGATGTTGTCCTGTCCGTCCACCGCAACCATCGGCACCTTCCTCAACATGTCGAGCACGGTCGAAGCCTTCGCCTCGGCATCGTCGGCCACGTTGTAGGTCATCTTGTCGGTCTCCATCTTGACGAGCGGCTTCGATGCCACCACAGTTATCGCCCCAAGGTCTATATCCTTCCAGATGGAGTCGTTCAAGAGCTTGTCGTCGGCGCCATTGGTGTTGCCTGTTTGCGCCATGCCGTTCATGGTGCAGGCAAGCAGCGCGCCCATCAACACAACGTTCTTCTTTCTCATGTTTCGTCCTTTCTTTTTCATCCGTTCTTTCCTTCCTTTCCGATCTTTCATTCCCATCCTGTCTTTAAACATTCTTTGTGGCATTGAACGCCTCTTTAATGTCGTCCAAGCCTATATCGAGCATTTTCATTTGCCTCACCATCTCCGGCAGCACGGTCTTCATGAAAGCGGTGCGCCTGGTGTCCTTGATGTGCCGGCGCGCGTCTTCCGCCACAAAATATCCGAGTCCGCGCTTGTTGAATATCACGCCTTCCTGCGCCAGTTGGTCGTAGGCCTTCACTGCAGTGTTTGCGTTCACACCAAGCCTTGCGGCATACTCGCGCACGCTCGGTATGCGGTCGAAAGCCTTATAGGTCTCCGCAAGAATCTCATCGCTCAGGCGGTCGGCTATTTGCAGGTAGATGGCCTTGTCGTTGCTGAATGCCATATAATGATAACTTTGCTTTGTTTATTGTGTTATTTTCCCAATCTCAGGCCTGACATATCCACATCGCCGCTGCCAGACACGCGTTTGGTGAGGGTCTTGAGCTGCCCGGAGAGAGTCAAATCACCACTACCCGACACGCTCACGTCGGCATCGTCACAGCCGTAGAACTTGAGATCGGCATCACCCGAGCCCGAGATACTCAGCGATGTGGATGCCACGCCTGCCAAGCCGCTCTCCACGTCGCCGCTGCCACTGACGGAAAACGAGGCTGTGTTTGCCTTGACGGTGCCCGTCTTCACGTCGCCGCTGCCAGCCACTGAATATTCAAAGTCGCCGGTGAGCGTCAGGTTCTTCGTCGTGATGACGCTGCTGCCCGCACAAACAATGCTCAGGCTCTTGCCGATGAAGTTGTTGTCGATACTGAAATCGCCGCTGCCCGACATGCTCACTTCGTTGAGGCTCGGGGCACTGACCCACATCTCGGCTTGCGCATTATTATTGGTGACAAACAGCACGGTGACGCCTTTCTGCTTCTTGTATTTGTCGTCCCGGATGACGAGAGCGCCGTTTTCCACGCGCACGCTGTAGCGGTCATACCACGCCGGTGTTGCCTTGAGCGTCACCTTGTAGGTGTCCGACTGGGTGAAGTGGATATCGCAGTTGCTCGCGTTGCGCAGCGAGGTGAAGCCCGTGAGATTGAGATGGTATGTCTTGGCCGGTTCCTTGGTGTCGTAGGCTTTCTCTATGCGGCAAGCCGACATGGTGGCGATGGTCACAACGGCCACCAAGATAAGAAACAATGCTTTTTTCATAATATGTGTGTTTTTTGTATTATGTGTATTATTAAATGTTCAACCACTTGTTATCGATGACCTGCAGCCTTGTGTACCTGCGGTAGGCGAACCTATAGCAGAACACCGTAAACGCTATGCTGAGGAGCGACAATGCCACCTTGAGCCAGGTGTCGTAGACCACTACCACGTAGCCATGTTCTTGAAGCAGGCCGACTCCGTAGACCACGCCAGTGCCGACGGTGAGCACCAGGAAGTTCAGAAGCATTAACACCGACCACGACAATATCATCGGATGCTTGCGGAATATGCTGCCAAGCAAGAGAAAGAACGCGTGCAGCGAAACAAGCGACAACCCCACGGAGACCGTGGCCGACGTCGTGTCGAAACCGATTCTGTCCAAACCCCTTACCGTCTCCATGGCGTAGCTCACGGCAGAAGCCGTGCCGTCGCTGCCGAAGACGAGCGTGAGCAGATATTGCACCAGGTCGCCTGCAAGGAATCCAACGACGGCGGCCACAGGCAACGCCACGGCTATGACGAGATAGCGGGCCACAAACTTCTCCTTGGTCGTGGCAGGCAACATGAAGTCGTGGATGCGCTGCTGGCGGGTCTTTATGTGGACAAACATTCTCGTGCCTGCCATTATAAGATAAGCGGAGAGGGCGAGCAAGGCTATGCTGGTAGTCTCCACCTGCGTGTTGGCGTCGCGCGAAATCAAGAGCCCCAGGGCTTGGGGAACGGCGATGATGGCGAAGAAGGCCAAAGCAAACGTAACGAGCTGTTGCTTGCTTAGCATGAGCTGCCAACGGAGGACATTGAGGAATCTATCTTTATTCATGATGAGTGCTGATATTGAAATTGTGTATATATTTAATGTGTGTCTGCGGTCATTTCTTTATCGCCCCGCCTATCACGGCGTTGAAAAGCAGTTCAAGGTCCACTTGCGTCTCGTCCTCGCCGTCGCCCCGCACCACTATAGAGGCATTGCCTTGCAGGCTGGGCTCGGAATACAACACCCTGTCGTCCATCTCTTGTGGCGAAAGAAAGCGGAAGGCGTAGCGGCTGGAGATGTCGGCTATGGAACTGTTGAGCAACACCTTGCTCTGGTCCACGATGACCACGTGGTCGAGCAAGTTCTCTATGTCGTGCACCTGGTGGGTGGAGATTATGAGGGTGCGGTCATCGGACATATATTTGGCTATCACCCTGCGGAAGAGAGCCTTCGACGGTATGTCGAGACCGTTGGTAGGCTCGTCCATAATCAGCAGGCGGGTGCCCGTGGCAATGGCGATGCTCATATACACCTTCTTCTTCTGGCCCATAGAAAGTTCCTTGAGGCTTGGATTGGCAGGCATCTCAAACTCGGTGAGGCACTGACGCAACAGCTCGTCGCTGAACGAGGGGTAGAACTGGCGCATGAGGCCGCACAGCGAGTCGAAGCTCATATCGGGCATGGTGTACTCTTCCGGCACAATGAACATCTGGCTGAGGAGCTCCGGCCGGCGCAGCTTGCTCTCAATGCCGTCTATCGTCACGCTGCCGGTGCTGGGCATGAGAAGTCCTGAAATGAGGTAAAGCAGGGTCGACTTGCCCGTGCCGTTCTTGCCGAGCAAACCGTATATGCGGCCCTGCTCAAGCTGCAAGTCGAAGTGGCTGAACACTTGATGCTTACTGCCCCGATAACTGAAGCCAAGGTCTTTTACGTCTATCATATCCTTTTCTGTTTAATGTTTTATATCTGTATTAGTGTACTACCTTAATAATACACTGCAAAGATAATATCATTCCTTTGATACATCCAAATATTTTCCAAATAAACTTTGTTTTATTTTACTATATTAACATTATCATTTGATAATACACATATTTTCACTATATTTATACTTAAAATCACCTCTTTTGCCCGGCATTTGCATCCACACTGGAAACGCAGCGCAATTGCAGCGCAATTGCGAAAGCACGTTTTTGAATTGACATCAAGCCGCCAAAATTATCAAGAAACACTTGTATATCTCAACAAAACATTATACTTTTGTCTTGTTAAAATATTCTCATTAAAGAGCAGTCATTAGCCGAACAACAGGCAACCTGATAGCACACATTACGAAAAACAAGAAAGCAGATGGAGAAGAACGAAGAGTTGCGCGAGGCATGGGAGTTCGTGGAGCACACGGGCACCAGCATATTTCTCACGGGCAAAGCCGGCACGGGCAAGACCACGTTTCTAAAGACCGTGGTAGAGAAGTCGTCGAAACGGTTGATCGTGGTGGCACCGACAGGCGTGGCCGCCATCAACGCCGGCGGCGTGACCATACACTCGTTTTTCCAACTGCCCTTCACGCCTTTCATCCCCGGCTCAACCATACGCGACCGCTACGACTTCTCAAAGGCCAAGCGCCGCATCATAGCATCGCTCGACCTGCTGATAATTGACGAGATAAGCATGGTGCGTGCCGACCTCCTCGATGCCGTCGACTCCGTGCTCCGACGCTACCGTGACCCCACGCAGCCCTTCGGCGGCGTGCAGCTGCTCATGATAGGCGACCTGCAACAGCTCACGCCCGTGGTGGCGGCACAGGAGGAGGGCATACTGAGCCAGCACTACGACACGCCATACTTCTTCGGCAGCAAGACCCTGCGGCAGATAAACTATGTCACCATACAGCTGTCGAAGGTCTACCGACAGCAGGACCAGAAGTTCATCGACATCCTCAACCACGTGCGCGAGGGCCATCCCACCGCCGAGGACCTCAACACGCTCAACTCCCGCTGCAACCCCACCTTCATACCCAAGCCGGAAGACGGATACATACGCCTGACCACACACAACCGCATGGCCGACAGCTACAACGAAAACGAGCTGATGAAGCTCGGCGGCAAGCGCTACAGTTTCAAGGCTGAGGTGGAAGGCGAGTTCCCGGCTTCCAGCTACCCTGCCGAGGAGAGCCTGGAGCTGAAGCAAGGCGCACAGGTGATGTTCATTAAAAACGACAGCACACACAGATACTACAACGGCAAGATTGGCCACGTGGTCGACATCGACTCTGAGTCGATAACCGTGAAGTGCCCCGGCGACAGCGAGACCATAAAGGTGGCACAAGACCAATGGGAGAACACCAAATACGTGATCAACCCCGAGAAGAAGACCATTGAGCCGCAGGTGGCGGGCACGTTCAAACAATATCCCCTGCGCCTGGCATGGGCCATAACCATACACAAGAGCCAGGGCCTGACCTTCGAGCACGCCATCATCGACGCCGGTTTCTCGTTCGCCTCGGGACAGGTCTACGTGGCCCTGAGCCGCTGCAAGACCCTGGAGGGCATGGTGCTCGCCTCGCGCATTGGCTCAAGCAGCATCCTCAACGACTCGCGCGTGACCGAATATATCTCGCACCAACAGGAGAAGGCAGAAGAAAGCGTGAGACAGTTGGCGTCGTTCAAGGACGCTTATTTCAAGGAGCAGCTTCTCGACATGTTCACGTTCTACCGCCTCTTCGGTGCTCAGCAGATGCTCAACCGCACGATGATAGAGTTTTTCAGGGCGTTGCCGCGCCTGTGCGACTACCACCGTTCGGTGATGGAGACGGTGAAGGCCAAGGTCATAGATGTGGCTTACAAGTGGCTCAACGTCATACGCCTGACTCCCAGCGAGAACCTCCACAGCGAGGCGTTCCTGCAAAGGGTGCAGCGCTCGGCCGACTATTTTGCAGCCGCCCTGAAGGAGACCATACCCGACCTGCTGGAAAAGACAAAGATGGCTAAGGGCAAGAACAAGCAGGCCATGGAGACCCTTGAGGAGCGCTACAAGGAATTCTGGCTGCAGTATCTCAGTAAGGTGAAGATGCTCGACGCTATGGCAGACAAGCCATTTTCTGTGGCCACTTACCTGCAAACGAAGCAAGAGGCTACGCTCGATGCCATGGAGATAGTGGATCCGGGCACGAAGCGCGCCAGGCCGAAGACGAGAAAGGCCCTTGACAACCCTTACTCCGACGAGACACGCATGGCAAAGCAACAAAAGCCCAAAGCACCTGCAAGGCCAAAAGCACAGACAAGGAAGAAGGGTGAGTCGGAGGCACAGACCTTCGAGATGTTCGGCAAGGGCATGACCGTGGAGCAGATAGCCAAGGAACGCAGCCTCACCGTCGGCACCATAATGACACATCTCGCCAAGAGCGTGAAGACCGGCAAGCTGAGCGCCGACAAGATCATTCCGGCTGCCCACGTGAGGGCCATACGCCACGCCCTGTCGGAGGTGGAGGAGCACGCCGCCGTGGACGACATACTAAAGCTGTGCCCCAAAGACGTCGGCAAGGAAGAAGTCTACTTCATGATCAACGCAACGCGATGAAGCATATCAACCACTGAGCAAGGTGCGGCCCTTGTGCCCGTCCGCACCCCGAATGGCGCAACGACACGCACTGCTTATTTCACGCAGAGCCGCGGAGATTGCCGAGTCGCGGAGAACACGGCAGTCTCCTTTTTGAGCAGTGAAGACTGGAATTTTGTGTGAGAGATCTAAAGACCTAACGGAGACCGCATAGTCTCTGCACTCTCCCCAAAGCCGAAGGCCTCTCTTAAAGATTCTGAGCCTCATAGACATTACCTCAGCGACTCAATAACCTCTGCAGCTCTGCGTGAAGACAAAAATTCAGACAAGTATACCACAAATACAACAAGACCTACCCATCCGCAAGGATGAATAGGTCTTGTTATTTTGAAGCTAATCTGTTATTTTAACATCACTACATTATCAATTGTCCATCTTTTCTGTAACTTTGCAAAAAAAGAGATTTATGCCAACTATATTTATATTTTTTGGATTCCGGTTCATGTTCTACTCCAATGACCACACACCAATTCATGTCCATGTTATAAAAGACGGAAACGAAACGAAATACAATGTCAGCCCTATTGAACAAGTTTACAATCATGGGTTCAAAAAGCATGACATTGCACTGATAGAGTCAATTATTACAGAGAATGAAGACATCATCACTGAAAGATGGAAAGAATACTTTAATCAAAAATAGCAGATGGAGCAATATAGAATAGACAAAGTGTGGGTTGACGACGCTCATGTTTATGCAGAAACGACAAATGGCTGGAAGGCAAGTTACCCGTTCAGCCAATGGGCACGTCTTGCAAAGGCTACTGATAAGCAACGCCAAAATTTCTACCTAAGCCGCTATGGCATACATTGGCCTGAACTTGATGAAGACCTTAGCTTTGAAGGTATGTTTTATGATTCAGGATTCAGCAAACCTTCTAATGCCGAAGACTCCATTTTTTATCAAGCCTAAGCACATAGTCAACAGCCTCATCACACTCTTTTTTAATGGAGTTCAGGTTGCTCTTCCACGCTCTTCACAAGAGAGTCGGTGCCGGAGACCCAGAAGGCGACACGTACAATGCAGCCCACATCGGTACTGCCACTGCGCTTGAGGTGGCGTGTCTTGCCATACTCAAGAGTATCGCGCCGGGATGGATAGCTCACGAGCTGCAACCGCTCTTTCGTGCTGCCGGAACCTATATAGAAAATGTCTATGCTGTCTTTGGCCTTGGCGCGCTTGGCGGCCTCGGCACGCGCCCTGCGGTTTATCGCCGCCGTATCGAGCGGGGCAAACTCAGAGGCGGCAACGGTGTCGCCGGGATTGTCGGCAGGCGCCATCTTGCAGGCGGTAGGGAACAGTGCCACCGCTGCCATAGCGAACAACAAAAAAAGTATCTTTCTCATAAGCCTATCACACCACCAATCTTAGCCAGTCCGCCTGCACCTGTCTCCTTGTATAGCGACGGCAGGTCGTGCCCTGTCTGTTTCATCACCTCCACCGCATGGTCAAAGCTCACGCGGTGCTTTCCGTCGGAGAAGGCGGAATAGAGGTTGCAATCGAGAGCACGCGTGGCGGCAAAGGCGTTTCGTTCGATGCACGGTATCTGCACCAGGCCGCACACGGGGTCGCACGTCATGCCAAGATGATGCTCCAGTCCCATCTCGGCGGCATACTCAATCTGTGCAGGCGAGCCGCCGAAAAGTTGGCAAGCTGCAGCCGACGCCATGGCGCAAGCCACGCCGACCTCACCCTGACAACCGACATCGGCACCCGATATGGAGGCGTTCTCCTTGACGATGTTGCCTATCAGACCCGCCGTAGCGAGGGCATGGAGAATCTTCTCCTCAGAGAAACCGTGACCCGTGGCAAGATGATAGAGCACTCCAGGTATCACGCCGCAACTGCCGCACGTGGGCGCCGTGACAATGGTGCCGCCGCTTGCGTTCTCCTCGATAGCGGCGAGGGTGTAAGCATAGACGAGACAACGCGTCTGGAGATTGGGGCGGTAGCCTTTGGCCTTCACGAAATAAGTGGAAGCCTTGCGCTGGAGGTTGAGCGGACCGGGAAGCCGCCCCTCGTGGTTGATGCCGCGCTCCACGCTCTCCTTCATGGTATTCCATACGGTGCGCAGATAATCCCAGATGTCAGAATTCTCACAACGCTCCACATACTCCCAATAGGCACAGCCGTTATCCTCACACCATTTGGTTATGTCGGTAAGATAATGCAGGTCGTAGACGTCGGGACTTTCCGGCAACAGTCCAGTAGGGTGCTCGCCCTCGGAAAGAGCACCTCCACCCACAGAATACACCACCCAATCGTTTATACGCATTCCATTGGGGTGGAACGGCAGAAACTCGTCGGGTTTCCACTCTATGTCGACCTGCCCTACGGGTTCAAGTACCTCATTGATGGCCACGTCGGTCATGTGTCCCTTACCCGTAGCTGCCAGGCTGCCATAGAGCGTGACGTGAAAGTGCGTCACGTCGGGATGCGCCTTCAGATATGTTTGTGCCGCCTTCTGCGGGCCCATGGTATGGCTCGACGACGGACCCTTTCCTATACGGAATATTTCTCTCAATGATTTCATGCCACAAAGGTAATGTTTTTATGCGAGAGACAGCTCTTCGGCAGGCAAGTTTATTTCAGCTTTCACACAAGTTTCAACCGCATATATTCTTGAAGGCACAGTTGTCGCACCTGTCCTTGTGGACGGTAGGCTCAAAGGGCTTTTCCTCATCGAAGATATCGACTATCAGCGCACCCAATTTGCCGGCAAAAGAGTCGTGGACACGGGCAATGTCGTTGACCTCAGAGTAAGTGGCATTACGCTTTCCTTCCTGACCCTCGTCCTTGACTTTCAGTATAGGGTTGTAGGTCTCGTCTTTCGCCTGGCGTATGAAGAGCAATGCCGGAGCCACTGGGTCGCCGCCGAGACGGAAAGCCTCTTGCGCCTCGCTGCTCCTGCTGATGATATCGGAATAGAGAAACGACTGGAGATAATACGCCGTGTGCTTGGAATCGACAAAAGCGGGATTGAAAATCTCGTCGACGCTCGGTGCCGACGACGTCATGGGCCGTCCTGTCTTATAGTCGACCACACGCAACTGCCTGCCTATGCGGTCAAGACGGTCAACCTGTCCGCCAAGTCTTATGGCACGCTGTTCGCCGTTGACCTCGAAGGAGAATTGCTTGTAGAAGTCTTTCTCCAGGGCAATTATGTCGAACGGAGCGTTGGCCTTGTCGATGCGCAGAAGGCGCTTCACGTAGATGAGCAGCACGTTGCGGTTGAGCAGTTGCAAGCCGTTGTAGCGCGGACGATAGCCTTCCCGCTCAACCTTAAACAGTTTCTCGCTGAAAGCCTGGTCGAGAAACATTTCTATCTTTACGTTCTCTTTCACGAGACTGTCGATGCTTTCTGCCGTGACCGTTCGTTTGCCATGGTCCGACAAGTGGTCATAGACAAGCTCTGCCGTGCGGTGGAAGATGTTGCCGAAGATGACATTGTCTATCTCCTGGTCGTCGTCGTCAGCCTCACGCAACTGGCACACAGTGGAATAATAAAACATGAGCGGGCAACGCAGATAGCGGTTTATGGCTGACGGCGACAGCGACTTTATGTCGCGCAGGCGTCTTGCCACCGCGTCCTTTTTCTCTATCGGCACACGCATGACGGGCGAGACATTCTGTCCCGACTGCAAGGTGAGCCTACGGATATGCTGAGCCTGTCCGCTCTCAACCATGAACTGCAACATGAAGCGGCTCATCTCCCCCTGTTTGCCATCGTCGGCGGCATTGTTGAACGTCATGGTGACATCGGCGGCACGCTGCAAGAGCGAGTGGAAATAATAAGAATAGATGGCCACCTTGTTCTCTATGGTCGTCATCTCATAGCCGCGGCGCAGCGAATGGGGTATGAACGAGGCGTCGTTGACGCCCTTCGGCATGTTGCCCTCGTTGCAGGACAGCATGAGCACATGGTCGAAGTCGAGGTTGCGCGTCTCCAGCACGCCCATGATCTGTATGCCAAGCGCCGGCTCGCCATGGAACGGCACCGAGGTGGAGTCTACGAGCTGGCTCAGCAGACGTTGCAGCAACACCGTGGCGCAGTCGACCTGCGTCTTGGCAAACACTTCCTTGAGGCGGTTGACTATAGTATACATGCGGAAGATGGATTCGTGCATCAGCGGGTCTTCCTCGGTGCGTGAGCCCACACCCGCAAGTTTCAGGACATCAGCAAGCCACTGCAACAGTTCGACGATGAGGTCACGCCCCTGCAGGCTTGACGATACTGGAGTGAAGACACGCTGCACCGCCTCATCGCGGTTTTCAACAAGCCGCGCCACTGTGGGGAAGAAGGTCTTGTGGGTATTCAAGTCATCATAGACTGCCGGGACTTCGTTTGAGATATACTTGGCATATGGGTGGCACAACACTTGGTTGACATAACCCAGGCGATAGGTCTTGCCATCCTTGCACAGTCCCTGCAAGCGCAAGGCGAGGAGCACGCCCACAAGCGTGGCGGCAGGCGTGGCTGACAAGGGATAACCGGTGGTGATATTGACCTCGCCCACCGTCTCGGGCAAGCAATGGACGACGTTTTGCAAAAGCCGCTCGTCGCACAGCACTATTGCCACCGAGCGAGGGTTGGTCTTCACCACGTCGCCCGACCCCCGAAGCCACGTGGTGACGTAGCGTGCCTGAATGTCCTCGGTGGGCGCTGAGATATAGGTAATGTCCTTCTTCTTCGACAAGTTGTTGTAGATGGCATCGGTGTCGATGCCTTCCGATGCCCTGCCCGCTGCCAACTCGTTTGGCAAGCGGTCGAGATAGCGGCGGATATAGCGGCCGGCCTCGTGGCCATTGGACATGAAATAGGTGTCGTAGTCCCAATAAAACTCAGCCATACCCGCATCTTTCAGTTGCAGAAAGAGGCGGCGCTCCACCTTTTGGAGCAGATTGAAACCCACAAAGACATAATGCTTGAAACGGAAGTCGCTCACCTTGCGTTCCGCCACGTCACGATAGAGCATACCTTCGTAGGCGAGGCCGTCACGTCTGAGGTCGTCGCGGAAGGCATGGTAGAGCGGACCAAGGCTCTTCCAGATGTCGTTGAAGCGCTGTTGCAGCACGGTGTCGGTTTCCACCTTACCGAAGAAGTTTTCAAGGCTCTGGCGCTGCTGGTCGGAAAGGAAAGAGAAGTCGCGCATCTCCTGCCACGCCTCAAGGCTGATAAAGAGCTTGTCGGCATCCACGAGATTCTTGTCGAGGTCATCGAAGTCGGAAAGCATAAGCTGGCCCCATGAGAAGAAATGGTCGAGCGGTTCATCGCTGCCCGTGAGCCGGACATAAGCCTTGTAAAGCCTGAAGACAAGTTCTATCTGGTCGGCAACGACGAGAGAGGAATGGTTTCTGAAAAGGTCGCTGATGGTGAAATACGACGGACTCCATACCGTGTGGCCGGCCTCCTCGTAGAGAGCCTGGTTCAGGAAGAGCGAAGCTCGCTTGTTAGGGAATACCACGGCAATATCAGCAAGGTTCTCCCCGCCATGCTTGGCAAGGATGTCTTTGGCTACGTTTTGCAGAAATGTCCTCATTTGAATAAGGTCTTTGTATGATGTATCTTTAATATAAAGTGTGTTTAATTATACCTTCACTATGTCGCCGTTGCGGATATACCACAAGTACCCTTCCACGTCGCTGTAGCCCATGTCCTTGAGCAGATGGACATAGCCTCTGACCTGCCGCTTGTGCTTCTCCTGCTCGCTGCCGGTCTTAAAGTCGATTACTATCATCTTTTTGCCGTCGTAAACGACACGGTCGGGGCGTTGTTCCTTGATGCGTTGCTCCTCGGGGTCGAAATAGATCATGGAACACTCGTTGAAAGACTTCCAGCGTGGCGAGAACCAGTCGTTGACCTGCGGGTTGCGCAACTTTTCCTCGATAAACCCCTTCAGTTGCCCGCGTGTCATGGGCCGGTCGTAGAGTACACCGTCGAACTCCATATGGTCGATGGCGGCATCTACCTCGGTATAGTCGTGGATGGTAGAGAAAAGGCGGTGGATAATGTTGCCGGTGTCGATATACCGGTCGCGTTCCCGGCGCTGCTCAAGCTCATCGTCGGGAGTCATAAACTCATCGCTGGCATTGCTTTGGAGGAAATGAGCTCTCGACTTGGTTGGCTCGATGTTGACGGCTACGCCCTGCTCCGTCTGTTCAAAGATGTTGGCATGCGGACGGGCTTCCTCGGCAGATTCATTGGTTGCCGCCACGGGCTTGCAGGACAACGAGCCAAAAGCATAGCTGACGACACCGACGCCGTCGGTCTCGGGCTCGGCACCCGGCATATTGGGCATCACGCTTGCAATAAGCGAGGAAGGGAAGTCGGCTTTGTCTCCCTTGCCAAGCACAAACAAGTTGCGCGAAGCACGGGTAAAGGCAACATACAGGATGTTCACATTGTCGACGATGTTCTTTATGTGCTCTGCATCATAGTCGGCGGCATAGATGGATGTCTTCAATTTCTTGGCGCTGAGCTTAACCGGCACCACGGGCAAGTCGCTGTATGGCTCAACAGAAGGCTCGACCCAGAGAATATCGTCATTAGTTTCCAACGCCCAGTCACAATAAGGCAGGATAACGTTGTCAAATTCCAAACCCTTGCTCTTGTGGACTGTCAGCAGTCGGATGCCGTTTACCTCGGTACTATGGATGGACTTGCCGCAAAGGTTCTCGTCCCACTCTTCAAGGAAGTCGGTGATGCCTGCCACATGGCGTTTGAGATAGTTGGACAGGTGGTCGAAGAAAGCACATACATAGGCATTCTGGTCGGCGAGCCTGTCGAGACGGAAAAGACCGTACAGCCTCTCGGCAAGATCTATAAGGGGCATAGACAGCAGTTCGGTGCGACAGGCAACGAACTCCTGCGGGAGCATTGACATATAAGCATGTGCTGAAGAATACGGCTTGCCGTCTTGGCCAGTCTTATGGGCCACATTGCACGGTTCCAGTTCCTTGCCGACAAACGACTTGGCAAGAAATGCCTCGGTGAGTCCGTCGTCGGGGTTGACGAGATAGCGCATGGCGTTGACAATAGTGTTGACCGCCTGCGACGCGTCGAGGCGGAACGCCTCATCAGACACCATCTTGAGCATTCGCGGCTCTCCCCCGACCACCACCGGATTGTGGAGGAAATAGTCGGCTATCAAGCGTATGTGCTTGTTCTTTCTCACTATGATGGCGATGTCGCTGTACTGTACACCATTGGCGAGCAGCGACTCGATGATATTCCGGACTTGCGAAATCATCATGCCGTCGTAACCATCGTTTGGCAAAAGCTTGACAACCACCATACCGGCCTCAGGCCTGCTGTCGGGTACTTTCTGCGCCACGTCGGAATATGCCTCCTCTACTATAGGCGCATCGTCCGACAGACTTGACGAAGCGACTTTGAAGAAGCCGTTGTTGAAATTGACAACGTTGCGCTGCGAGCGATAATTGGTCTCAAGATTCTTCACCTGCAGCGTATCGGGGTAGTTGGTCTCGTTGAGTCCTTGCAGCAACTGCCAGTCGCCATTGCGCCAGCGGTATATGCTCTGCTTCACGTCGCCCACAATAAGGCTGCCCGCCTGATGGGAGATGCAGTCGTCGAGAAGCACCTTGAAGTTGTCCCACTGCACGGTTGAAGTGTCCTGGAACTCATCTATCATTATATAGCGCAACTGTCCGCCTATCTTTTCATATATAAACGGCGAGTCTTGCTTGTCGATAAGGTCGTTGAGAAGCTTCTGCGTGTTTGACAGGGGATAATCGTTGTTGTCGGCATTGATGCGGTTCACCTCTTCCTCAATACGCCCGAGAAGCCGCAGCTGGTTAATGTTCTGCAGGGTAAGTGTCACCGAGTTGACGGTGACGGCAGCCGCCTCACGCTTTTCCTCAGCCTCTTCTATCAATGGCTTGACGAACTCACGGATGGCTACCGACTCCGGCTTGCCAACGTCAGCTATCCTCACGAACTTGTCGGGGTCTTTCAGCCCGGCCTGCACATAGGAGTTGGGCATTGGGGTCTTGGTCTCGCTGACAAGCTTGCCCTTAGCAAGACTCTCGAAATATCCCGGAGCATTGCTGTGGCCGCGCGAATAGCAGGAGTCGGTGATGCCATACTTTGAGGCTATGGCATCGTACCGCTTGGCGAAATCGGCCATTTCGGCGAGAGCCTTTGCACGCAGTGCCCGCAGACGCGACGTGTATTGCTTGAAGAATCCGGCGTCGTCCATGATGAGACGCAACTGCTTCTGGTGGTTCTTGTAGAAGTCGGTGAATATGTTTCGCCCGAACTCCTTGATGTTGCCCACAACATTCCAGTTCTTGTCTTCCTCCATCTGCTCACTGACGAAATCCATTATCCACGTGAGCAAAGGGTCTTTGCCGTTTTCGATATTGCTTATGATGTTGTCTACGGCCTGGCTCTCCACCTCCTTGTCGTTGAGCATGACCTTGAGGCTCGCCGTCAGCCCAAGCTCCCGTGCAAGGTTTCGCAGCACACGCTGAAAGAAACTGTCGATGGTCTCTACCCGAAAGCGGCTATAGTCGTGGACAAGCAAAGAGAGCGCGTCACCCGCTCTGTTGCGGATGACGCGCTCTGTTAGGTTGGGGAACGACTTCTTTACATTATTATAATAGTCGTCAGCGTCGGGCAGACTGTTGGCTATGCCGTAGAGTTTTGACAAGATGCGCAACTTCATCTCCTGCGTGGCCTTGTTGGTAAAGGTCACGGCAAGAGTGTAGCAATAGTTCATTGGGTCGTCAACGAGCAACTTGATGTACTCTACGGCAAGAGTGAACGTTTTTCCCGAGCCCGCGCTTGCCTTGTAGACTGTAAGGGGCGCGGTATCAGTATGCACGAGCGATGATGACTTTATATTTAGCCTCAGCACCGCTGACCATATCCTTCATGCCCTCTACGTTCTGGTCGTAGGCGAAAGGTATGCAACGGATAGTGGCTTGGGTATCCTCCTTGATCTGGGCCTCTGTCTCGGCAGTGCCGTCCCATGGGCAGAGGAAGAAGCCACCGTCCTTGACGCGCTCCTTGAACTCGTCGTAATTGTCGCACTCGTAAACGTGAGCGTCGCGGTATGCCTTGGCCTTCTCGAAGATGGCCTTCTGCATGTCGTCAAGCGTGTTCTTTACGCGCTCTACGATGCCGTCGAAGCTGACATTCTCCTTCTCCAGAGTGTCGCGGCGCATGATTTCAATAGTGTTATTCTCAAGGTCGCGTCCGCCCATAACGAGGCGCACTGGCACGCCCTTGAGCTCATAGTCGGCAAACTTGAAGCCGGGACGCTTGTTGTCGGCATCGTCGTACTTCACGCTGACGCCCAAGGCACGCAGCTCGTCGATGGCAGGCTGCAACTTGGCGGTGATGGCTGCAAGCTGCTCGGCATTCTTGCTTATCGGCACGATGACAACCTGGATAGGTGCCAGACGCGGTGGAAGCACGAGGCCGTTGTCATCGGAGTGGACCATGATGAGCGCACCCATGAGACGCGTAGAAACGCCCCACGACGTAGCCCAAACATATTCAGGCTTGTTGTCCTTGTTGAGGAACTGCACATCGAAGCTCTTGGCGAAGTTCTGGCCGAGGAAGTGGCTCGTGCCGCTCTGCAGAGCCTTGCCGTCCTGCATCATTGCCTCGATGGTGTATGTGTTCAGTGCGCCAGCAAAACGCTCTGTCGGGCTCTTCACGCCCTGCAGCACAGGAACGTCCATCCAGTTCTCGGCAAAGTCGGCATAAACGTGGAGCATCTTCTCTGCCTCTGCCTCAGCCTCCTCCTTGGTGGCATGGGCGGTGTGGCCTTCCTGCCAAAGGAACTCAGATGTACGAAGGAAGGGACGCGTGCGCATCTCCCAACGCATAACGTTGCACCACTGGTTGCACATGATTGGCAGGTCGCGCCAAGAGTGGATCCAGTTCTTGTATGTGTGCCAGATCATCGTCTCCGACGTAGGACGGATAACGAGCGGCTCTTCGAGCTTGGCGTCCTGGTCTACCACAATCTTTCCGTCGTCGGTTGACTTGAGGCGGTAGTGTGTCACCACAGCGCTTTCCTTGGCGAAGCCCTTCACGTGCTCTGCCTCGCGGGCGAAGAAGTTGACAGGTATGAGCAATGGGAAGTAAGCGTTCTGCACGCCAGTCTCCTTGAACATCTTGTCGAGCTGGGCTTGCATCTTCTCCCAAATGGCATAGCCATAGGGCTTTATTATCATACAACCACGTACTGGAGCCGCCTCTGCCAGGTCGGCCTTCACAACCAAGTCGTTGTACCACTGACTGTAATTGTCGGCACGCTTGGTCAATTGTTTCAGTTCTTTTGCCATAATTCTTCAATCATAGGGAAATCCCTACACCAATGTAGGAGTTTCCGGAATGCGCAATTATTATTTATGTTTAATTTTGCGGCAAAGTTAATAAAAAAAGATAGCATAAACGGCCTAACTGCCAAAAAAAGGCTACCTTTGCATCAAGAAAAAAAGGAAGAATACAAATATTATTAAGTTATCATGAAAAACACAAAGACTGTTGCACTCGGAATGTGCATGCTGACATTCGTCAGCGGTTTCACCTTCACAAGCTGTTCTACCAAGCAGGGCACAGGCGCTCTCATCGGCACAGGTGCCGGCGGTGCTGTAGGCGCTCTCGTTGGTACACTCATCGGCAAGGGCAAGGGCGCTGCTATCGGTGCTGCTATCGGTAGTGCTGTCGGTGCAGGTGCCGGAACGCTCATCGGCCGTCACATGGACAAGGTTGCAGCACAGGCCGCAGAGGTGGAGAACGCCAAGGTGGAGACAGTGACAGACGCCAACGGCTTGAAGGCCGTGAAGGTGACTTTCGACAACGGTATCCTCTTCAAGGTTGGCAAGTATGACCTCCAGAGCGGAGCCGTGAAGGACCTGACACAGTTTGCTACAGTGCTGAAGAACAACTCTACATGTTCTGTAGACATCCAGGGATACGCTTCTTCTGACGGTTCAGACGAGACCAACCTCAAGCTCTCGCAGAACCGCGCCAACGCCGTGAAGAACTTCCTCGTGAACAGCTGCGCAGTGCCTTCTTCACAGATCCAGAACGCTGTGGGCTATGGCGAGACCAACCTCATCACAGACGCCAACGGCAATGAGGACCGCGCCGCAAGCCGCCGCGTGGAGGTTTATCTCTACGCTTCTCAGGCAATGGTTGATGCTGCAAACAACGGCACCCTGAACTAATGCGTCTTTAACGGCACATTGAAACAATGCGTCTTTTTAAGATAATCACACGATGGGTGGTGGGGGCATTTTTTGCCTCCACCATTCTTGCTGTCATAGCCTACCGTTTCATTCCGGTTTACATCACGCCCCTGATGGTGATAAGATGCTTCGAAAACGGTTCGCTAACCTGCCATCACCACTGGGTATCGCTCGACAAGATGTCGGCGCACATGCCTGTGGCCGTCATGGCAAGCGAGGACTCACGGTTCCTACTGCACCATGGCTTCGACTTCAACGCTATAGGGCAAGCTGCAAAAAACAACCTCAGAGGCGGAAACAAGCACGGAGCCAGCACGATATCGCAGCAGACAGCAAAAAACGTATTCCTGTGGCCGGGACGCTCATGGGTGAGAAAGGGGTTCGAGGTCTATTTCACCGCACTCATGGAACTGTTCTGGAGCAAACAACGGATAATGGAGGTATACCTCAACTCCATCGAGATGGGCTCGAACATCTACGGGGTTGACGCCTGCGCTGAGCTGAACTTCGGCAAGAAGGCCACTGAACTGTCGAGGGCCGACTGCGCACTGATAGCGGCAACGCTGCCCAACCCGCGGAAGTTCTCGTCGAAATACCCGAGCCAATACATGCGCAAGCGCCAAAGACAGATCATGGCAAACATGCGCTACATACCCTCTTTCCCGAAAGAAGGAGAAGACTATGACCCGAACACCGCGGTAGGAAGCACCTACCACTGATTCTTTTTTGGGGACAAAACTGATCCGTATGGGTGTTTTCATTCACACGGATTTTTCATTCATACCGATTAACACATCATCTCTTTTAAAGTCAACGATTCCTTAATAAATGCAGACCGACGAAAATATTCTCGCCCAACTCAACACCGTCCAACAGCAAGCCGTGACCTACTGCGACTCGCCACAACTCGTCATTGCAGGCGCCGGATCAGGCAAGACTAGAGTGCTCACTTTCAAGATTGCCTACCTGCTCAACCATTACGGCCTCAAGCCTTGGAACGTGCTCGCACTGACGTTTACCAACAAGGCGGCAAGGGAGATGAAGGAGCGCATAGCAAGCCTGGTGGGAGAAGAGAGAGCGAGATACCTGCAGATGGGAACGTTCCACTCTGTCTTCTCGCACATACTGCGCGTGGAGGCGCAGGCCATAGGCTACACTGCCGACTTCACCATCTACGACGAGACCGACTCGCGCTCGCTAATAAAGAACATCCTTAAGCAGATGGGGCTCGACGACAAGACCTACAAGCCTGCCACCGTGCATGCGGCCATATCGATGGCGAAAAACCATCTCTGCGGACCGGCACAGTATGCCGAAGACGGCGAGAGCCTGCAACGCGACAGAAGGCGCAACATGCCGGAAACACACAAGATATTCATGGCATACCAGCAACGCCTCAGGCAAGCCAACGCCATGGACTTCGACGATCTGCTCACCGAGACATACCGTTTGCTAAGGGAGCATGAGGACATAAGGCAGAAGTATGCCAGCAGGTTCCAATATGTCTTGGTGGACGAGTATCAGGACACCAACTATGCCCAGCAAATGATAGTGGAGCTGCTCACCAAGGGCAACCCACATGTCTGCGTGGTGGGCGACGACTACCAAAGCATCTATGCCTTCCGTGGCGCCAACATCTCCAACATACTGAAATTCAACACTACTTATCCCACGGCAAAACTCTTCAAGCTGGAACGCAACTACCGTTCGACCAAGAACATAGTTGCGGCAGCCAACTCGCTGATGAAGCACAACCGAAGCCAGATAGAGAAGGACGTGTACAGCGAGAACGCCGACGGCGACAAGATGACGGTCTATGAAACCATCTCCGACAAGCGCGAGGCAAGCATTGTGTGCAGGGAGATAAAGCGCCTGGTAAGAGAAGAGCAACTGAAATACAGCGACATAGCCATACTCTACCGCACCAACGCCCAAAGCCGCACGTTTGAGGAGGAGATGCGCAAGCCCGAAGTGGGTCTGGGCGCCAACTACCGCATCTACGGCGGACTGAGCTTCTACCAGCGCAAGGAGATAAAAGACATCATTGCGTACTACCGGCTTGTGGTGAACCCTGACGACGAGGAGGCGTTCAGAAGAATCATCAACTATCCTGCACGCGGCATAGGCAACACCACCATAATGAAGATTGCGGCGGCTGCCGAACAGGATGGCGTCAGCATGTGGGAAGTGGTCTCCCACCCTACCGAGCACGCACTCGACGTGAACAAGGGCACCCTGCCCAAGCTCGTTGGCTTCCGCACACTCATCGCCTCGTTTATTGACGAAGCAACAGAAAAGGACGCCCTGAAGCTCGGACAGGAGATAATTGAAAAGTCGGGCATAAAGGCTGACCTCGGAAAGGACCAGTCGCCCGAAGGCGATGCGCGGCGCGAGAACGTGGAGTCGCTCATATCCGGCATGGCATCGTTTGTGCAGGCGCAGCAGGAGGACGACAAGGGTGAATACATACACCTTACGGATTATCTTCAGACCGTTTCGCTGATGACAGACGCCGACAACGGCGACGACTCCGACGACAAAGTTACACTCATGACCATACACGCTGCCAAGGGCCTGGAGTTCAACACCGTGTTTGTTGTAGGACTGGAGGAGAACATCTTCCCAAGCCTGATGTCGGTAGATAATGTAAAAGACCTGGAGGAAGAGCGGCGCCTGCTCTATGTAGCCATCACACGAGCCGAGAAGCACTGCTATCTCACATGGGCACACACCCGCTGGCTTTACGGCAAGCTGGACGCCTTCGTCAACCCGAGCCGTTTCATCTCTGAGATAGACTCAAAATATGTACGCACCGAGGTTGAGGGCGGCAGGAGCGCTGGCAGTTTCTCTTCTTGGGGCGGCAACTCATCAGCACGCTCATCGTGGGGCTCCTCCCGCAACGATGACTATGAGATTGACAAGCCCTACACTGGCTTCCACGACTGGGGCGACGGCTACATGCGCCGCAGCGGACGGATGCAGAACTCGAGACCCGTTGCAGGACAGTTCATGGCCGACGCCAAGCCAAAAGTGACCACGCCCCACAAGGCCGAGACGGCTGTGAATCCGTTCTCCGAGTCGTTTGAGCAGAAGTTAAAGCAGACTGGCAGATGGTCGAGAGTGTCGAGAGCAATGGCAAATGGCGGCAGGGCAGCCGAATCAAGCCCAAACCTGTCGGCTGAGGCTTCGGCCCTGAGCATAGGCAACGTCATAGAACACCAGCGCTTCGGCAAAGGTACGGTTGTAAACATTGAGGGCACGGGAGAGAACCGTAAGGCAACCGTGAAGTTTGAACAGACCGGCCCGAAACAACTGCTCTTGAAGTTCGCTCATTTCAGGATCATCTCATAAGTCAAACCGTGCGGACAACCACCAAAAATCGTATCCTTTCGGCTTACCACACTTATAGAATAACCTCAAATCGACATTAACACAGAAAACTCGGCAAACCTTGTAATCTCCAAGGTTTGCCGAGTTTTTTATTTTTCATTAATAATGTTATTTTAGAATAATTGCTAACTTTGCAGAAAACAATGCAACAACAGATTGTCTTTATTGGAGGCAATATAAACTTTAAATAATTATGACCCAATTGACAGTATCGTTGGAGGACGTTTCCCCTTCTGTGCTTAAAGACGTTAAGAAAGCTATAAGCATGCTGCGTGGTGTGGCAAGCGTTAAAGTAAACCGCACAACTATCACTCCTAATGCTTCTACAAGAAAGGCCATAGAGGCAGCAGAAGCCGGTGACACAATAAAAGTGGGCAGTATGGACGATTACCTTAAATTTGTAGGCCGTGGAATATCAGATTGAGGTGACACACCAATATCTGCGCGACCTGAAACTTGCACGCAAGCGCAACCTTGACGAGGCAAAGCTCAACAAAGTCATCGCTACGCTTGCGTGGGGAGGAACATTGCCTTCTTCCAACAAAGATCATGTATTGACAGGCAACTACAAAGGGTATCGCGAGTGCCATGTAGCTCCAAATTGGCTACTCATTTATTCAAGGAGCGATGTGTTGAGAATAGTGAAACTCGTACGCACAGGCTCTCACTCTGACTTGTTCTGAGGATATATCAATCATGTACTATCATAATGGACCTCCAGACGCAGACTTCGGACAGGCCTCCAAGACCATTATATAACGCAAACTCGGCAAACCTTGTAATCTCCAAGGTTTGCCGAGTTTTTGCATTAGGGTTTATAAGTTTCCACCAAATGCCCAGTTCAGTTCGCTGTATGCCTGCTTGATATCTGTTATAGGATTGCTCTTATGGCATTTGTTAGCCATCATGTCTTTCTCCACATTTTCCCAGTTTCCGCATACATCGCGTTCAACAAGGTTGCGGTCGTACATCTGCTTTATTTTCGGCAAGAGTTCTTCAGCATGAATGTGAAGCAGCTCGCTAACAAGAATCCCATTCGTTGAATAATCAGTGAAAGAGGCTTCGGGTCCGCCGTCGAGAATATGGTCAATGACCGTAGAGAACCATTCTATTATAGCCTCACGTTTTTCGGGATAAAGAGTGATGATATCTGCCACAGCCTCGAACACACGCCATTTACCGCTGTGTATTATACCTTCCTCAAGGATAAAGTCGTGCAACAGTGGCAGCGAGTCTTTTCCAAGGCTTGCTATTGCCGGCGTGACCATAATATTGCCACCGTCACCCCAAAGGTAATCCATCACATCTTCCGGTTGGCGCAAAGTCTCAAGCACCACTCGCAAGCTCTCCTCACCACCGCCAAGATGGCCGAGGAATATCACCGAGTGCATAATGATCTGGTCTACCTCACCGATGTTACGGCTCAGACCACCTTTGCCATCGTTGGCAACGCCAAGACACCACATAATCATGTGCTCAAGCTGACGACGCAACTTGTCGTGGGGCAAAGCGAGGATGCGGTCCACTTCGGCATCAGACAATGTCAGGCGGTTGTCAGGCGAGGCAAACACTTTGTTCACTTCGGGAAATTCCGGCTCATCCGGTTGCTTAGGATAAGAGCCACGATAGGTGTAGGGAGAACCGTTAGACTCATAGTAATGCGGATATTCGTCGCGCGGATATCCGTTTCTGTCCCATTTGTCGAGATCAACAAAAGAGTCGCCACCTTGCACCACAAACGAATATTCATCCTCGCCGAGATTCTTTTTCAACAACGGCAGATATTTCGTGAGATCCAAATTATCACTTGCAACAAGGAAGTGCTTGCCGTCCTTGCCGTATTCGTATTCTATGAGCGGAATATCATCGGTATCGTCCTCAAGGAAATACTTTGCCAGGGCAAAGTCCTTGCACGGTGCGATGCCGGCTTCCTCGGCATACGCCACGCATCCCCACACCATGTTGTGGGCCTCCTCATAGCTTACTTCCTCCAAATGAGCCAGACTTCCCCAATCTTTGAGCATATTGTCAAGCTCGTAGTCCTCAATGCGCAGTTGGTATAAACAATCATACACGCCTGTACACCAAATATCGACAAGATACACGGCAACGCTGATGCGCCCACCTGTATGCTCACGCGTCACGACAACGTATCCCACGCCTTGGTCCAAATCATGTTTGGTACTCATGTAGCATTTGCCTATCTTCACGCTTCTCATTCTCTCGCGGATGAACCGCTCGGGCGAGAGGTGTTGTTGTCCTCCGCCCTGTTGCTTGTTTTTCTTTTTCTTTGCCATAATGTACAAAGGTATACATTCTATGCCACGTTCCAAATTATTTATTAATAAAAAGGTTGTCCTGGAGTGGAATCTTTCAATTTGGCACTTTCATTAACGCAATAACCGCACGACACCAAGGTTAAGCCTTGCCGTCGTGCGGTTATTGCGTTTTTGTTTATTAAGAGCGTTGCCTTGTCTGGCAACCATTATTTTTACTTCGCATATGCCACCGAGCGGGTCTCACGGATAACCGTGATCTTCACCTGTCCAGGGTATGTCATCTCGTTCTGAATCTTCTCGGCAATCTCTGATGACAGCTTGTTGCTCTCGTCGTCGGTCATCTTGTCGGCACCGACGATGACACGCAACTCGCGGCCGGCCTGGATGGCATAGGTCTTCGTCACACCAGGATAGCTCATGGCAATGGCCTCAAGGTCGTTGAGACGCTTGATGTAGGCTTCCACAATCTCGCGGCGGGCACCCGGGCGAGCACCGGAGATGGCATCGCAGACCTGCACGATAGGCGCAAGGAGAGTCTTCATCTCCGTCTCGTCGTGGTGGGCGGCAATGGCGTTCACGATGTCGGGCTTTTCATTGAACTTCTCGGCCATCTTGGCACCGAGCAATGCGTGCGGCAACTCGCTCTCCTCGTCCGGCACTTTGCCTATATCGTGGAGCAAACCGGCACGCTTGGCCTTCTTCGGGTTCAAGCCGAGCTCAGCCGCCATCACAGAGCAGAGGTTGGCAGTCTCGCGGGCGTGCTGCAGAAGATTCTGGCCATAACTTGAACGGTATTTCATCTTACCGATGACGCGTATCAGCTCAGGATGGAGTCCGTGCATGCCCAGGTCAATGGCAGTGCGCTTTCCGGTCTCTATTATCTCGTTGTCGAGTTGCTTCTTCACCTTTGCCACTACCTCCTCGATGCGGGCAGGATGGATGCGGCCGTCGGCCACAAGCTGGTGAAGGGCCAAACGGCATACCTCACGACGGACGGGATCAAAAGCCGAGATGACGATAGACTCAGGAGTGTCGTCGACGACAATCTCCACACCGCAGGCTGCCTCCAACGCACGGATGTTGCGGCCCTCACGGCCGATGATGCGGCCTTTCACCTCATCGTTCTCGATATGGAACACGCTGACGGAGTTCTCGATTGCGGTCTCCGTGGCTACGCGCTGGATGGTCTGTATGACTATCTTCTTAGCCTTCATGTTGGCGTCGAGCTTGGCCTGGTCAACCACCTCGTTGATGTAGCTTGCGGCATCCATCTTGGCCTTGTCTTTCATGCTCTCCACGAGACGGTTCTTTGCCTCTTCGGCCGACATGCCTGAGATTTCCTCCAACTTGGCGCGTTCCTGACCCTGCATCTTGTCAAGCTCCTGCTGCTTCACAGCCACGAGCTGCATCTCATTCTCCATGCGCTGCATCTCGCGCTCCATGTCCTGACGTGTCTTGGCAAGCTCCTGCTGCTTCTGGTTGAGAGTTATCTCACGCTGCTTGAGCTTGTTGTCGCCAGCCTGCATCCTTTGGTGATGAGCCTGAATTTCCTTGTCGAGTTCACCTTTCTTGTTGAGGAATTTCTCCTTCACCTCAAGAAGTTTCTTCTCTTTTATGACATCCGCCTCCTTGGTGGCAGCGTCTATCATTTGGTTGTATTTTCCCTTTATCACATAACGGAAAATATAATAGCCCGCCACTCCGCCGACAACAAGGGCTACAAGTGCGGTAATTAGAATGTTTATCATCTTATTCTATATTAACATGTTTTTAAATATAATTCCTTATTATCCTTCCAGAAGCTTTTCCATCTCGCCGGTAAGTTCTTTCATCACCTTCTCGTAAGGCTCCGAATCGTTGCGGCGCAACTCTTTCTGCAAGCGAAGCCCCAAGTCGATCATGGCATAGTAGATTATCTCCTTGTCGGGCTTCTTGTCCTTGAAACTGGAGAAATACAGGTTCAACAAATCGTTGATGAGATCCGCATCTTTCCTGTAAAGCGGTTCCTCTTCCTGTGGCACTCTGACAGAGATGAAAGTATCATAAATGCGAAGTCTGATATTTCGCTTAAGCTCTTCTTCCATATCAAAATATTAAGTGGACACCTTACAGTCCTGTCCGTTGAGCAGCGTGATGCTCCTGTTGACGTTCTTTATGAGCTTGTTGAGCCGCCTGCGCGCCTCTTCTATGTCACCGTCGGTGATCTGCATCATCCGTGCCACCTTCAGCAAGTCATAGTCGTGCTGAAGGCGGTTGGCAAGCTCCTTAAGGCCCGCTATCTCCTCCTCACGCTTCTGCACCTGGCTCCTCAACGCGTCATTCTCTTCCTTCAGCGCCTTATAGCTGAGCATGAGTTGCCTCACCCTCGTGGTGAAAACATTAAGGTTTTCCGTTTTGGCATCCATAACACGAACCGGTATTACAAACGACGCTTACCAGACGGCGGCATCAACCTTTCAGTTTTTTCTCGGCTTCCCTGGCCTCTTCATCAGATGGAGCCGGCTCTTGCTTGGCGAGCATGACCACTTGATAAACGAAATCGGTTACCCACTTCTGCGAGAAGTTCAGCTTCTGGTTGAACTTGCGCACAGCCATGACAGCCTTCACGACGCTGGCGTCGGTATAGCTGTTCTTCGTGAAGATATCGTTCACGGTCTTCTCCGTCATGGTGTAGATAGTCTTCTTGAAGACAGAAGGCACACGGAGCTTGAACTTCATCAGGTTGCCCGTGAGCATCATCAGCTCCTGCGAGAAGTTTTGGAATTGTATGAGATAAATCTGCACGTCGGGCAACTTCCTGCAGTTGCGGCGGATGCTCTGGTCAATCTCCTTGAAGAAGTTGTCGTCGGTGCCATAAATCTCGCGCATCATCTTGCGGCAATGCGACCTCTCTCCTACTCCGAGCTTGTTGTTCTGGGTGGGCACATGAAGCGTCGACTTGAACACGCGCAAGTCGGGCAACATGGCGAGGTTGGTTATGCCAAGCTGGGCGGCGAGCGACGCCTGGAAATACACCCTCACGAGAGTCATGTAGTCCTGCATGCCACCAGCCTTCTCCTCACGTGGCTTCCTGTTAAATATCTTTGAGAATATTCCCATATTTTATCAAATATTAATTCACATAGATTAAATTATCAATGCAAATGTACAACAATAATGCGATTATTCAAAGAGAAACAAATATTTTTTCCTCCAACACTTATTTATTTATAAAAAATTGGGATATTAAAAACTATAATGTGTACCTTTGCTTCAAATATAAAAATGCATCAACCATGAAAGGCATAGTTTTGGCGGGAGGTTCCGGAACCCGTCTCTATCCCATTACAAAAGGCATCAGCAAACAGCTGATACCCATTTTCGACAAGCCCATGATCTATTACCCCATATCGGTGCTCATGCTTGCCGGAATCCGCGACATTCTCATCATTTCCACCCCCCAGGACATCGACTCTTTCAAGAGGCTTCTTGGCGACGGAACGCAAATGGGCGTTAACTTCACCTATGCAGTGCAGCCGTCTCCCGACGGGTTGGCCCAGGCGTTCATCATCGGAGAGGAGTTTATCGGCGACGACAGCGTTTGCCTCGTGTTGGGCGACAACATTTTCTACGGTGCCGGCTTCACCAGCCTGCTGGAGAACAGCGTCAGGCTCGCCAACGACGGCACGGCATCGGTCTTCGGCTATTGGGTCAACGACCCAGAGCGGTATGGCGTGGCAGAGTTCGACTCTGCGGGAAAATGTATAAGCATTGAGGAGAAGCCCGCCAAGCCAAAAAGCAACTATGCCGTGGTGGGCCTCTATTTCTATCCTAACAGCGTGGTGGAGATTGCCAAAGGCATCAAGCCAAGCGCAAGAGGCGAACTGGAGATAACATCGGTGAACCAGGAATATCTCAAGCAGGAGCAACTGGCAGTGCAGCCTCTGCAACGCGGTTTTGCATGGCTCGACACGGGCACACACGACAGCCTCTCTGAGGCAAGTGCATTCATTGAGGTCATAGAAAAGCGGCAGGGACTCAAAGTGGCTTGTCTGGAGGAGATTGCCTTCAAGCAGGGCTGGATAAGCACCCAAACGCTTCTGGATGACGCCAAGCCTATGGCAAAGAACGAATACGGAAAATACTTGATACGTCTGGCGGAAGAGTCGGAAAAGAAAGACTGAGACCGCCCGACACAAACCGTAACTGGACAACGTTAATAATCATTCATTTATAAAAACTACAGGATTAATGAAATCGGGAAACATCAGTAACCCAGAAGAGTACAAAGATAACCAGCTTGATGCGCAAGCCGAGACCGACAACATCAAGCAATACCTTGTCTCGCTGTTGATCAACTGGAAATGGATTGTCCTGTCGCTCATAGTGTGCCTCGGATTAGGCATGGCATACGTGCGCTACACAAACACCGTCTACAACATCAGCGAGAAGGTGCTTATCAAGGTCAGCGACAACAGCACCGGCAGCAGTCTTAAATCGCAAAACATGGGCTTCATGTCCATGTCCGACGGCTTCGACAACGAGCTGGAGATATTGAGCACCCACACCCTTGCCAAGCAAGCCGTGAGAGACCTCAACCTCTTCGTGGCGTACTACTCGGTGGGAAACCTCAAGAGCACCTTGCTATACAAGAGCCAACCAGTCAACGTGAGCGTCCCAATCACCGAGGCCGAGAGACTGAAAAGCTCGTTCACGGTGGAGGTGGAGCATGTCGACGGGGGCTACAACATCACAGCCCCAAACGTTGACGTGACAGTGAAGAGTCTCCCCACGACCATCGATGCGAGGGGATGTCACCTGACACTCAGCGTAAACGACGGTTCGGCAATAAGCTACGACTGGAAAATGAAAGCCGTGATCACATCGCCCGACCAGGCCGCCTATGATTTCCAGGGACGCTTCAACGCCGTTTCCGACTCGCGCACCACTTCCATTGCAGTACTCTCGCTCAACGACGAGAACCCAAGCCGCGCCTACGACTATCTCCGCCAACTGGTTACATGCTACAACACGCAGGCCAACGAGGACAAGAACGAGGTGGCTAGAAGGACCGAGGAGTTCATCAACCAGCGCATAGCAAAGATCAACGATGAGCTCGGAAGCACAGAAGGACATCTCGAGAACTACAAGAAAAGCCGAGGCATGGTGGAGCTGAAGACCAACGCCACGCAAGCCTTCACGCAGGCCAACAACTATCAGGAGAAGCTTGCCGACTTCAATACACAAATAGCGCTTTTCGACGAGATGTCGGCGTTCCTCAACAACCCCGCCAACAAATACCAGCCTCTGCCTAACAATATCGGCATAGAAAACGGGGCGGTGACATCGCTCATAAACAACTATAACCAAACGGTGCAGAAGCGCAACATCCTGTTGCAGAGCGCCAGCGAGAACTCACCTGCAGTAACGCCTCTCACGTCGCAACTCGACCAGCTGCAGAACGCCATCAGCCAGACTCTCCGCCAAGTGAGGAGGAGCATGGACATACAGCGCAGCGGCATACAGCAGCAATATGGTAAATATCAGGGCGAGGTGGGACAGACACCTGAGCAAGAGCGCGTGCTGACACAGATCGGAAGACAGCAGGAGGTGAAATCGGGCCTTTATCTGCTGTTGCTGCAAAAGCGTGAGGAGAACTCCATCTCTCTCGCAGCCACTGCCGACAAGGGCCGCATCATCGACGAGCCGCAGACCAATGGCGTGGTGAGCACGAAGAGCCGCTCCATAATGGGCGTGGCTCTGGTGACAGGCTTGGGATTGCCAATCGCACTGATATATATCATCGGACTTCTGCGCTACAAGATCGGCGGACGCGACGACGTGGAGAAACTCACGAAGCTGCCTATCATCTCCGACGTGGCAACAGCATCCAAGCATGCCAAGGAAGACGGCGAGATTGTCATCAAGGAGAACCGCAACAACGCCATGGAAGAGATATTCAGAGGCATGCGCTCCAACTTGCTGTTCACGCTCAAGGAAGGACAGAAAGTCATCGTGTGCACATCATCCATCGCAGGAGAGGGTAAGACGTTCATCTCCAGCAACCTTGCCACGTCGTTCGCCATCCTCGGAAAGAAAGTGCTTCTCATCGGTCTCGACATCCGCAAACCAAGGTTGCAGGGCATATTCAGCCTTGGCAAACAGAAAGTCGGCATAACGAACCTGCTGAGACTGGACAACCCCACATGGGAAGATATAAAAGGACAGATCCTGCCATCCGGCAAACACGACAACCTGCTCGTCATGCCTTCTGGCCCCATTCCGCCAAACCCGACCGAGCTCATCGCTAGAAATAGCCTCGACAGCATCATAAACACCGCCAAGGGCCATTTCGACTACGTGATAATCGACTCAGCACCTGTCGGCCTTGTTCCCGACACAGTGTCCATTGCCAGGGTTAGCGATGCCACAGTGTATGTCTGCCGTGCCGACTACACCCCGAAGCGCGACTTCGACATCGTCAACACACTGACCAGAGAGGGCAGGCTCAACAACGTGAGCATCGTCATCAACGGCATCGACATGTCGAAGAAGAAGTACGGCTACTATTACGGCTACGGCCATTACGGCTACGGTCACCATTCATACGGATATGGCGGCTACCGCTATGGCTACGACAACTATGGCAACAAGAAAGACAAATCTATAAAGAAATAAGGAAGAATGTCTAAAATAGCTATCGACTTCGACGGCACCATCGTGGAGGACCGCTACCCCGACATAGGTCCGGAGATAATGTTTGCCACCGACACGCTGCGCATGCTCCAACAGGAGCACCACCAGCTTATTCTTTGGACCGTGCGCGAGGGCAAAGCCTTGAAAGAGGCAGTGGAATGGTGCCACGAGAGGGGCGTAGACTTTTGGGCGGTCAACAGCGACTACCCTGAAGAGACGCCTTCCGACAGGCATTACACCCGGAAGATCAAGGCAGACTATTTCATCGACGACCGCAACATCGGCGGACTGCTCGATTGGGGACAGATCTACGCCATCATCCACAACCACAAGACACTGGCTGAGGTGCTGCTCAACGGCACGATGGAAGAGAAGAAGAAAAAACACTGGTGGAGCTTCTGACGCCAGCAATAACAATCAATGAATGGAAAAGAAAGACCTTAGAATAATATTCATGGGCACGCCCGAGTTTGCCGTGGGCACACTAAGCCGCCTTGTGGAAGGCGGCTACAACGTCGTGGCCGTGGTGACGCAGCCCGACAAGCCCGTAGGCAGACACCAGGACAAGCTCCAGCCGTCGATGGTGAAGCAGTACGCCCTTGCCCACTCCATACCCGTGCTTCAACCCGTGAAGATGAAAGACCCCGAGTTTGTGGCGCAACTGGCTGAGATCAAGGCCGACCTGCAGGTAGTGGTGGCATTCAGGATGCTACCTGAGATAGTGTGGGCCATGCCGCGTTTCGGCACCTTCAACGTCCACGCAGCGCTTTTGCCGCAATACCGCGGCGCGGCTCCCATAAACTGGGCGGTGATCAACGGAGAGACACAAACGGGTGTGACAACATTCTTCATCGACAAGGACATAGACACCGGCAGGATTATCACGAAGAGGACTTTCGACATTCCAGACGATGCCGACGTGGAGTATGTGTACGACGGGCTGATGAAGCTCGGGGCTGACATTGCCGTGGAAACGGTCGACCTGCTGCTCGCCAACGACGGCAACGTGCCGGCACAGGAGCAGGAGGCTCTCATCCCGACATCAGAGCCTCTGCACCCCGCCCCGAAGATTTTCAAGGAGACGTGCCAGATATGCTGGAACAAGCCTGCCAAGGCGGTCTACGACTTCGTAAGGGGACTCTCGCCATACCCTGGTGCATGGACTACGCTCCACAAAGACCAGAAAGACACTGAGCTTAAGGTCTACAAGGCAGCAAAAACCGGAAGAGCCACAGGCAGCGCAGCGCCTGGAAGCATCGAGACCACGAAGAAAGCGTTGTACATTGCCTGCGCCGACGAATGGTTGGAGATTGTTTCTCTCCAGCTTGCCGGAAAGAAACGCATGGATGCATCTGCTTTCATAAACGGCAACAAGGGCTTGGACGATTGCACGGTGGGTGAATAATCCATACCCTTCTTATATCCTTAAGACAATTTGAAACTATTTGCGGACGGGCCCAGTGCCCGTCCGCAACCGTTTCCGGGGTGCAACAAC
Organism: uncultured Prevotella sp.; assembly: GCA_964640415.1. Classification (GTDB taxonomy): domain Bacteria; phylum Bacteroidota; class Bacteroidia; order Bacteroidales; family Bacteroidaceae; genus Prevotella. The sequence continues at coordinate 33,162 of CAZXGQ010000018.1, forward strand.
AACGTCCTCTTTATCACACGGATTTTTCCTCACACGGATTCAAAAGATTTTTAAGAGGCGTCCGCAACCCGAATGGCAACATTTTTTCCACGCAGATGATTTCACGCAGAGCCGCAGAGGTTAACAAGCCACAGAGAACGAAGGCTTTCGCCTTTTTGAGACTTGGAGTCTGTCAAGAGAGGTAGAGAGAATGAAGACTTATAGTTAAGAATGAAGAGTTAAGAATGAAGCGAGCCACACTAGCGAACTCTCTCAAGGCCAAAGGCCTCTCGTAAAATCCCGATGCTTCAAAGGCATAACCTCGGCGGCTCAAAAACTTCGGCGACTCTGCGTGAGATAAATATAGAGTTGAATATGCATTACCCATAATGGCAACACTAATCTATACAGAACCTCCTGATTATGTGCCGCATTGGTTTCGTGTCCTTGTTTTTCGCGTTCTCTGTGTCTTTCGTGGACAAACTCCCTTATGATGAAAAATCACAACAAAAGGCTCTCAGAAAATCGATTTTTTTGAAAAACTTTTCCTCTCGTGCGATTTGAAGCCTTTTTTGCAGGTTTTTCATAATATCTTGACGGACAGACCATTATACTTTTTACAGTATAAAACATGGCCTTCATTTAAGCTTTTGAGTCGGCTTTACGTTAGAATCGCAACGCCTTTACGTTAGAATCGCAGTGCCTTTACGTTAGAATCGCGACGCGATAGTGCTAGTATCGCGACCCGATTTCATGCTTTTTTTTGCAAAAATCGGGTTGAAGGTGCCCTTTTTAACATTTCAGAGGCTCCTTGGCCGTTCTAGATGGTGTGCCCCCCAAGTGTTAAAATCTTGCTATAAATCTTTACATTTACAACACAAGGGGACGTTTGTTTTCCGACACACCACTCCAAATGTCGGATGCCTCCCCCCACACCTAAAAACCCATTTCTGCGATGGTTTCCCTGGGCACTGCAATTTCAAGTCTTCAGAAGCAGTGTATAATATAACTGAAGTTTCGGATTTAGGTATTTATGCTTGAATATACGTCCCCGAAGGGG
>CAZXGQ010000019.1:0-34012 GCA_964640415.1 uncultured Prevotella sp.
GCTGAAATAAGACCACCTCTCTTGGCGCAGACAGAAGATAAAGTCTGAAGTCGGGAAAAACATACAAAGCATGAAAAAAGCCATATCCGTGTGTCGGATATGGCTTTTTTCATGTTTTGTATTTGTGTTTTTGGCAGGTACGAGCCCAGCCAATGTAAAGTTTAACCTATCTGGCTGCCTGGCTTCACCTCGCTAAGCGTGGTGGTGACACTCAGCGAACCGTCGAAGTTGAGTGCCGAGAGAATCATGCCCTGGCTCTCTATGCCCATCATCTTGCGTGGTGCGAGATTGGCTATGAAGAGCACATCCTTGCCTACGAGGTCTTCTGGCTTATAGAATTTTGCTATACCTGAGAGGATAGTCCTGTCGGTGCCGCTGCCGTCGTCGATGGTGAATTGCAGGAGCTTGTTCGATTTCTTCACGTTCTTGCATTCCTTGATGTGGCCAACCCTTATGTCCACCTTCTCCCATTCGTCGAAAGGCACGTTAGGCTTTATTGGTTCAGCCTTGTATTCCTTGGCAGCTTGTGCCTTCTCGTTGGCCTCTTTCGTAGCAGCGAGCTTGTCGAGCTGCTTCTGTATGGTCTCGTCTTCAATCTTCTCGAAGAGCAGTTGAGGCTCACAGAGCTGGTGTCCGGACTTGAGCAGGTCGGTGCGGCCGAGCTCTGCCCAGTCGAAGCTGTCCATGCCGATCATGTCTCTCAGCTTGCGGCTTGAGAAGGGCAGGAAAGGCTCGAAGGCAATGGCAAGGTTGGCCACGAGTTGCAGCGAGATGTAGAGTATTGTCTCCACGCGCTTCGGGTCGGTCTTCCAAACCTTCCAAGGCTCACACTCCGTGATATACTTGTTGCCTATGCGTGCGAGGTTCATCGCCTCCTTCTGCGCCTCGCGGAAGTGGAAGCCGTCGATGAGCTGCTCAACCTTTGTCTTCACGTCCTTGAACTCGTCGATGGCTTTCTTGTCGACATCGGTCAGTTCGCCGCACTCAGGCACCACGCCATTCCAGTATTTCTTGGTGAGCTGCAGTGCGCGGTTCACGAAGTTGCCGTAGATGGCCACGAGCTCAGAGTTGTTGCGCTCCTGGAAGTCCTTCCAGGTGAAGTTGTTGTCTTTCGTTTCGGGTGCGTTGGCCGTGAGCACATAGCGCAGCACGTCTTGCTTGCCGGGGAAATCATTGAGATATTCGTGCAACCACACAGCCCAGTTGCGTGATGTGGAAATCTTGTCGTCCTCAAGGTTGAGGAACTCGTTTGCCGGCACGTTGTCGGGCAAGATATAGTCGCCGTGAGCCTTGAGCATCGTCGGGAAGATGATGCAGTGGAACACGATGTTGTCCTTACCTATGAAGTGCACGAGTCGTGTTTCAGGGTCTTGCCACCACTTCTGCCATGAACCCCACTTCTCAGGCTCTGCGTCGCACAGTTCCTTTGTGTTGCTTACATAGCCTATCGGAGCGTCGAACCACACGTAAAGCACTTTTCCGTCGGCACCCTCCACAGGTACGGGGATTCCCCAGTCAAGGTCGCGGGTCATGGCACGCGGCTGCAGATCCATGTCGAGCCACGACTTGCACTGTCCGTATACGTTCGGGCGCCATTCTTTGTGGCCTTCGAGAATCCACTGCTTCAGCCAGTCCTGATACTTGCCAAGTGGGAGATACCAGTTCTTGGTAGGCTTCTTCACAAGGCCGTGGCCGGGATTGTTCTTGTTGGTAGGGTTGATAAGCTCCTCTGGAGAAAGGGTAGCGCCACATTTCTCGCACTGGTCGCCGTAAGCACCCTCAGCACCACAACGGGGACATGTGCCCACGATGTTGCGGTCGGTGAGGAATTCACCAGTTACCTCGTCGCAGAACTGCTCCTCCACTTTCTCTTCGAGCACGCCCTTGTCGTAGAGTGTGCGGAAGAAATCGGATGCGAACTTATTGTGAATCTTCGAGGTCGTGCGGCTGTATATATCAAAGGAGATGCCGAATTCCTCAAAACTCTTCTTGATGAGGTTGTGGTAGCGGTCTACCACTTCCTGTACGGTGATGCCCTCCTTCTTGGCGCGGATGGTTACAGGCACACCATGCTCGTCACTACCGCCAATGAAAACAACGTCTTGCTTCTTGAGGCGGAGATAACGTACATAGATGTCGGCTGGCACGTATACACCTGCCAAGTGCCCGATGTGTACGCCGCCGTTGGCGTAGGGCAGGGCAGCCGTGACGGTTGTCCGCTTGAAATGTTTCTCTTCCATGTATTTAATTTAATAGTTTTTCCGAAATGCAAAATTACGAAATAATCAGCGATTCAGCTTCTTTTTAGTCAGAAAATCCCAGATGCGGTCAAGATAGCCGTAGCTTCCTGTGCCTGGTGCCGCTTGCTGGTGGAAGCAATGCTTCCTCAGGGCGAAGGTGTGCAGCTCGCTTTGTATGCCCATGGCCCGCATCTTTTCCCAGCATTTCACGGAGCCCATAGCCGCATAGCCGTCGGCGTCGCCATGCAGGAAAAGCGTAGGCGCTGTCTTGACATCGAACGAGAACTCCGGGTTTATCATGTCGCGGTCTTCGTTGCCTCCCTCGCTGTTTTCTCCGTCGCTGCCGTCGGACAAGACGTAAGCTGGATATGTGGCGAGGCCCCATTGCACGTTGCAAGGCACCTTGTCGATGCTGTCTATTGGCAGATAGCTTTGGTGGGTCGATGATGTCACGCCCATGAGCGTGAGGTGTCCTCCCGCCGAGCCTCCAGATATGCCAATGCGGTTGGGGTCCAGTCCGTAGTTCTTTGCCTCATTGCGCACAATCCTTATTGCCCTCTGCAAGTCTTGCCAAGCCGTTGTGTGCTTGGAGAGTCCGCTCTCGGCGGTTGGGCGTGGCGTACGGTATTTGACGGTCACCACGGTCATTCCTTTCTCGTTGAGGAAGCGCCGTAAGGGAGCTACCTCAAATTCGTCGGGATTGTTGAAGTTGTATGCTCCGCCCGAGTAGGCTATCTGTATGGCCTTGGTCTTCAATGTCTTGGGGAAATGCCATTCCAAGTAAGGCTCGCATTGCTGGTCCTGGCGGTCGGGCATCTTGCCTTTTGGCCAAATGGCTTCTTTCTTATAGTTGCCACGTGCCTCGTCGTTGTCGAATCGGCTCATGAGCGTCACTTCTTTTCCAGGAGCCTCCAGGAATCCCATTTGGCGTATGAACTCCACGGCGCGCTCAAAGCCCAATGCCTGGTGGCCTAAGTCGGGGTACAGATGAAGTTCGGCGGGAACCTTCATGCGCCTCAGTTGGCGGTAGATTAGGGTGGAGCCGTTTGGCGAATAGGGGTCAAGTCCTCCATGGTGCAGGCTTATGGGGCAAGTGTGCTTGTCGAAGTGGAAGATGGTGTCGAGGCTCACGTCTGTGCCGTAGCCCTGTCGCGTGGCTTTCGTGCCCTGTCGTCCGTCGGTGGTCACGTAGGCAGGTGCATTGAGTATGGCCCAGTTTATGTGGCAGGGTGTGTCGTCAATCTTGTCCAGTAGGTTGTATGCCGGTGTCTCTGAGCTTGTTGCGAGAAGAAGTCCCAGGTGCGAGCCTGCCGACATGCCTATCACTCCAATCTTTTCGGGGTCATATCCGCGTTTCTTGGCTTCGCTGCGCACCAGACGCACGGCGCGTTGTCCGTCTTCCCATGCAGATTTGTATATTGGCAATCCCTCGGGTCGTGGCGTGCGGTAGATGAGCCCCACGCATTGTATGCCTTCCTCGGTGAGCCGTTCTCTCCATAGCTTTTCTGCAGCTTCGCTTGCCAGATATTGGTATGCGCCTCCCCTTATGAGGATCATGCACGCCCCTTTGCGCTTTTCTTTTGCAGGAGCGTCATACCATTCGAGGTATGGCAAACGGTTGTCGTCGGCATTGAAGTCTTCAAGGCTCGCCACGCTTTTCAAAGCGGCAATCTGTTGTTGCTGGCTGTCGGGCATTTTGCCTTTTGGCCATAGATACTCCTTCTTTACTGCGGAGAAGGAAAGCGTCAGTGAGGCGGTGAGCAAGAAAATCAATACCGTCGTCTTCTTGAGCGATTGTTTCATGTTTATTGTCTTAAAGGTTATTAAGGGTAGGGGTTATCGTATTAGTCCGTCACGCCGGTTACACTCTTCGCAGATGCCTTTCACAACGTAGTTGCAGCTCTGTCGGGTGAATCCTGCCGGCAAGTCTATGGTTGGCACCGGCGTGTCGTGGAGGCAATAGATTCTGTGGCATCTCTCGCAAAAGAAGTGCACGTGCAAGTCCTCGTCTTCGTCGTCATCGTCGCTGTGGCTCATGCACAGTTCGTATCTTATCCCACCGTTGCCGTCCTCGATTGTATGTACGAGATGGTGTTCCCGAAAGAGAGTCAGGGCACGGAATATGCCGCTCTTGTCAACGCTGAGCAAGAGGTTCTCCAGTTCTGTCAGCGTCGACGGATACTCTTCCGCAGCCAATGCCTTGACCACGAGAATGCGGTTGCTTGTGGGTTTGATGCCATGTCTGCTCAACAGTTTGATGCTTGTTTTTTCATCCATTGTCTCAGATACCTTTATTGCAAAATTAGCAAAAAGTTTATTATTAATCGGCATCGGGCGTGTGTTTGCGAAAAAAAGTTGTAGTTTTGCATATAATTTTATGACATAACAAACACGACTACATCTTTTCACAATGCGAATCAATACTCCTTCTTTCGAGATATGGCAACAAGGGGCTGGTATATCCGGCGTTTACAAGCAGATAGAGCGCGTGGGGCGTGTGTGCTACAAGAGCGAGGACCACACCACGGCAGACTCGGCGCAGCCCTTTGTAGAGCGCATGATCAAGAGCGAGCATTTTGCGATGCTTGAGCATGGCACCGTGTATCTCTTGTTCGATGTTGCCGGAGCGGGGAAGGACGTTGCGCAGTCATGTGAGTTTTACGCAACCAACAGGTTTTCGCAGTGTGCAGAGCATTCGGGTAAGCTGTATGTCACCACCAACCTCCGCGTGCTTGCCGAGAACGGCCGCCTCGACGACCTTCAGGCTTATTGGAGCGAGCCGTTGCCGCTTCATCCGGTGCGTGTCACCGTGCACTTCTCTACGCAGATTGCCATAACGCGCGAGTTTAACCGTCATCGTGCCAACTCCATGGCAGAGCAGAGCACGCGTTATTGCAACTATTCGAAGGCAAAGTTTGGCAACGAGATCACCGTCAACATTCCCACATGGGTAAAGCAGGAGATGACCGGGACGGAATGGGCAAGCCTGTTGAGCAACGGCGTGCTGACCATCAGCGGCCAGCAGTTTATGGAACTGGCGCGCAAGGTTGCCGATGGCAGTGCTTCGGTTCTCGACAACTGGGTGTTTGCCAACGTCTCTGCCGAGAAGTCGTATATGAACCTCATTGCTGCGGGCCGCAAACCGCAGGAGGCACGTGTGGTGTTGCCGCTCGATACTGCCACCGAACTCGTCCACACGGCTTTCGTTTCCGATTGGAAGCATTTCTTCGACCTTCGTGCCCTTGGCACCACCGGCCAGCCGCATCCCGACGCCAAGGCAATAGCCCTGCCCCTTCTTGAGGAGTTTAAGGGCATGGGCTTGCTCTGAAGAAGCCTTTAGCGTTCAACCATACCGCCTTTTTTCTTGATATAGTCCATCAGTTGCCTGAAAAGTGGTGACGCCGACAGTGTCCTCACGTTGCCAGTGAGGATGAGCTGTTTGCGGGCCCGCGTCAGTGCCACGTTGAGTTTGCGGTCTATCTCGTGACCGTCCTCCGTGAAGGTGTTGGCGGTAAGGAAGTCGAGCTGATGGGCTTGCTGTATGGTGAACGAATATATTATCACGTCCCTTTGCGACCCCTGGTACCGTTCTACGGTATCGATGCTTATGCCGTCGAGGGCCTTTATCCCTGTTTTCTCTATTTCCTTTCTTATCATCGCTATCTGGTTGCGGTAAGGCACTATCACGCCCACGGTCTTGTCGGCGTTGAACCTCTCGCCGTAGAAGCGGTAAATGCGCTTCAGCAAGTCGCTTACGAGCTGCGCCTCGTCGGCGTTCACCTTGTCGGAAATCTCAGGTTGCCGACAGTCTCTCGACGCGAAGAATATCATTCGGTGGCTCTTCAACAGGTCATCGATGCCGTCTCCCGACGGCATCGTGTAGCCAATGTCAGTGGCCTCTTGGTGAGGCAGCGGCACGCAGCTCAGGCGCTCACGCGAATAGAACTCACGGTTGGGAAACTCCGCAATGTCGGGGTGCATGCGTCCCTGGCGGCGCAGTGTGCCGATGAAGTCGGTGCGATGGGCGAGAAGTTCTTGCCTTATGAGCCGTTCGAAGAGTGAGTTCTTGCAGTTGGTGAGTCCTATGTTCTGCAGCAGTTGGCTTCTCACTGCGCTGTCGCTGTCGCTTTGCTGCACCACGGCAGGCAGTTGCTTGTAGTCGCCAATGAGGATGAACCTGTCGATGTTGCATTGGCATTCTCCCAACGTGCCCGTCGCCCTGTGGCTTGCCAGCAGGCCAATGATGTTCGGTTCCAATATCTGCGAAGCCTCGTCAACGATGGCAAGCGCGAAATGCTTTATTGAAAAGATGTAGGCCCGCGACTGTATCATCGACGTGGTGCCTACTATGACCTTGGCGTTGCCAATGAGCTGCTTCATGCCGGCAAGTGTGGGCTTTTCTCCCACCCTGTTTTGCAGGAGATAAGGCATGAAGCTATCGGCGCATGCCAGTTCGCTGCCTACCCGCACGAAGTCGATGCCGTTGTCGGCCAGCATGCCGCAAATCTCGTCTACGGCGCGGTTGGTGTAAGCCATGAGCAGCAGTCCCTTGCCGTCTTCCTGATTAAGCTCAGCAAGGGCTTCCCTTACCATAAACTGCAATGCCATTGATGTCTTTCCCGTGCCCGGTGGTCCCACGAGCAGGAAGTAGTCGCGGGCTTGCTTCGCCTTCAGTATTATATCGTCGATACCGCCGTTGTAGCTTCTCGACAGCGTGAGGCTCTTGTCGGTCTGTGGCGCGCGTTGCCCGAGCAGCAGGCCCCTGCGGTCTCGCGGCGCCGTAACCAACTGGTAGATGGAGCTCAATGCCGCACCGCCTCCCACGTCGCTGCTGCCGTGTTCTATGCACCACACTTTGTCCTTGTTCTGGCTCAGGTAATTCTTTTCCAGGGGATTCATTAGCTTCACCACCACGCTGTCGGTATGCAGCTGTTGTATACCTCCCTTTAGCAGTATCGCCTTGCGCGCGTCGGGTTCCGCATCGTTGTCGTAGGCATAGAGGTATATCATGTCGCCACGGCGGAAGTTGGGCAGGAAGTCCTCGCCCTGGTCGGGCACGCTGAAGGCGAGCGTGTCGCAAACGCCGCCTTGGCAGTCTTCCGCGTCTTGGCCCTTGCGGTCGACCTCCCTTGGGCTGGTAAGGCCGGTGAAAATATTGCCTGTCTCCTTCTTCTCCGCCAAAGGCATGTTCCAGAGGTTGGCCATGCAGTTGCCCGTGCCTTCCACCACGCCCACTCTTGACATGATGTTCTCCCTTATCACAAACTGCGTCATGCGGCAGAAGTAGTCGTGCTCCAGGGGCGTGAGCGTGTGGAGAGGCATAATCAGCGACAGCAGCTGCGGTCTGAGGTATGTGTCGTAGAAATGCCCGCCGGCATGCGCCACGTTGAGCGTTTGCTCGGTTATCTGTGGCAGAATGTTCTCCATGCCGTTCTCGGCAATGTCAAACTCCAGCGCTATAGCCTCGTTGCGGAAGCGCAGGGCTTCGTAGACGAGCTTCATGAGCGATGTCACCCCAATGAGGCCGTCGGGCAGTGGGTATTTGGAGTAGAGCAGGCGTATGTCGGAGTGCTGCACGCCGAAGTTGTAATACAGAATGCCGAAGTAGAGCAGCACCTGCACATAGTGCTTCTCCACCACTTTTGCCCCCTGGCTGTTTGCCGTTCCGCGTTCCAGGAAGATGTTGCGTCCCGACTTCTGCTCCACCAGCAGCTGCAGGTCGGTGGTCATCAGGTCTACGCGTCCTTGCAGTCCGAGCTTCTCGCAAACGAATGTGGGCTCGAGTATGGCCTTCTTCATGTCGTAGTGCCGGCGCAGCTCGTCCACAATGCTGGTTAGGTTGTGCGCCTGACGTGCCGCGTCGGCCTTGAACTTCGCTCCGTCGAAGTCAGTGCAGCTGGCATATTCAAGGGCCTTGTCGCGGAAGTTTTTTATGAGAGTGTTTGCCGCCGAGAACTCCTCGGCGTTTATTATATCGTCGAGGCACGCCCCGGCATAGTTTCCCAAGAGTATGGCTTGCGTGTTGGCGCGCTCCTTTATCCGGCTCAGGAGATACATGAGCGGATGGTGGCCGTAATCCTCGAAGCACGATGCTATCACGGAGATGTCCATCAGGCAGTCGGGCTCCACTATGATAAGCCTTGGCGTGATGGTGTCGCCGTCGGTCTGGCAGTCGAGCAGGTTAAGGTGCATGCCGGGCTTGAGAATGCCGTAGAGATACTCCATGTGGGCATACTGCGTCTGCCGGGTGTAATACACGGTCATCTCCTTGCCGCCGCCATCCTCGTCGACCACCACGCGTATCGTCTCTTCGTCAAACGACCTCACTATGCACCGCTTGTCGGGCGAGTTGTGGCGTAGGCGTTCAGCGGCAGGCTTAATGTCGCGCGGCAAGAGCGGCGTGAGCGTGTCGGGCATCGCGGTCTTCAGCACGCGGCCGATGAGTCTCGCCACGGCAGCAGCGTCGTAGAGCAGAATGTTGCTGGCTTCGTCCTTGCCACCGTCGATGTGGCTGCGGTTGCTGTCGCGTCTTGCCTGCCTGAGTGCGTTGGCCTCGTCGCCATGGATGTTGAAAAGTCGCATCACGCTCTCCAGCTGCGAGTTGAGGTCACCGAACCCGTACCTCGTGTCCTTCAGTGCCTCGGCACACGTTACGACCAGGGCCTCGTGCAGGAGCTTCAGGCGCAACGCCATAGTGAGCTTGCCGTTGCCCACTATGGCAAGCACGTTGTCGTAGAGCCCTTGTGCCGTCAGGCTTGCTTTGTCTTGCTTTTCTCCCATTCTATGAGTTTCCTTTTCAAGTCTCTTCCCCAGTGATATTCGCCGAGCGTGCCGTCGGAGTGGATGACGCGGTGGCACGGAATGAGCATTGCCACGGGGTTTTGCGCTATCGCTGTGGCCACAGCCCTCACCGCCTTGGGTTCGCCTATGCGCTCTGCCACCTCAAGGTAGCTCACCGTTGTGCCGAAAGGTATCTTGCGCAGTTCTTCCCACACTTTCAGCTGAAACTCGGTGCCTTTCACGTCGAGCTTCAAGGGGTGGTCCAATCCTTCGAAGATTACGCGCTCCACCGTGTCGGCCATGATGTTGCTTTGCGTGGTGGGCGTGTATTGCCCCCACCGCTTCGCCAACTCGTGGATGGTCTCCAGACGGTTGTAGTCGAGAAACTGCAGGTCACAAATGCCGTCCCATGTGCGGGCCACGATGATGCTGCCGAAGGGACTCTCGGCAAATCCAAACTCTACCTTGTTGCTTATTGCCATAAAAATGTTTTTCTGTTATTGCGAAGATACAATATTTGTCAGACACTGTCTGACAAATTCAAATATTCCAGACAGTGTCTGGAATATCTAAACTCATTTCATTAATTTCTCTACCCATTCATTAAACAATGGACATTTCTCACGTATTTTCTTCAAGCCAATATCCATTGCCACACAATTGCCAAATATCACCTTATTATAATCAGGAATGGCTTCTATCAGACGCTTCGATGGAGCTGTAGCTGGACTATTGTTTATCATCTCTGGATTTTCGAAAGTCTCTGCGGCATTTAGCAATGCATCATAGTTGATTTCGTTTGAGTCAAAACTATTCAAGAAAGCATTAACATCACTAAATAACAATCCCTCAAACTCATGGAGCTGAATGTACGGAATGAAGCGATAACGATATTGCTCAGGAATATCCTCTGCCATTTTATCAGCCAAGAAGTGGATACGCTCTGCTTTGTCAGCAATGTTTTTGGAATCTTCCCAACCAGGGAAAGCAAACTGATCTTTTATGCCATAATAATCCACCAACATACTGACATAAACATCACCTTCCTGAAGATGCTTCAAGATTTGTCTCTTGATAATACCCCAAGCCACAATGCCACCATGAGAATGCTTGATGAGTGGTGCCTCCACATAAACATCGTGTTTCACCAGCTCCTCATTTAAAACTTCCAAGCAAAACTCTTGCTCGGTAGGTCCCTCACAAATAATAATAACCCGTTTCATCGTGGCTGCCCTCCTTTCAAGATGTTTTGTTTCCACAAATCACCAAGCGTATATTCATCCAGCCATCGCTCCAAGTTCTCACGATTCAAGCGTTCAATGGTAGTGCCCTCTTCATTCTGATTCACTGTCAACACATCCTCTGGCTCAAAGCTGCTGATGAGCTCGGCACTCTGAGTGGCAACGATAACTTGCGTACCCTTTTGCGCCGCCATCTTTATCAAACCGGCCAGCTTTTCGATAGCCACAGGATGCAATCCAAGCTCCGGCTCATCTATGATGATGACCCTTGGCAACCAAGGCTGCATGAAAAGAACCGTCAATGCGATAAATCGGATAGTACCATCCGACAAATCCGTAGGCCCATAAATCATGGAACTGTACTTGTCCTGCCATTGTAAGCGAACCATATCAGCCTCGGTAGGTTGGAAAAAGAAATCAGAAAAGTAAGGTGCCACGCTTTGAATCACACGGATGATGCGCTTGTAAGCCATCGGCTTCTCTCGCTGGATGCGATAGAGAATAGCCGCCAAGTTCTCGCCATGCTCATACATACGATAAGCATCGTTCACGATATGGCTGTCTGCCGTAAAGGGAGAGCGGCGACCTGTGTCATGAAAGTGGAACTTGCGGATTTGGGAGATATACTCATTAAGATAATCACCCGACCTCGTCCCTACGTATTCTTTCAACTTAGATTCATCAGCATACTGATTGATGTTGACACTTTCAAAAGATGCAGGTGTTTTATCATAGCCGACAGCCTCATTTTGAACCATCAGTTTTCCATCCGACTCCATCAAAGACAACTGATAGAAGTTGTTGGCTTGCTTCAATTCCAAGTCGATTTCTTCCGTCACATTTCTTCCTTGATAAAGCAGCTTATCCACTCCACCAACTTGAGCCACATACACCCCCAATCTCTTTTCATAGATGTTGCCCAACATCTCGAAAAGAGACAAGAAGTTACTCTTGCCAGCTCCATTGGCACCAATCAAGAGATTTATTGGATGCAACTGAACAGACAAGTTCTTGAAAGACTTATATCCTTGTATCTTTATTGAGTCCATAGGTTCATTTTTTACTACCGAAAAAAACTTCCAACAATTTATCAAGCACAGGCTTAAAACCTTCAAACCACTCTTCCTTAAAATTATTGTATTCTTTTTCTATATGCTCTTTTATTGCCCCAGCCGTACCTTTCTTTCCCATTGTAAGTTTTCTAAAATCTTTATGCGTACGTGCATTTATCACTTGAGCTATCTTTGAGGCATACGATTCTTCAGAAAATAGGTCTTCTACCATATAAGAATTAACATCATTGATTCTACGACCTCCATTAGCTTCACTTACATCTGTCTCACTTGTTGGATATTTTTCTACAGACAGATAGTTATCTTGATAGAACATAGGAACAATCTTATCATTAACATCAGACAACGGCTTTATTTTTTTCCAACCATCATTCCATCCACCGTTATCATAGTCAAAGAGAAACACTATTTTATCTATTCTGTCCAAGCATGGTGCAAGAATCTGATTATAGATTTCAACAGCAGCACTGGCACTATTAGACGACAAGATCGTTACTTGCTCCAACTTACTATATTTTGCATCTTTGTTTGCAAAAATAGTTATTGCCTTTTTCAGATACTTATCATCATACTTACCTTCTACCACAAGAATATTCTTCGAACTTAATATGAACGAACCTTCAAAGTAATCTATTGCCCCATCCGTCAAATCACTAAGGTGCTTCAATCCGTCAGCATTTTCGACAACACCATCATGCATATAATAGATATTCCCTGTATGATACCCATCCCAACGCTTATTCAAAAACATTGGAGAGTGAGTAGACATGACTGTTTGCCCTTCAAACTCTGAAATAACTTGCAGAAGTTCTTTCTTCATCGCTATATGAGTATGGGCATCAGGCTCGTCTAATAAGACAAGAGCGTCTTTATCGCCCAAAACTTTCGTTATACATTCGATGAGGATGAGTTTTTTCTCACCCTCGCTCAAATCATCAAAATTATAGCCATCTAACTGTATGTCTATATTTTCTATCAACTTATCAGCTCGCATACCAATATTAGTATTTCGCTCTGGCATACAAAGGAAATAAAGGTAATAGAATATCTGAGCATCAGACGTTAAGTTGGGATATGCATTACATACCAAGTCTTCATATTTCAATGTTTCGATAGGTATTCTTTTCTTGCCAAACTTTTCTTCTATACGAGCATACCAATTTGAGGCATCATGGCTATTAGCCTTATTCTCTTCCTTACGAATAAATCGTACAGACACTTGTTGCGCATCTATTTTCAAGATGTTTTCAACAAAGGATTTCACCTCTTCATTCTCACTAAAAAGCAAAGAGATAAAAGCAATCTTCCAGCAATACTTGTTAATATAAAGACTCCGTGGCTTATACTCGCCTCCCCCAATAGCAGCATTGAAGAAACGAACATAATAATCCTTATAACAGAAATTCCACAAGCGGTCATCTTCTCCACTATAACATGAGATTAGCGAAGAAGGCATTTTTGGATGAGTATCTAACTCTATAGCATTTCCAGCTTGGTCTATATTGCCATAAAAGCAAGTTTCCCCATTCTTCTCATATTCTATCCAGAAATTACCTATAGATGTATTGACTTGAAGGCCAAGCATGGTATCAAACACCAGGCTTATAGCCTCCAGCAGATTACTCTTACCTGAGCCATTCAAACCTATCAAAGCGATATAGCCTTGATTCTCTTCAAAAGAATATTCGCCATGAATATTCTTGTAATGCTCTATATATAATTTCTTTAATCTCATAGCTATTCAAATATTGTTTGTTCAAAATGTTCGACAGCCGAAGCCACCATATCCTTAGCCATAACCTTATTATTTTTTATCGTATCTTTTCGCTTGGATATTTCATCTGCTATTTGTTTCTGTATGCAGAGAGGTGGAATTGGAATCACTACATTCTTAAATGCGTCCTCATTCAATCTTGGCATCCTTGCTCCACTAACCAATTCAGAAATTTGATCTTGAATAATATAGGAAGAAAGTATATACTTGAAGTATTTTACATCTATACCATCTTTTGGTTTAAAACAGAAAAACTCCGAAGAACAAACTACATTTTCCCTATCAGTTTCATTTACCCAGTACTTATTCAAATATGGGCGTAGTTTCCCATAAATAAAGAAGCCTTTGGGAATCCGAACCGTTTGACTTTTTATCTGTATTCCTTTTACTATCGGCAAGTTCAACAATTCACCAGTATTTTTTTCTACAGACTCCATCCCTATATAAGCAAAATCTTTTTGAGGCTCGTTATATGTTTCTATTCTCAATGAAGTTTTATTCACGTCTGCCATAAATGTTGCAAGGCACTGCCCTATCGTTTTAACATCATAAGCAGACATGACTTTTCGCTGAGTGGAATAATACTGAACATCCCATCTATTTGCATCTTTAAACGAAACAAAGTTTAATCCTTTATGAATATAACTCTTGTTACATGAGAATTTCAGCATTGAATCTAAATAATAATTGATGTTTTGTTCTTTATCCATCGCCTCACCCAACAATTGGTTTGCCGCAAAAACATCATCATTATAAGCTTTCAATATCGCCTTCTGTTCTTCCAGCGAAGGCAAAGGAATAGCTTGTTGCAGAAAGGCATCAATATCTATACGCTTACGATTTGTCGTACCACTACTACATTTACGAGCAAATTCCACAAACTGAGGAGTTGTAGAAATTAGCAACATAAACTGAGGAAGAATTTTGGTAGAATCCACATCAAATACAGGGAAATCGTTTGTTACAATCGCCCCTTCTAATTCATTTGGAATCACTCCAAACGCTCCGTTACGAGCATCTATTTTCGACACAATAAATTGACCTGCATGAACAACGGTCTGTCGCTTTGTTCCTATTTCAGAGCCTTTTTTTAGCTGACCATCATTCCTTGCAATCACACCACCATTGTTCGTTTTAACAGTAACTTGCTTGTACTCTATGTCATCTTGGATCTCTATTTGATTCTTACTTTTTTTCAAGAACGATCCAATCTTAGCCATTGGGTACTTTTTGGTAAAGCCCAAATTCTCCTCAACCACATACTGGACACTCCAATTAAGAAGGTCCTTATAGTTGGCAAAATGGATATATTTAAAAGTATTTTCACTCATTTCTCTTGATAGAATGGTTCTGGTTCGCAAGCGACACCATCAATAATTCTTGTACGCAGCATGGTCCCGTCATCAGAAACATCGTATTTCGTAGTCTTTACATGCTTTTCCCAAAGTTTGTTTTCCTTTCGATACTCTGTAAATTCTTTTTCAAGTGGAATAAGTTCATTCTCTATCTTGGCACCAGTTGTACCAATACCTGCTTTCTGAACTTCCGCTATCGGAATCATATAGTCAAACCTTTCTTTCACCAAAGCCTTAGTTTCGTTCTCGATTAAAGAAGTTAATTCTTTCTTGCGAACACGGAGTTTTTTCTTTTCTTCTTTTGGCAAAGCCTCTTTACCACGTTTAGCCAACTTTGCATCTATATCCGACATTTCTTCATCGTATTTATCTTCCACCTCATGCGCTGCCTGGATATAGATTCGGTTGTATTCTTCAGCCTCTTCTTCCGAGAATTTCTTGAAAAACAACAAACTTGGCTTTACTGTAGCACCAGCTGCCATAAATACATCTTGCGGAATAGATACTATCAACAATATCTTCGCCTTGTTCTCTACAAAATCACGCACCTTTTGAAGGTTTGTATTGTTCAACACACCCTCAGGAAGAACAATTCCCATTCGTCCACCAGGCTTCAACAGGTTCAAACAACGCTCTATGAACAAGACTTCGGTAAGCCCACTAAACTTGCCTATTTGGAATAGGTCAAGTATAGGTTGGCCAACATGCTCATTGACCTGTTTCAAAGCATTGTCGTAGTTTTCCTTGCCATATCTTTGTTCGTAAGCCTTGATTTTCTCCGTATCTGTGAATCTGTCAGCTTCGGTAATCTTCAGTTCCTTGTCGATTCTTGCACCAAATGGAGGGTTTGTCAGGATAACATCAAAGCGTCCTTCCCAAATGCCATTGACATTCAGGAGGCCGTCATGGTGATGCACACCGCCATGCCCGTCACCATGCATAATCATGTTCATCTTGGCGGTACGGGCCATGCGTGGATTTGCATCGGTTCCATAGATGCAATCAAAAGAAAGAGAACGCAAACGTCCCATTGGGTTATTGATGTCCAACTCATAGTTCATCTTATTGAAAGCATCCGCCACCTTTTGGTCTATTTCCTCTTGTTCTTTCTTTGACAACTTGGAATAATCGTCTGTAAACAAGGATTTTTTCACATCCTCTTTTCTTACTTCTACTTCATTCTCTATATGTTCACGAACATACTCAAACGCACGAATCAAGAATCCGCCACTTCCGCAACATGGGTCACAAATATACTCTCCCTCTTGCGGGTCAAGTACTGACACCATGAAATCGACAATCGTACGAGGCGTGAAGAATTGTCCTAACTCACCACGGAATGTTCTTCCCAAGAATTGTTCAAAGGCGATGCCTTTCACATCATCAGAAGTCGTTGACAAGTTATATACCTGCAATTCCTTCACAATTTGCTCAAAGCTATTTTCCCGAATCTTGATGGTTTCATTTTCATCAAAGAGATGGTCTTTAGCAAAGTCCTCCTTTGTTTTATTAAACAAAAACTGATAATAATCAGGTGACTCTTTAGACTTTACAGAATCATACATCTTCTTTTGTTTCAAAAATTCCTCCTTTGAAAAGATTTGAGTTCCAGAATTTGTACGTTCATATCGAATTTTTATGAAAAGTATCTTACTTATCTCATCAAATGCAGCCTCAGGAGAAAGTTTGTCATTGTTACGAATGATGTTATGACACTTAAAAAGCAGTCTTGAGAACTCATCACGAGTAAAAGCCTTGGTCTGCAATAACATCGCATTGATTTTCTTGTCATCATTTACAATGTCGGCAGTAGGAATATCAACGATTTCTTCCAACTTTTTTGGCAAAGCATCCTCCACCACCTTAAAGATACGAGTCTCCTTCAAGTTGGTTGTTACAAAAAACTTTGCACCTGCCCATGTTGCGTAATTATATCCTTGAAAATAATCAGCTTGACGAATGGTTACATTCTCAGCCTTGCACTCAACTACAATAAGTGCATTCTTCTCTTTTCTTTTATCCTCTTCATTGGGCCAAATAACAATATCAGCACGTGCAGCACCTTGACCACGCAGAGAATTTGTTACTTTTACTTCTTCTCCCATTTGATTGATGTCATAACCGTAGCTGTCCACCAAACGGCAAACATATCGTTGGCGAACTTCTTCTTCTGGCTTATATACAAGCCATTTGTCTCTAATAGGAGAATATATCTGTTTGTTTTCTATCTTTACCTCCATATCGGATAGTGTTTATATTAATGGGACAAAGATGCACTTTTCTTGTGTATTTACCAAATTATTAAAAAAGAAAATCACTAATATCCCTTTTATTTTTTCCTCTTCAGCAATTCATACTTGTCTATCACCACGAAGACGGTATCCATGCCCCAGCCTGCCGAAGGGACTCTCGGCAAACCCAAACTCTACCTTGTTGCTTATAGCCATAACAATACTGTTCTGTGTTCTCTTAAACCTGTTTGTATTGCAAATTTACAATAATTTTCGGACAGGCATCACAAACATGACCACACGATATAAATATCTTAGCCAAAATGTTGCGTTTGCTCGATTTTTGCCTAATTTTGCCGCGGTATATTCATACCGGTTATATTAGATAATATTGTAAAAGCAGTTATGTTCGGGCGTGTGATTACATCCATGGTCAGGTGTTGCCTTTTGCCGTTGCTTGCCGTTGCGTTATTTGCCTCTTGCGGGCGCGTTGAGCCCAAGCGGTCGGTCTACTATTGGCAGACCACGCTGCGCGTCAGTGCCGCCGAGCGCGCCTTCCTTGCACGCAATGGGGTGGGGAAGGTCTATTGCCGATATTTCGACGTGGTGCCTGCCGCTGACGGGCCGCAGCCCAACGCCACCATAGCCTTCGAGGGTGCCTTCCCCAAGACGGTGGAGGTGGTGCCGGTGGTCTTTATCGTAAACGACTGCATGAGGCAACCGCACGACGGGCTGGCGGAGAAAATCATAAGGCGTGTGGCACAGATGAACGTCACCAACGACTTGCCCACTGCCAAAGAGCTGCAGATAGACTGCGACTGGACCATGACCACGCGCGGAGCCTTCTTCGCCTTCCTTGAAAAGCTGCGCCATATGTGCCACGAACGGGGCATGAAGCTCTCTGCTACCATACGCCTGCACCAGCTCTCGCAGCCGGCGCCGCCTGCCGACCATGGCGTGCTGATGATGTACAACACGGGCGATGTGACCCGGCTCGACGTGACCAAGCCTATCCTCGACATCAGGGACGTGATGCCATATATGCGCCATCTCCGCGGCTATGGCATGTCCCTATCCACGGCTTACCCCCTCTTCACCTGGCACGTGCTCTTCCGTGGCGGCAAGTATGTTGGCATAATGCACGGCGACGACGACTTGCCCGTGTTGCCGGGCGACAGCATTGCCGTGAGACAGCCCGGACTCGACGACATTCTCAAGGCGAAGAAGGCTGTGGACGACGCAAGGAGCGATGCCAACAGCGAGATAATACTCTACGACTTGAACGATAAGAACATAAAACTATTCAACCATGATAACTTTAAGGAAATTTACAGGTAGCCTGACCATAATGTTGCTTGCCGCAACCGCAGCCCATGCGTGCGGCTCGGAAGGGCCCCGCCACAACAACTATCTCTTCTCCGTGTTCAACCGCTCGCTCATGAGCGACCGTTTCACAGCCGCCACCGAGAAGTTCTGGCAAAGCTATGTGGGCAATGCCGATATGCCGGATTACAGGTGGGGAGGCAGCGATGAGGTGATGGGGAAGGCCAAGAAGACCAACGACACGGAGATGCTGGCCTACTGCCGCCGCTTGAACAGCTATCTCGACAACTGTGTCATCTTCAACTCGTGGGAATATCCTACCAAGCAGCAGCTGGCGCGCCGCACCTCAACGCTCAACAGCCTGCTGCAGGCATCGAAAGCCTATCAGGGCAAGCGCTTCCGTGCCCAATACAACCTCATGCGCATGCGCGCCCTGCTGGGGCTGAAGCGTTACCAGGAAGGCGTGAACTTCTGGAACGCCACCGGCAAGCAGATGCAGCCGAGCGTCTATCGCGACATGGTGCGCAACATATATGCCGGATGCCTGTGGCGCATAGGCAGGAAGAGCCTGGCCATAGAGACCTATGCCGAGCAGGAAGACTACCAGAGCCTGAAATACTGCGTGCGTGGATACCGCAACCTCGCCGGCATACAGAAGGTGTATGCCGCCAATCCCAAGTCGGCCACGCTCACCTATCTCGTGCAAGACTTCGTGAACAACGTGCAGGAGACGATGGACGTGTACGGTGCCAACAGCACCGCCGGCGAAACCTCAAAGAGCGGGCTCGACGAGCGCATGAAGGAGATTGACGCCAAGAACATCACCACGGCCGAGGCCAACCGCTTCATCTCCTTTGCCCGAGGCGTGGTGGCGGAAGGCAAGACGGGTGCTCCGTGCCTTTGGCAGACGGCGATAGGCTGCATAGAGCACCAGCTCGGACTCTACGACAAGGCGAAGGCCGACCTCGGCAAGGCCATGACGCTCGACGGCACGCAGAGGATGAAGGACAACGCGCGCGCCATCTTTGCCGCCAACTCCATCTTCGCCGAGAAACGCCATGGCAAGGCTTTCGACAAGTGGCTGGCGGGAGAGATGAAATGGCTCGACGCCAAGTCGGCGGAGGAGCGCAAGGGCGACTCGCTGGCCGAAGACGACCACTATCGCGACGTGCAGGAGCGTATGGTCTACAATGGGCTTCTGCCTATGTTCACCGGCGAGGGACGCACCAATGCCGCCCTCGTGTTCATGAGCAGCATGAACGACAACAACTGCTCTCCGCAATGGTTCTACTCGGACTCCTATTTCGATGCGCTCAACGATGCCAGGATAGACGACCTCAAGGCTTACGCCAAATATCTTGGCAAGCAGCCGGCAGACTCGCTTGAGAGCTGGGCCTGGCAGCGTGCTTACCGCGGTGCCGACTTCTACAACGACCTCATCGGCACCCGCCTCCTTGCCCAGGCGCGCTTTGCCGACGCCATACCCTTCCTTGAGAAGGTGAGCGTGGATTTCCTCAACATCCAGAACATAGCGCCCTATGCGGCGCAGTGCAGCTATGCCAAGCAACGCTGGATGGGCAAGCAGCCAGTGGTGCTGCCCGGATACCTGCCCGAAGACCGGCAGGCAACCCTGCCCAAGCTGGCGGAGAACAAGAAGCTGAGCTATTGCCGCGACATGCTGACGCTCACGGGCCAGTACTCGCTCATGAGGCCGTCGGAGGAACGCATGCGCAAGGCGTATGAGCTTGCCTCGATGTGGTATCAGGGCAGTCATGAGGGCGACTGCTGGTGGCTGAAACAGTATGGCGTGAGCGTGGTGCAAGACAGTGCCATGGTGGGCACTGCCGACTTCATAGCCAAGGCCATAGCCCTGCTCGACGAGAGCGCACAAAGCACCGACTTCCAGCTGAAGGAGAAGAGCCTCTATGCCCTCGCCTTCATACGCTGCGGCGGCCTTTGGTTCTTCGAGGGATGGGACGATGCCACCCAGCAGTATTACGACATCAACAACATCAAGACGCAGCCCGGGACAAGACAATACAAGGCCATGAAAGCCCTTGCGGCATTCTCTGCCGACAATGCCTCACGCATCGACGCCTTCGTGTCGAAATGCGACATGCTCCGTCGCTTCCGCACGGTCTGCTCACGTTAGAATTCAGAATTGCCCGCGTCTGTTCGCAGCATCGTTTACGCTGTATCGTAGGATTGCCCACGAACGCGAGCCGTACGGTCCGCGTCCGTGGGCAATATGGTTCACGTCCGTGAGCAATATGGTCCGCGGACGTGAGCCAATGCCGTAACGGCGTGCACGTGCCGTATAGACGGTGCACAGGTGGCGTGCCGGCGGGCTGCCGGCTGCCTTTTGGAGATGACGACAATATTTCGTAACTTTGCTGACGAAAGTCTGGACCTTTGTTTACCCAGGCTGCATTTACTAACTTAAAACGATCAGTGTTATGGAATTGGAGTATGAATTGAAGACTATCGAAAACGCAAAAGGCGAGGGCTACGGCCAGCGCTACGTGAGCCTGCAGCAGGCGGAACCGCTGAACGCCGGGCAGGTGGAGCAGGAGATAGAGTCGGCTACCTCGCTTACCGCTGCCGATGTGCGTGGTGTGCTCACCGTGCTGCGCGACATGATAGTGCGCGACCTCAGCCAGGGCCGTCGTGTGCATCTCGACGGCATTGGTTACCTCTCGCTCTCGGCGGGTCTCGCCTTGGCGGGCGACGACGACCGGAAGGTAACGGGCAAGGACATTTATCTGCGTGGCGTGAATTTCCGGCCGGAGGACAAGCTTGTCAGCGCCATCCGCGGCAATGTCTCCTTCCGCCGCAGCAAGCGTTCGTCGAAGTCAGCGGCATACACCTCCGACGAGTTGTGGGGCAAGGTGAAGGCATACCTCTCCACCCATCGTTTCATAACGGTGAACGTCATGCGCGAGCAGTTCGCCCTCAGCCGCCGCAAGGCAAGCGAGGGCTTGACGGCGATGGTTGCCGCCGGCCGGCTCGTCAAGGAAGGCACGCCCCGCCATCCCGTGTATTTCCTGGCGTAGGAAAGGGTGTCGGGATTACTTGTGATAATGCCATATTCTTGGCGTTTTGCCAACTGCGTGTTTTTTGCTAACTTTGCCAACTGAAAACAAAAAGAGAAGGCGAAGCGGCAGAACCGCAGCCTAAGTGATATTACGGAAAATATTATTTCAAAGCTTATGGAAGAAACAAAGACCACCAACAAGATGACGGAAACCCCTAACAAGACAACGAAAGCCGCTTGCGAAGAAGCAAGGTCGGGGAAGGAACTTGAAACATTGGATTTGAAGAACTTCAGGGATTTCGTCAAGTCGTTGTGAACATGATGGAACTGGGGTTATCCGCACTGTCCAAGAAGTAATCGGTGGCGCAGCATTTCGCCATTCGGGTTGCTGACGGGCACAAGCCCCGCCCTTTGCAAAGCGTGAAACAAGTGACGCGGAATAGCTGTTGACAAGCTGCATCGGCTATGGTACAAGGTAATCGGCGAAGCCGACATTTTGTGCCCTTGCAGTATAGTGTCGATTCGTGAACTTCGTGGACAAAAAAAGCGTGGGCAGGATTGGATTTCTGCCCACGCTTTTTTTATCAGAGCTGTTGCTTACTGCAGTTTGAACTTAGCCTTCAGAGGCACGTTGTCGGAAGCATTGCCAACGAGTACGGTGAAGTCGCCCGGCTCAGCCTTCCAGTCGTGTGCTGCCTCGTCGAAGAAGCTCAGCGACTGCCTGTTGATAGTGATGTTGACATCCTTGCTTTCGCCCGGCTGGAGATAAACCTTTTGGAATCCCTTGAGTTCCTTGTAAGGACGCTCCACTGAAGCCTTAGCATCGTTGATGTAGAGCTGTACAACCTCGGCACCTGCACGGTTGCCGGTGTTCTTCACGCTGACGGTAGCGGTAATGGAGCCGTCGGCATTCATGGTGCTGCTTGACAGACGCAGGTTGGAGATGCTGAATGTGGTGTAGCTCAGACCGTGGCCGAAGGCGAAGACGGGCTTGACCTTCTTGGCTTCGTTCCAGCGGTAGCCCACGAATATGCCCTCCTTGTATTCCTCGTCGATGATGGTGCTGTCGGCACGCCATGTGCCGGGATAGGTGCCAAGGGCGTGGGCGGCATAATCCTCCAGCTTGTCGTTCCATGTCATAGGGAGCTTGCCCGAAGGGTTGGCGTCGCC
Source organism: uncultured Prevotella sp. (assembly GCA_964640415.1). Classification (GTDB taxonomy): domain Bacteria; phylum Bacteroidota; class Bacteroidia; order Bacteroidales; family Bacteroidaceae; genus Prevotella. The sequence goes on from CAZXGQ010000019.1 coordinate 22,222, forward strand.
GCAGAGAACGCTTGCAAGGGCTTCGCCAGCCTCGCTGCCGATGAACCAGCCTTGCACGATAGCCGGAACTTCCTTAACGAAGTCGAGGTGGGCGGCGTTGCCGGAAATCTGCACGTAGACGATGTTCGGGTTTGCCTTTGCAAGGGCAAGCACCACCTTGTTCTGACCATAGGGAAGGTCATACGACTTGCGGTCGTGACCCTCGGAGTCCTGATAGTCTGACTTGTTGAGGCCGCCGAAGAACACCACCATGTCGGCCTTCTTTGCTGCTGCGCATGCATCGGCGATGAGCTGGTCGGCAGAACGGCTGTCCTTCAGGTCCTGACCAGTGGTCACGCCATTGTATTCGCCGCCTACATCGCCCACATAGCCACGCTGGTATTCCACTTCCACGCCGTCCTTGGCAAGACGGGCCTTCAGTCCGTCGAGTGGCAGAATCTCTTTCTGCACTTTCAAGGAAGAAGAACCGCCGCCAACGGTCATCATCTTGATGGCATTCTCGCCGACGACAAGCACCTTCTTCACCTTCTTGGTGTCGATGGGCAGCAACGGCTGCTGGCCTTTCTTCAGAGGAGAGTTCTTCAGCAGGACGATGCCTTCCTCGCCAATCTTCTTTGCTGTGGCATAATGCTCGTCGGAGCAGAGGAATCCAACGCCCTTGTTCTTGTTCATCGTGGTGCGGTAGAAGGTCCTGAGCACGCGGCGCACCTTGTCGTCGAGACCCTTCATAGGGTATTTGCCTTCAACAATGCCTTTCTGGTAGGCATCGGCCATGTAATACTGGTCGTAGGCGTTGGACTTGCCCCAGTTGAGTCCGTTGGTCCAGCTTCCGAACTCCATGTCTACACCGTGGAGCACGGCTTCGTCGGTGTTGTGCACACCGCCCCAGTCGGAGACCACCACACCGTCGAACTTCCACTCGCCCTTCAGGATGTCGTTGAGAAGATACTGGTTGGCGCAGTTGTGCTGGTCCTTGTAGAGGTTGTATCCGCCCATGACACCCATCACCTTGCCGTCGTGTACGGCAGCGTAGAATGCCGGGAGATATATCTCGTAGAGAGTACGGTCGCTGACGACTGCATTCACGTTGTTGCGGTATTCCTCATCGTTGTTGAGAGCGAAATGCTTCACACATGCCGCAACGCCTTTCGACTGCAGGCCGGTGATGTAGGGCACAACCATCTTTGATGTCAGATAGGGGTCCTCGCCCATGTATTCGAAGTTGCGTCCGCAGAGCGGAGTGCGGTAGATGTTGACGCCGGGACCAAGAATCATGTCCTTGCCGCGGTAGAGAGCCTCTTCGCCCAAAGCCTTTCCGTAGGCCTCAGACATCTGCGGGTTGAATGTTGCTGCCAAGCATGTGAGGGCAGGAAAAGCCACGCAGGAGTCGTTGGTCTGGCCGGCCTGCTCCCATTCGTCCCAAAGAACGTCTGGGCGAACACCGTGAGGGCCGTCGTCAGTCCAGAAGTCTGGAAATCCCAGGCGCTTTACACCAGCCGAGGAAAACTTCGACTGGGCGTGGATGACGCCTATCTTTTCGCGCAGAGTCATTCTCGACAATGCGTCCTCAATACGTTCCTCAACAGGCTTAGTGTCGTCGAGATACACGGGTGTCTGTGCATGGGTTTTCAGTCCCACAAGAGGGAGTGCAAGCAGACACAGAATAATAGTCTTCTTCATATCTGTTGTGGTGATTTTAGAATGTGGTTATATATTTTTAGTTTATGATGCAAAGATAAGGAAATTAATCCAACATGTACGTGGGTGTGTGTATAAAAGTGGACACTGCCGTCATGAATAAAGGACGTAATGGTCTGAAATTCAGTGTGCTTTCGCCTGTATGGATAAGCTTAATAAGTGGGTGGCATAGCAACTGCCCATATTTTTGCAGACTGCCAAAACAGAAACTCCCCGATGCCCGGCAGGCGGACATGGGGAGAAAAATATTCAGTCGGTTATTTCTTCGTAACGGTGAGTACGCCGTTGTTGCAGCCGCCGGTGAGGTCTACGGTGAATACGTAGGTGTCGCCATCCTGCAGTTTGACTCCATCCACGAGGTAGATGTTTCCGTTGTCGTGGCCGTTGTTTCCGTCGCCCACGAGGAACACACTGCTGCTGGTAGAGAGGTGGTAGTCGGCAGCCGTACCCTTGAACTCCGTACCCCAGTTGGCTTGTCCGAAGAACTTGAAGTTCACATCGGAAGCCTTGAGCTGCTTGCCTACGGTGAGGGTAATCTGGTAAACCTTCTCGGAGACAGGAGTGAGGCAGTAGTCGTAGTCTTCGCCTGTCCACCATCCGTGTACGTTGCTTGCAGAGAAGTTAGGCTTGCCGACATTTTCGTTGCCGATGATCCAGAGTGCGCCGGAGCCGTTGGAAGACAGCGTACCGCTTGTGGTGGCATCGTTCATAACCCAAACACGGAATGCGTTGTTGTCGAAATCGGCTTTCAAAGTATAGAGCCCGGTAATGGCATTGAACGTATACGTGCCGTCATCGTTCTTCGTGAACCAGTCGGGATCATAGAACCAGCTTGAAGAATTGACAGCCTCCTCGCCAGAGAACTCATACTGGTGACCCTGGACGAGTTCGCCGACATACACGTTGTCGGTCTGTGAAAGAACAATCTCCGTAGCCGCGTTAGGATCCGACTCGGTAGGACCATACTCGTAGGTGAGCACGTTGAAGCTGACGGTGTTTCTGCCCTTGTTGCCGTTGAACTGGATCTCGTCGGTCACGCCCTCGGAAATGTCGTCGTTGCCCTGTCCGAATGTTATCTCAGTGCCGTTCTCTCCGACCTTTGGAGCAACGAAATGCCCCTTGAAAGTGCGGTTTGCACTGGTGTAAGTGCCAGAGAAGAGATACGGGTTGGAGGCATCGGGGCTCAGTGTCACCTTTGCGCCATTGTTGTCGACGAAGGTGATTTGGCTGTAGTGAGGGCGCGACAGGGCGATGTCGACAACCTGCTCGGTCTTCGTCAGCTGGATGTTCTGCAGCACGAGGCGCACTTGGGCATTGCCGTCGGGCACATTCTTGTAGAGCGGGGCGTAGAGGGCAACCTTGTAGGTGCCTTCCGTCTTGGTGCGCATAACCTGCGTTGACACTTGCTCGCCGCTATACTCCATGTAAGCCTTCAGGGTTGAAAGAGCAACCCCGCCGGCATCGGAGCAGTTGACAGTGAAGTAGATGCTGTCGCCATACAGTGCCGTTCCGGCCAGTCCGTTGACGGCAATCACCGGGTTGCCGCCGCCTTTTTTCACGTCTTCGTCATTGCTGCAGGCAGTGGCAAGCACTGCTCCCATGAGTGCTAAGAACAGATATTTCAGATTTTTCATAATCATTTCTCCTTATTGTTTTTGCCATTTCACGGAAGAAACACCATTGGCGGGCACCGTCACGCGGACGTACTTGCTGCCGTCGCTGATGTTGATAGACTTTTCTGAGTCGCCAGTATTGACAATCACTGCGCCATAGGTGCCGTCAGGGTTGAGGAAGCAAGAGCTGATGATGCTTGAGCCGGCGATGTTGCGGCTGGTGCCGAGGCGCACAGCACCCGACTCTGCTGCTGCAGACATGTGGGTGATGATGTAGTAGTGGGAGTTCTTGTTGACAGTCTTGTAGTTTGTCGGGTCGATGTCGAGAGCACCGTAGCAAGTCTGGCATCCGCCGTCGAGGTTTGGACCCTTGTTGGTGTCGAGCATGAGGTTCCATACGATGACAGCCTTGCACATCTTGTTGACTGTGCCGAGGGCAACGTTCTTCATGTCGGCCATCAGGCGTGTGGAGAGGTTGCGGCCGTCGTTCCATTCGCCGATTGATGACTCGGAGAAGATGAGCGACTTGTCAGGAGCCTGGGTGTAGATGTCGGTAAGCTCGTCGTTGCTGCCGCCATAGTCGTGGTAAGCGGCACCTACAACAAGTTCGGAACCTTCGAAACTGTTGCCGAGGGCATTGTAGACCTTGACGGGATAGTCTTCCTGGTCGCTGTTGCTGTCGTAGTTGTAGTTGTGGTCATACACATAGATTTGAGTAGTCAGCCCCGACTTCTTGAAAGCCGCAGCCATGCTCTTCACCAGCTGAGCCTCTTCGTTCCAAGGCATATAGGTGGAAGCGCAGTTGGCATGGTTGAGAGGCTCGTTCTGCGGAGTGACGGCATAGATGTTGATGCCCTCGTTCTTGAATGCCTGGACAAACTTTACGAAGTACTGTGCGTAGGTGTCATAATACTTCGGGTTCACGTGTCCGTCGGTCCAGGAGTCGTAGCTCTTCAGGCTTGTAAGGTTGTTCACCTTCATCCATTTCGGGCAAGTCCAAGGGCTGCCGATAATTTTCACGTCGGGGTTGATGGCGAGAATCTCCTTCAGGATAGGTATGACATAGTCGGTCTCATCAGTATAGAGACGGAAGTTCTCCAGTCCTTCCTTGTCGCAGAGAGAGTACTCGGTGCTTGAGAAGTCGTTGCATCCGATGGAGATGCGGGCGTAGCTCACTCCGTAGCCGTTGGTTTTGGAATATGTGCGTGTAAGAAGGTCGGTGCGGTCTTCCTTCGACATCTTCAGAAGGTTATAGCAAGTGGCGTATGTGATGGCAAATCCGAAACCGTCGATGGTCTGCTTCTGCTGTGCGAGGTCCATCTGTATGGTAGAAGGCGAGAGGCTTTGGCCGGAATAGACATCGGCTTGGCTCTCATAGAGGCTGTAGTTGCCGTCGGCGCTTGTGGTGAACACCACAGCCTTGCCGGATGCGGGCACGCCGGTGGGGAACGGGTCTACAGTTTCTACGGCGACATTCTCGGTGCTGCTGCATGCAGTGAGCGCAGCCGCCATCAGTATGCTGAATATATTTATCATTTTTTTCATAGTCTAAAAGAATTAATAACCAGGGTTCTGTACTAAGTTGGCATTCTCGTCGAGTGCTGTCTGCGGTATCGGGAGCAGATAGGAGTTTGCATCAAACTGCTTCTTCTGCGCCAGACGGCCGGAGTCTTTTGCGTAGACGGCGTTCATCACTTCCTCCACCTTGTTGTTGCGGCAGAGGTCGTACCAGCGTTCGCCTTCCATTGCAAGTTCGAGACGGCGTTCGTGCATCACGGCTTCGATCATAGCCTCCTTTGAAGAAGTCTTGTCGCTGCTGAGAGCCTTCAAGCCCACGCGTGCACGTATCTGGTTGACCAAGGCTGCAGCCTTCTCCAGATTGCCCTTGTAGGCATAAGCCTCGGCTTCGATGAGAATGATGTCGGCGAGACGGCACTTGTAGATGTTGTTGTAGCCCGAGCGGAGCTTGTACATGAACGCATAGTTGGAAGCAGGGTAGTAGTTGCTCCAGGTGCAGGCCTCGAAGTGTACGGTCTGGTCGAGACGTGTCTGGTCGCCTTCCTTCTCGTAGTCGCTGATGAGGTCGCGAGAAGGAGTGATCCACTTGGCCCATGTGAAGTAGTACTCCGGGTTCTCAAGGCAGCGGCCGAACATCCATGAAGCCCACGTGCCGGCACCTACGCTCCAGTGGAGCTCGAGAATGCCCTCGCTGGTGTTGCGTTTCACGCAGTCGCCGTCCTGGAAGCCCCAGAGAGTGGCAAAGTCAGGTTCGAGCGAAAGGCCTGTGGTGTTGATCACCTTGTCAGCATACTCGATCACCTTGTCGTAGTCCTGCGCCGTCTTCTCGGCATATACCTTTGCGAGGTAAGCCTGTGCCGTGGTCTTCGACATCACGGTGCGGTCGGCGCTGGAGAAGTCGGGCGCATACTGTGCACCGAACTCCAGGTCGGAGATGATCTGCTTGTACGACTCCTCTGCAGTGTTTTTCGGCGGGTAGTAGGTAGGATAAACCTCCTGCACGTTCTCTGCTGTAATGGTCTTTGCGATGGTGGTGATGATAGGGAAGGAGCCCCACTCGCGAGCCATGTCGAACATGGCTATGGCGCGGAAGATGCATCCCTGAGCCTTCATGGTGTTGTATTCGCTCTGCGACACCTGGCCGTTGGCGAGTAGCTGGTCGAGACCATTGATGAGCACGTTCGACTGTGCAATGTCCTCAAGGAAACGGGTCCAGTCGCGGCTCAGCACTGAGTTGCTGGCATCGATGGAGTTGGTCTCGTATGGTTCCACCTCGGCACCGGTGGTTCCTGCATAGGCATTGTCGGAGTGAGACTCAGACACAAGGAGCTTGTCCACATACCAGTGCTCTACGCGCGAGCGGAAGAGCTGGTAGAGATTGGTGAGCTGGTCTTCGGCAGCCTGCTTGTCTTTCAGCACGGCAGTGCTTTCTTCAGTCTGCGAGCCCTCGGTAAGTTCCGTAGGGGTTGATATTGGTTCGTAGTCGAGTGAACAGCCGGTCAACAATAGTGCCAGTGCGCTGCCAAGAACGATTTTTATGTTTGTCTTCATATGTATTCCTCCCTGATTAGAATTCTACCTTTAAGCCGAACACGAATGAGCGGCACATTGGATAAGTACCCCAGTCGATGCCTTGCACTGCACCACTGTTGCCATACTGGTTGACCTCAGGATCCATGCCTTTGTATTTGGTGAGTGTGATGAGGTTTGTTGCACTGACGTAAGGCATGAGCCGTGTGAGGTGGATCTTGCTGATGATGTTGCGTGGGATGTCGTAGCTCAGCGAGATGTCTTTGACGCGGAGATAAGAGCCGTCCTCCAGGAAGTAGGTTGAGTTCTTCATGTCGAAGCCGGCCTTTGGCACGCTGGTGATCTGTCCGGGCACCTGCCAGCGGTTGAGCACTGCGGTGGTCTGGTTCTTGCCGTCGTACATGCCCTGTGTCTCCATCTTGCTCACATTATATATATCGTTGCCGTAGGAGCCCTGGATAAGGATGCTCAGCGATAGGCCGTTCCACTTGAATGTATTTGTCAGACCGTAAGTGAAGTCAGGGTTCGGGTCGCCGATGTATGTACGGTCGGATGCACTGATGATGCCGTCCTGGTTGACGTCGCGGTACATCAGTTCGCCTGTCTCAGGGTCAACACCGTCGGAGATATAGCCCCAGAAACTTCCGAGAGGCATGCCGGGCGTGTTGCGCACCACGTAGTCGTTGACATAGTCGGTAGTCTTGGCGCTATAGTAGACCTGCGTCAGCATGAGCTTCGTCAGCTTGTTGCGGTTGAAGGAGATGTTGAAGTCGGTATCCCAAGAGAACTTGCCTACGAAGTTCTTTGAGCTGATGCTGAACTCCCATCCCTTGTTCACCACGTCACCGCCGTTGTAGGTGAGGCTTGTGGCAGCTGCTGAACCGGCGGGAAGAGTGACGGTCATGAGCATGTCGGTGGTTTTCTTGTAATAGTAGTCGGCAGAGAACGTCAGTCGGTTGTTCAGCACGGTGAGGTCGATGCCAATGTCGGTCTGGCTTGTAGTCTCCCATGTCAGTTCGGGGTTGCTCAGCGTAGACTGCGAGCGTGTGGGCACTGCGTTGGCGTCGTGTCCCTCGCCAAACCACTGTATGCGGTTGATGTTGTAGCTTGCCAGATAAGAGTAGTCGCCGAGTCCGCTCTGGTTACCGGTCTGTCCCCAACCGCCGCGTATCTTCAGGTCGTCGATCCATTTGATGTCCTTCATGAACTTCTCCTCAGACATGCGCCATGCAGCGGAGAACGAAGGGAAGTAGCCCCAGCGGTGGCCGGGAGCGAGCTTTGAGGAACCGTCGGCACGCACGTTGGCTGTGAGCAGATAGGTGTCGCGGAAGTTGTAGTTAGCACGTGCGAAGTAAGACATGATAGACCATTCGGATGCAGAGGAGCCTGTGTTGGTCCAGCTTATCTTGTTGGCACCGTTAAGGGTCTTGATGTCAGCATCGGCATAGTTGGAACCGTTGATCCAGTTGTGGCTGTACTTGGAGCCAGTCCACGAAGAGCCCACCATCACGTCGACGCCATGGATGCCGAAATGCTTCTTGAAGTTGAGAATGTTGTCCCATACCATTACGGTGCTGATGCTGCGGGCGTCGTAGCCCGTACCGTAGTTGTCGCGTCCGTTGCCGGTCTTGATAGGGTCGAGGAAGTTCATCGTCGTACCCTGTGTGCGGTCGAAGGTGAACTGGCTGGTAAGGGTCAGAGTCTCAGGCAGGAAAGTGATGGTAGCCTTGCCCGATCCGAGGAACTTGTTGTAGGAAGTCTTGTTGTCCTCAGTGCGCGAGAGGTTCTCGGCAGGTGAGGTGATGTTCACGCCGTAGAAGTTGTTGTAGTACTGGCCCGGGTTAGAAGGATCCCATACCGGTGCATAGGTAGGAGTGTTGATGATGGATGTGATAACACCGCCACGGTTTGAACCAGTACCGGAGATGATGCCTGTGCCTTTATAAGTATAGTCGCTGTAGGCAGCGCTGGCATTGATGGTCAGCCACTTGTTGATGTCGTTGTCGATTACGGCACGCACGTTGTAGCGGTCGAAGTCGCTGCTCTTCAGCACACCGCTTTCACCGGTGTAGCCACCGGAGATGTAGTAGCGCAGTTTGTCGTTGCCGTTAGTGATAGAGAGTTGGTAGTCCTGCACGATACCCGTGCGGTAAACCTCGTTGGCCCAGTCGGTTTGGTCGGTAAGGTTGTCGGGGAGCTTTACGAGACCGATCTCGTCTTGCAGTTCCTTATACTGCTGCGCATTCAGCGGAGTCTGGTTGTTGCGCACGGTGTTGGCAGACACGTGGGCATTGAGTGCAACCTTTGCCACGCCCTTCTGTCCCTGCTTTGTGGTGATGATGATCACACCGTTGGCAGCGCGAGAACCGTAGATGGCAGCCGAAGATGCATCCTTCAGCACCTGGATCGACTCGATGTCGTCGGCGCTGAGATAGTCGATGTCGGTGAGAGGCACACCGTCGACAACATAGAGCGGGTTGTTGCTGCCGTTGAGAGATGTGGTACCGCGCACGCGGACAGTAGGCGAAGAGCCCGGCTGACCGTTGGCTTGCGTGATCTGCAGACCGGCAGCCTTACCCTGCATGCCCGATACGGCGCTGACGATAGGCCGCGTGTCGAGGTCTTCCGTCGATACCGACGACACTGCGGTCGTAACGTCCTTGCGTTTCACAGAGCCGTAACCTATGGCTACGACTTCATTAAGGGTGTTTGCTTCCTCCACGAGCCCTACAGACATGTTCTGCGATGCCTTCACTTCCACGGTCTTGAAGCCCACATAAGTGATTCGGAGCATAGATCCTGGCTTCACAGAAAGTGTGAAGTGACCGTCAACGTCGGTCGCTGCACCGTTCTGTGTACCGATTTCCATAACTGTAGCACCGATTATCGGCTCGTTCTGGGAATCAATCACCGTTCCGCTCACGGTCACCTTTTGGGCAAAGACGGCCATGGTGAGCATCAATGCCAGAAGCGTCGAGAGGACGCGTCGTGCTGATGTTGTTCCTTGTTTCATAGTTTTGGTTGATTATAGTTGTTGGTTTTTCATTGTCTCAATGGCAAAGTTAAGAAAAGATACCATACCATGTATCTGCACAAAGGTGCAAAAGTGGATTAATATAGGATAGCTTTTAATGTAATATGCTTATATTCAAGGATAAAGACTTTTGGATGGCAGTTTGTTAGAGTGGATAAAAAATGGTGTTTTATGAGGCGTTTTTGTACAAGGCGTGCTTGGTTTTAACGTAAGATTATTACCTTTGCAACATCAAAGAGGTGATTTATGAAGAGAAAAAAATGTTTTCCCCTTGTTGGCAGCAGGCTGTTGCTTGCCCTGTTCATGGTTTTCATATCCATGAATGCTGTTGCCCATGACCTTGACTCCGTGTATGCTGTACTTGATGATGCGGTTGCAAATTCTGATACCTATATATTAAAAAAGGAGAAACGCTTGGCAGATTTCACCGCTGCCATTAAGAAGTGCCGCAGTGATGCAGATCGCTATGCCATGACATTACGCCTCTACGAGGAACTGCGCTCCTACGATAATGCCAAGGCGAAAGAAGCACTGCGACAGTGCCTGACTCTGGCAGAGAAGTTCGGCAGCAAAGAGAAACTCTATGAGGTATATTCGTATATGGCTTTCCAGTGTTCTGTCACGGGCTACTACACCGAGTCGCTCAACTGGTTGGGGCGTATCGACGAGAAGAAACTGTCGGCCGGCAGTCGGCCGGCCTACTATTTTGCCTGTACACATGTCTATGGCGAACTTGGAAGTTACAGTGACGACCACACGCTTGGGCAGGAATATTTCAAGAAATCCGATCTCTATCGTGACAAGTTCTTTTCAGTGGCAGATACTACGTCGTCGTTCTACCGCCAGCGTCGGGTCTCTTACCTGCGCAACAACAAGCGTCTTGCCGAGGCCGACAGCCTGTGCCGGGCGTGGGAGAGGTCTATAGAGCCGGGTGGGCGCGACTATGCCGTAATGGCTTATTATCGTTCGACCATCTGCATGGCACGCCATGACAGAAACGGACTATGCTATTGGCTTGCCGTGTCGGCCATTTCCGACTGCCACAACGCTGTGATGGACCAGACCTCACTATGGTCGCTTGCACGGCTGGTGGGTGATGCCGGCGACCTGACACGCTCGCAACGCTATGTAGAATACTCCTGGAAGTGCACGACAAAGTTTGGCGGACACACCCGCTCCTGGCAGGTATCTCCCGTAATAACAGCCATTAACGGGAATTACCGCAACGCCTTGAGGAGCACCAACCGCACCCTCACGATGCTCCTGGTAATGGCAAGCGTGCTGGCAATACTGTTTCTCCTGTCGCTCTTCTTCGTCTACAATCGCAACCACCAGTTGACATTGGCACGCAACCAACTGCGTTCCATAAATGGCGAACTGGAAAACCTCAACCGTCAGTTGCGCGACTCCAACCGCGTGAAAGACGAGTACATTGGCCGCTTCCTTAGCCTTTGCTCAAAGTATATCGACAAGCTGGATGCCTTCCGCATGAAGGTCAACCGCCGTCTGAAGGCCAATCAGTATAAGGAACTGCAGAGCATGACCAGTTCTGATGATATGCTTGTGGAAGAAGCGAAGGAACTCTTTGCCAACTTCGATGCCGTGTTCCTGCGCCTCTATCCCAATTTCGTGGAGAACTTCAACGCCCTTCTCCGACCCGAATTCCACCAGACGCTTGGCACAAACAACGAGCTTACCACTGACATGCGCATGGCAGCACTCATCCGGCTTGGTGTCAACGACAGTGCAAACATTGCCGAATTCCTCCGCCTGTCGCCCAACACTATCTATAATTACCGTGCCCGCCTGAAGTCGCGCTGCATCGGCGACCGCGACACGTTTGAGGACCGAATTAGGGAAATAGGGCTGTAAGGTGCAATGTATCCGTTCTAACATTTGGTCAAGCATAAAGAAACCCATCATGAAACCGCATAGCATTGTTCAAATACTTGCGGTTTTTTGTTTTTTATAGAAGATAAAAACAAAATAATTAAGCGCCCCCGACAAACCACGTGGAGCAGAATTCATGATGCAAACTTAAACAATGAAAAATCACAACAAAAGGCTCTCTGAGAATCGATTTTTTTGAAAAACTTTTCCTCTCGTGCGATTTGAAGCCTTTTTTGCGCAAGTTTTATAACGCTCAGATACACAGTCGGCTATACTTTTTGCAGTCTAAGACATGGCCTGAATTTGTGCTTTTGAGTCGGCTTTACGTTAGAATCGCGATGCCTTTACGTTAGAATCGCAATGCGTTTACGTTAGAATCGCGTCGCGATAGTGCTACTATCGCACCGCGATTTCATGCTTTTTGGGACTAAAATTGGCTTGAAGGTGCCCTTTTTAACACTTCTGAGCCTCTTTTGTCGTTCTAGAATGTGTGCCTCCCAAGTGTTAA
>CAZXGQ010000020.1:0-32712 GCA_964640415.1 uncultured Prevotella sp.
AGCCCGTGACAAAGGTGGGGATAAACTTCAGCGTGGAGAACAAGAAGATGGACATCGACTGGAAGGTGGAGTGAAAGAGTAGGAATAACATTAGGAATAAAACAATATAAAAAGGGGACACGTAAAGCGTGTCCCCTTTTATATTTGCTTGTGATTTGACTTGCGGTTATTCCGGCAGCATCACTACGCTCACCTGGTTGGCACCGGCGAGGAATTCCTTCACGAATGCGGAAACCTTCTCAGGAGTCTGTGCCTCTATGGTCTTGGCATACTCGGAGTGCTCGTCCTGGTTCATGGTGTAGTCGTTCCAGACGATGCTTGTCCAGTAGGCATTTGTCTTCAGAGCGCTGTCATATTGCTTGAGCATGAGCTTCTTCACCTTGTCTACCATCTCGGCATCGCATTTCACGGCGAGGTCCTTTACGGCCTGGTTCATTATCTGAATGGCGACTTCCTTCTTCTCAGGCTTCATTGGGCAGTAGGCTGCTATTTGTGCGATATGGTAGCCGTCGGAGGCATTGCTCATACCACCCTGTGCTCCACAACTGTAGGCGGCGCTTGCTTCCTCGCGAATCTGCTTGAGGTAGATCATTGAAAGCACCTGACCTGCTATTGAAGCCTGGATGCTGTGCTCCATGGTGTAAGGCATGGTTGAGTTGAGCCATAACATCTGTGCGTTAGACTTGGGAGTCTCCATCTTGCGTGTGAACGTCTTGTCGATGTTGTTCTTTGTGGGGAACACCTCACGCTTGCTTTCGGGGTTCTTGCCCTTTGAAGGCAACGAGCCGAGATACTGGCAGATGAGCGGGCGAATGGTGGCCTCGTCGAAGTTGCCTATAATCTCGAACACCCAACCGTTGGCGTTGGCTGTGCGCTCCTTTGCCATTTGCAGAATGCGGTCGTATGACACGTTCTTGAGGTCTTTCATCAAGAAGGGCTGCATTCTCCAGTTGTTGTCGTACATGCACTTTGTTATCGTGTCGGAGAAGGCTGTGTTGGGGTCAAGGTCACGGTTCTTCAACTCAACCTCGTATTGCTGCATGAGATTGTTGAAAGCGTCCTGATCTTTCTTTATATTGGTGAAGTAGAGATATGTGAGCTGAAGCATCGTCTCCACATCCTTTGGCGTGGCACTTCCGCTCAGGCTCATCTTCCTTGCCCCCATGCTGAGTGTTGCGTTGGCAATCTTTCCGGCAAGAGCCTTGCCCAACTCTATGGAACTGAACTCGCCGAGACCGCTGTTGTCTATGACATTGTTGAACATCTGGAGGTTGGCGAAGTCGGCCTTGCCGTAGTTGCCTTCTCCAGAGCCGCCGTTTCCGGTCATTGACACCTGGTCTTTCTTATAGTCGGTCTTCTTCAGCAGCACGGTGACACCGTTTGAGAGAGTGAGGATGTCGTAGTCGAACTTCTTGCTCTTCACCTCTTTCTTTATCTTTCCGGGCTTCGGCAGGTCCTTCATGATGGGTTCGTTCTTCACGTTATCGACGTAGGCTTCCACCTCTGTGGCTCTTGCCTCGTGCACGGCGTGGAGCAGCTGGTCGGCAGTCGGGTACACGGCTCCGTCCTTCTCGTTGTTGAAGCTGAGTATTACGAGGTTGCTGTCGCTCTTTGCCACGAGCATAGGCAACACTTGATTGACGGCCTCAAGCGGGATCATGGGCACGATCTGCTTCATCATCTTGTAGCTATACTCCAAAGAAGGCATAGCCTCGTTGCTGAGGAACCATGCGAGTGCTTGTTTGTAGAAAGACGAGTTACTGCGCTTGTCGCGGCCTTCCCACATCTTGTCGAGCGAGGAAATCATCGATTCCTTGTAGCGTGCGTATTCGGTAGCAGTGAAGCCATGGTCGGCAGCCTGCTTCACCACGAGGTAAGCAGCCTTTACAGCATCAGCTGTCATATCCATGTTCTTTGGCATGACGTTGAGAGAGAAGGCGTCTTTCGTCTTGGCGAATATATAGTTCTCGTCGCCGGCCGACGCACCTACGAACGGACAGTCGGCCTTCTGTGTAGCCTCGGCGAAACGGGTTGAGAGCATGCCGAAGGCGGCTTGCTTCACGTATTGCGAGAGGGTGTATGCCAACTCCTGCTTTACAGAGTCGGGATCGGTCTCGTGTTTCATCATGAGCATCACCAGCGATTGCTGATACTCCTTGTCCTTGTCGACGATGACGATAGGCTCGGCGTTGTCGGGTACAGGCTCTTCCACTATTTGGGCCTCGTTGGCCGGGTTCTTGATGTCGCCGAAGAGCTTCTTTATCTGTGCCTCGGTCTTGTCCACGTCAACGTCGCCCACCACGATGATGCCTTGGTGGCTGGGGTGATACCACTTGTGGTAGTAGTCGACGAGTTCCTTGCGCTTGAAGTTGTCGACTACCGACATCAATCCTATAGGATAGCGCTTGCCGTATTTGGAGCCGGGGTAGAGATTCTCGAGGTTTCTTTCCAGCATTCGGCTTTGTGCAGAGGTGCGCAGTCTCCATTCCTCGTGGATGACGCCGCGCTCCTTGTCGATCTCGTCTTGTTCGAGCGAGAGACCGCACGACCAGTCGCGCAGGATAAGCAGGCAGGAGTCGAGCGTTGAAGCCGACGTTGTGGGCACGTTGTCAATGTTGTAGACCGTTTGGTCGATAGAGGTGTAGGCGTTGAGGTCGTTGCCAAACTCTATGCCCTTTGAACGGCACCACTCGATGAGGTTGTTGCCCTTGAAATGGTCGGAGCCGTTGAACGCCATGTGCTCAAGGAAGTGGGCGAGGCCGCGCTGGTCTTCATTCTCCTCAAGGGAGCCCACTTTCTGTGCGATGTAGAAATTGGCGCGGTGCTCTGGCCAGTTGTTGTGGCGGATGATGTAAGTCAGTCCGTTGGGCAACTTGCCAATGCGGAAAGCCGTGTCCACTGGTATCGTCATGGAAGGCATTTGCGCACTTGCGGTAACTACAGCAGCGAGCAAAAGCAGCATCGAGACGATAGTCTGCTTAATGTTTTTCATAAGTTAAAAAAAGATGTACAGTTTCTTCTACTGTTGTTTTATAGCATAATAATGCACAAAGTTACTATAAATAAATATGTCAAAAACATAAACATGACATTTTTTTTGTCATTGTCGTTCTTTTAGCTTAAATTTGCACACCATAATAGTATAGATTTGTCAATAATGAGTCTTACAAAGATAGCAAGTAAGTTTTTCAGCCCCCGCCAAAAAGAGCTTGAGAAGCATTTCACAGAACCCGAGCAATTGCAGCGGTCGGTGCTGGAATACCTTGTCTCCAAGGGCCGCGATACGGAGTATGGCCGTTCCCACGCGTTTGTGAACATCAACGGCTACGACGACTTCGTGAAGAGTGTGCCTGTAAACACTTATGAAGAGTTGAAAGGTGACATAGACCGCATGCGCCATGGTGAGGCCAGCGTGCTTTGGCCAGGATTGGTGAAGTGGTACGCCAAGTCGTCGGGAACAACCAACGACAAGTCGAAGTTCATACCCGTGTCGTCGGCAGGATTGAACAATATCCATTACAAGGGCGGTACCGATGTTGTGGCTTTCTATTTGCGCAACAACCCCGACAGCCGCCTGTTCGACGGCAAGTCGCTCATTCTCGGCGGCAGCCACTCGCCAAACTACAATGTGGAAGGTTCGCTTGTAGGCGACCTCTCTGCCATACTGATAGAGAACATCAATCCACTGGTCAACCTCGTCCGCGTGCCCAAGAAACGCACCGCTCTGCTTTCCGACTTTGAGCTGAAGCGTGACCGCATAGCCATGCAGTGCATGAACAAGGACGTCACCAATATCTCGGGTGTGCCTTCGTGGATGCTGAGCGTGCTCGTGAGGATGCTGGAGATGTCTGGCAAGAAACACATAGAGGACGTGTGGCCAAACCTTGAAGTATTCTTCCACGGCGGCATAGCCTTTGAACCCTATCGCAAGCAGTATGAGGAGATTATAACGTCGCAGAAGATGCACTATATGGAGACGTACAACGCATCGGAAGGATTCTTCGGCATACAGGATGACCCAAAAGACCGTTCAATGCTTCTCATGCTCGACTATGGCGTGTTCTATGAGTTCATACCGATGGAAGAGGTGGGTACGCCAAATCCAAACATCATACCGTTGGAAGCCGTGGAGACGGGCAAGAACTATGCCATGGTAATATCTACGTCGTGCGGATTGTGGCGCTACATGATAGGCGACACTGTGGCCTTCACATCGACAAGGCCGTACAAGTTTGTCATCACCGGCCGCACCAAGAGTTTCATCAACGCTTTCGGCGAGGAGCTTATCCAGGACAATGCTGAGAAAGGCCTTGCTTACGCTTGCGAGCGCACAGGAGCCCAAGTGCTTGAATACACTGCCGCACCTGTCTACATGGACGAGAACGCCAAATGCCGCCACCAATGGCTCATAGAGTTCTCGAAAGAGCCCAACGACATGAAGGCATTTGCCGATTGTCTCGACAGAAAGTTGCAGGAGATAAACTCCGACTATGAGGCCAAGCGTTTCCACGATGTCACACTCCAGCATCTGGAGGTGGTGAAGGCGCACCCTCACCTGTTTGAAGAATGGCTCAAGGGAAAAGGCAAGCTCGGCGGACAGCATAAGGTGCCACGGCTGAGCAACTCGAGGAAAAACATGGATGAGCTGCTTGAACTCAACGGCAACTACAAGCAGTAAAGAGTCTACGCATGTTTTTACAGACAGCGATAGACTTGTGATAGACGTTTTATATGATTGTCAACAATAATTCAAACGGCAAGGGCATGACGGCGAGACTCTTCGGAGCATTGTCGCTTGCGGGACTTCTCATGTTGCTGCTCCTGCAAGGTTGCGCACGTATGGGAAATCCCGACGGCGGATGGTATGACGAGACACCGCCGAAGATTGTGGGCTCGGAGCCTGCCGACGGGGCCACAAACGTGAAGAAGAAAAAAGTGGTCATCAATTTTGATGAGTACATCAAGGTAGACAACCCCACAGAGAATGTGGTAGTGTCACCACCGCAGCTTGAGGCACCGGAAATAAAGGGAGAGGGCAAGAGCATAAGCGTGCAGCTTGCCGACTCGCTCAAGCCGAATACCACCTATACCATAGACTTCTCTAACGCCATAAGCGACAACAACGAGGGAAACCCTCTCGGAGATTACGCCTACACCTTCTCCACGGGCGACCATATCGACACCTTGCAAGTGTCGGGATATGTGCTTGGAGCTGAAGACCTGGAGCCGGTGAAAGGCATATTGGTGGGACTTTACAACGACCTTAGCGACTCGGCGTTCCAGAAGAAACCGATGGTGAGGGTGTCGAAGACCGACTCGCGCGGACACTTCACCATAAAGGGCATAGCGCCGGGCAAATACCGTGTATATGCCTTGCAGGATGCCGACGGCAACTACATGTTCAACCAGAAGAGTGAGATGCTGGCTTTCAACCACAACATCATAGAGCCTTCGTTCAAGCCCGACACGCGGCAGGACACGATATGGACCGACTCGCTGCACATTGCCTCTATCAATGTTACGGGATACACGCATTTCCTTCCCGACAACATCTGCCTGCGTGCATTCAACGAGATTCTGACCACCAGGTATCTCGTGAAAAGCGACCGCACAGAAGCCAACCATTTCTCCCTGTACTATAGTTACGGCGACCGCACGTTGCCAAAGATTACAGGCCTTAACTTCAACTCCGACAACGCGTTCCTGACAGAGTCGACGGCAAAGCTCGACACCATAACCTATTGGCTCCGCGACACCGCTCTCATCAACCAAGACACGTTGAGGATGCAGATAACCCACAACATCACCGACACTTTGGGCGTGCTGCGTGAGCAGGTGGATACGCTCCAGCTCATAGCCAAGACCTCGTATGAGAAACGCTTGAAAGACATGGAGAAGAAGCTGAAGACATGGCAGAAGGAGCAGGACAAGAAAAAGAAGAAAGGCTTGGAATACGATAGCGTGATGCCGGTAGAGGAGCTGAAGCTCAAGGTGATACCGGCGGGCGACTTGGATCCTGACCAGAACGTGACGATAAGCAGTGACGTGCCGCTGATGCCGGTAGACACTGCACACATACATCTTTATTCACATCCTGAGAACGACTCACTGTGGTATGCCGAGCGATACGAACTGCAAAAGATAGACAGCAGAAACTACCGGCTGCTAGCAGAGTGGAGGCCGGGAATGGAGTATAGCCTTGAGGCCGACAGTGCCACCTTCGCTTCATTGTACGGTGAGGTGGCCAAGAAGCTGAAGCTTGGACTGAAGGTGCGCCCGAACGACTCCTACGCTTCTATACTGATGACCCTGACTGGTATGAACGGAAAGCATGTCATAGCCCAACTGCTCGACAATTCGGGCAAGTTGGTCAAGGAAGTCTATACCGACAACGGGCAGGCGGAGTTCTATTATCTCAAGGCCGGGAAATATTACATGCGCATGATTGTGGACACCAACAACAATCATCGTTGGGACACGGGCGACTATGACAAGGGCATAGAGCCGGAGGAGGTTTATTATGACCCGGAACTCATTGAGTGCAAGGAGAAATGGGACCTCACACTCACGTGGAGTCCTTTGGCCAAACCGCTATGGCAGCAGAAGCCACAGGAAATAACGAAACAAAAGGCCGACAAGCAGAAGACCATCCAGCACAAGAACCTTGACCGTGCCAAGAAGCTTGGGATACAATATATTCCAAAGCTTTGATAAAAATGTGAAAGGATACAATTGTTTTAACTTTAAGGAAAATGACATTAACTTATCAGAAAAACAAGATGACACAGGCAACTACACGTTTAAAGATATCGCTTCTTTCACTGCTCGCGCTTTTCTGCGTGTCGGCTTCGGCACAGTGCACGTTCCGCAACACGGCTTTCAAGTCGGGCGAGAGACTGTCCTACAACCTTTACTTCAACTGGAAGTTTGTTTGGGTTAAGGTCGGCACTGCGTCGTTCGACATCGACCAGACAAAGTTTCTCGGCAACCAGGCTTACAAAGGAAGCTTGATAACGCGAGGCAACAAGCGCGCTGACCGTTTTTTTGTGCTCCGCGACACGCTTCTGTGCTACAACACACTCGACATGGCACCGCTATACTACCGCAAGGGTGCTCTTGAGGGCAAGCGATACACTGTTGATGAGGTGTACTATACCTATCCAAATGGCAAGTGCCATGTAAAACAGCACAGGCTGAAGCACGACGGTACCCACTCGAGGACGCAACACACGCTCAACGAGTGTGTTTTCGACATGATGAGCATCTTCATGCGTGCGCGTTCGTTTAATCCTACAGGGTGGAAGAAAGGCTACGCTGTCAACTTCCCGATAGTTGACGGACGGAAGGTTTACGATGCGCAGCTTCGCTATCAGGGCACCGTGAACATAAAGGCCGACAACGGTCACACTTATCGTTGCCTTAAACTCGCCTACATGGACAAGGACGACGACAGCAACAAGTGGGAAAAGATAGTTGACTTCTTTGTGTCGGACGATGACAACCACATACCTGTCCGTCTCGACCTCCACCTTAAGTTCGGTTCGGCAAAGGCTTTCATGACAAGCGTCACCGGACTGAGAAATGCCGAGAAGGCTATGGTGAAATAAAAAGAATGCTTCTATATAGCAGCTTGCAAAAGCTCTGTTATATAGAAGCATTTGAAATAAAAGGACTATTTGAACTTGAGGAACTTCAGGTTGCCAGGTCCGACATCTCTTTTGCAGCGTGCCAATAGCATGTCGAGAGGCTCTTGCGTTGCTGTGGCCTCGACCTCTTCCTTGCCATAATAGCGTGCCAAGCCTTGGTTAATCCAGTAGCCTGGACAAATTGTGATGTCGTTGAAGGCATCTGAAGGCATCTTGACAGAGAGGGGCTTCAGTGCTATTTTTCTCGTGTCATCAGCAGTAAGCGCCAACTCGCGCTCTCTCATTTCCCTGTCGAATTTCAAAACCGTGCCTTTCTTTATTAGTGCTATGGTCCTGTTGGTCATTGTTTGCTTGATGCTTACCGACAATATTATGATGACGATGACATAATAAGGCGAATAGCGCAGCACATGGGCATATTTTTGTTGAAAAGCCCTTGCCACTTCCACAATTGCAGAACTCAGAGGCGCCTTTGCCTCCGCTTTTTTTATAAGTGCTCCTGAAAGGTAAAACATGTTGATGCAGATAAACCAAAGGCTTACGTGGGAGTAAATGTTCAGCACCCTTCCAGAACCTCTTGTGCCTATAGCATAGCAGTGGGCGAAAAAGAAGGAACTGTAGAGCAAGACGGTGACAACGATGCACAGCCAAGGATGCGAGAAGCTGAAGCGCGATCTTATCGCCATCCTGACGATAACAGGGGCTATGGCTGCCAACATCAATATTTTGACTACATTGAATGAGTCGGCAAAGAACCCCAAACCCTTTCCTATGGCCATGAAGAATGCGGCGATGACGTTTGGCTTGTCGTCTATGGTGACTTGTCTGTAGGCATTGCCTGGAGCAAACACGCTTATGGCGAAGGCAATGCCGAAAATGGCGAGAATGGCAAGGTAAAAGCGCGGCCAATGCTTTAGTTCTATTCTCATAACTATGATAGAAGTGAACAAGACGGCTCCCATGCCAAGACCAGAGACGAAATTGCCGCCGCCTATGACTATGGCAAGGACTGTAGCCCCTATGCCAATGGCCATCTTTCTTGCTACAGAGGTTGCTTGCAAGTAGCCGATGAGCAACGATGCCAAGAACAATGACAAACTATAAAACAGCGTGTAATACATTGCGCCATTGTACCAATAGAAGGCGTCGTAATAAGAAAATGTGAACTGTATGGTGGTGATTACGAAGAGTGTCGCCACGAAAAGATACTCCAACCATGAAGCGTGGAGCAATTTGCGCATTACCATATATAATAATGTGTAAGTGGATCCAATCAGGCTGAATAGCAAGATGATTGGTCCAAGCCAATATTGTCCGAAGACACCAGGCTGCAGGGCCATGAGAAAACAGGCTGAATATGTGCCTTGCCACGAATGGTACATGGTTACGGAAACATTCCATGCACTCTGTATGCATGCAAGAAAAGAGTGAGTCTCGTTCCATGTTTGATAGACTTTCGCACCGAAAACATAGTCGTCTGCAAATGGATGCAAGTATTGACCTATCCATAGCGTTGGGATAATTGACAGAATCAGAATTGCAATGGCTGCGATACATACAATCTTTTGTTGTTTCTTATTCATGATAGCTTTTTTATCTTATTTTAAGAAAATAGATATTCTATTACGTAGAATGTCATACATTTGATTTTTCTTGCATGTTTATGGGTTAATAAACATTAATCAAGTGTTTTCTTGATAGTTTTTCGTAACTTTGCGAAATAAGAACAGCAGGATATAAATGTATGAAATATTATAGGAAACTCGCGCTGAGATTATCTTTGGCGTTATTGGGGTTGCTCGTGGTGGCTATTGTTGGCGGAAGCATTTATCTATTGAGCTTTGCCCTCCATCCGGCCAAAAACAAGGGGCGCGACTATGCCGGTCAATACACTTTGATGCGCAGCCGTTATCCGTGGGTGGTGTCCTGGCTCGACTCGGTGACCAGTCACAAGGCTCTACGCGACACTTTTGTCACTATGGCAAACGAGCGGACAGGGCTTTTCCTTGCCGACAGCACACGCCTGCACGCACTCTTTGTAAAGGCTCCGCGCAAGACCTCGCTCACGGCCATTGTCATACACGGATATACCGATTGCGCTGTGGACATGCTCCAATTTGCTTGTTTCTATAACCGGGAGCTTGGCATGAACGTGCTGTTGCCAGACTTGCATGCCAACGGAAAGAGCGGCGGCAAGGCAATGCAGATGGGATGGAACGACCGCAACGATGTGTTGAGGTGGGCGCAGATAGCCGACAAGATGTTTAAGGACTCCACGGGACATGCGAAGATGGTGATACACGGATGGTCGATGGGAGGTGCCACAACGATGAACGTTGCCGGCGAGAACACCCCCGACTATATCAAGTGTTTTATAGAAGATTGCGGCTATACCTCTGCCTGGGATGAGTTCTGCTATGAGCTTGACGAGATGTTTGGACTTCCTGAGTTCCCGTTACTCTACACTGCGTCGGCACTGTGCAAGGCTGGCTACGGCTGGTCGTTTGGAGAGGCATCACCATTGAAACAAGTGGCGAAATGCCGCAAACCGATGCTTTTCATACACGGAGGCAACGACACTTTTGTGCCCACGCGGATGGTTTATCCGTTATATGCCGCCAAGCCTGCGCCAAAGATGCTCGTGGTGTTTCATGGTTCGGCTCATGCCAAGAGCTTCAAGGACTATAAAGAACAGTATGGGCAGCGGGTGACGACTTTCCTTCAGAAATATCTCTTCTGCTGAATGCAGCGTGGCAATTATAACATAGCTTTGTATTTCAGGTACATAAGGTAAGAGTAGAAGTGCAGATATGCAAGTAATAAAAACATTATAGCAATAATGATACCGAAGATAATTCATTTGTGTTGGTTCGGCAACGACCCTTATCCAGTGGAAATCAAGGTTTGTCTTGACACTTGGAAGCGTATTGTACCTGATTATGAAGTAAAGGTTTGGGGATATAAGGATGCAAAGGCGATAGGTTGTGACTTCATTGATGAGGCTCTGGAGGAAAGGCGTTGGGCATTTGCTGCAGATGTGGTGCGTTTTTATGCCGTATACAAATATGGCGGCCTTTATATGGACAGCGACATATTCTTGTTCAAGAGATTCGACAAGTTTGTGCCGGAGAAAGGTTTTGTTACCTTCAATGAGAAGGTAAATCCAGACAACAGGGAATTTGGTCTGCAAGCAGCATTCTTTATGGGTGAGGCTGGCAATGCTTTGTGCAAAGAGGTGTTTGAATATTATAAGAATACCCATTACCGCAATCAGGACGGTACGCTCAACAATACTATTTCGCCTTTGGTGATGGCCCGTATAGCAGAGAAGAAATTCGGATATAAACGGGAGGACACTTATCAGGACTTAGGAGATATCAAGATATATCCAACCCATTTCTTTGCTCCACGAAACAAGTACAAGATAGATGACGAAACTTTCGGAATCCATCGTATCTACGGGAGCTGGAGAAAAAGAAAGTTTGGGCGGAAAGTGGAAATATGGGTCAGACACCAAATCTTGGTGGTAAGATATGCTCTTCTCAAAAAGTAGAGAAGAGCAGTTTCTTGTAGAGTGATATATACTGGTTGAGATAGCGTGAGTAGTTGTATTCCATAGAATATTCTTTGGCAGCGACAGCCTCTCTTCCATTCTTGTCCCAAACGGTTAGTCCTTCTTTGATGGCTTCTGCCATTTCTTTTGCATCGAAGGAGTCAAAGTAGCTGGCGTGTTCTTTGCAGATTTCCGGCAGGCTGGTATATCGGGATGAGAAAATTTTGCAGTTATACCTCATGGCTTCCAGTACCGGCAGGCCGAATCCCTCGAAGAGGCTCGGGAAGAGGAATGCTTCGCAGTGGGCATACATCCAGTTGCGCTCTTCGTCAGTGATTTCTCCGGTAATGTAAACGTTGTCAGCATGGCAACTGTCTTTCAGTTTTTCCAGTTCTCCTATATATTTCCGGTATTTCTTGCCGCAAATATATAGTTTGTGGTCTGGAAAGTATTTCATCATAGGGATGAGTGCTTGGAAGTTCTTCTTCTTTCTTGTCTGTCCGATGGTAAAGAAGAACTTCTTGTCATCTGTAATGAACGTTGGCTTGGTTTGTGGGTCATTGGTGGTGTCTTGTATGCCATTGTAGATGACGTGTAGGGGCTTGTTACCCATATTGACATGCGAAAGAAGGTCTTGCTTCACATATTCGGATATGACAGTGATGCAGTTGGAACGCTTGACGAACCATTTCAGCTTGAGCAAACTCTTGATACGGTGGATGCCTTTCTTTTCATAGAGAAAGTTCAGGTCGTGTATTGTCAGCAGGTTGATCATTCTCTTGGCATGTTTCCGGGCAATGAAAAGCTGGTCGGTGGTATGCCAAAGGTCAATTCTGTAACCCAATGCTTTGAGGTCCTTGTCGATATGTTCCACAGTTACGTAATCCACTTCATCGCCAAACACTCCCCTGAACTCTTCTTTCACCAATACAACAAAGTGGAGGCCATCGATGATGCCCTCCTTGAGCAATTCTCCTATGTTGTTGGCTATTTCTCCGAAGCCACACTTCTCTTTATACCGTGTAAGGTCTACCAGCACGTGTTTCATATAAAACTTGGGTTCGTTTGATGTTGTTACAGTTCTTCTATTGCTGCATGTATGGCTTTTCTCAAAAAGTATCCTTGGTTGAGCTTTTCTGCCATTTTCTGTGCATTTTGTTTCATCTTCGAGTAGTCTTCCTGTGAAAGGTGGGAGAGAATATTGTCGAGTTCTTTCAGAGAACAGATGGTGATGCCCACGCCTTCCTTTTCGATGATAGAAGCCACGGCAGCCTCTTTCCAGATGATGACCGGCAATGCGGCACGGAGGTTGAACGACACCTTGTGGGGAGAGTTCCAGCGAAGGTAGTTGCCATATTCGCCCGAGCATGTGTCGAGCGAGTCGCCGTCCCATACCAAGCCAAAGTCGGCATCAATGCCCTTGATATACTCCTCGGAAGGCACGAAACCTTGATAAGCAATGCGAGCATTGTCTTGCAAGCCTTTCAGCCCTTCCTTGTTGCCACAGACGAGCAAGTCCCAATGTTTCAGCGTCTTGGAAAGCTCAACCAGAAAAGAGTTTTTCTTCATGCTCAATGCGCCGGCGTAGACTACCCTTGGGTTAGCCCTTTTGGTCGCAGCTTTTTGGCAATAGGCTGCAGAGCGGTAGTCGAACAGTCCTAATGCTCCGACAGGCTTCTTCAGTCCATGCTCCTTGAGCCATGATGCCATGTTGTCGTTGGATGCGATGATGTAGTCGCTGTGTGAGAGTCGGCTGATTTCCTTTTCCACGGTCAGTTTCTTCCTGCGGAACGACCCTAAGTCATGGATTAGCGATATGGTCTTCGCCCCTTTCAATCTTGCGATGTTGCACAGGAAGGAAAAGTATTTCTTCACGGGATATTGCAGGAAAAGCACATCGTCTTTTTGGAGCAGGATGCAGGCACGTACAATGCCTGCCAAATCCAGAAAAAAAGCAAGTATCTTGCTGTTGTTCACAGTGCGGTGCAATCCAAGGTTGGCAGCTCCCATTTCGGCGAGCGTATCCTCGTTGTCGGTCTTGGCCTTGTTGCCGGCACTGGTTAAATTGTAGTAGTTGCGACTGATGTAGCAAATCCTATTTTGTTTCATGCTCAAAGACATTCTATAGTTTGATGCAAAATTACGATATCTTTTTATTTAAGCAAATAAATTATGTGATATGTTCGCTACATTCATTTTTTTATTGTTATTTTTGTATTGTTGTATACAACTGATAAATAATGATAGCTAAAAAGAGCTTAGGAGTTATAATCTCTACTTATAATAATCCAGAGTGGTTGGAAAAGACGCTTTGGGGATATATGTTCCAAGACCGTAAGGCTGACGAGATAATCATAGCAGATGACGGGTCTCGGGCAGAGACTCGTTTGTTGATAGAGAAATATCAAGAGTTTTTGCCAATAACGCATGTTTGGCATGAGGATAAAGGCTTTCGCAAAACTACTATTCTCAATAAGGCAATAGAGACCGCCAATGCTGATTATTTGGTTTTTACCGATCAGGATTGTGTGCCTCGCCAAGACTTCTTGGCTGTTCATGAACGTATGGCAGACGAAGGTTGTTTTTTAAGTGGGGGATATTTCAAACTCCCGATGTCAATCAGCAAGGATTTGCAAAGGGAAGATATAGAAAGCCGAAGGGCGTTTCGGTTGTCTTGGCTTCGAGCCAAAGGGCTTCCTGTCAATTTTAAGTGTACGAAGTTGATTCAATGCCAAACCTTTTGTAATTTGATGAATGCAATAACTCCGACTCATGCTACATGGAATGGTATGAATAGTAGCGGTTGGAAAAAAGATATTGTCAAGGTCAATGGTTTTGATGAGCGTATGCAGTATGGTGGCGAGGATAGGGAGATGGGTGAGCGTCTTTTTAATTTGGGCATTCATTCTAAACAGATACGTTATTCTGCGATAGTGCTTCATTTAGACCATAAACGGCCGTATGTCAATGATGAGGCTTGGAAAACCAATGATGCAATTCGAAAGGAAACCAAATCGAAACAGTTGGTTTGGACTCCTTATGGCATATTGAAAGAATGACAATGGACTTAAAGTTCTATTGGCGCACCCTACAAACTCAGTGGAGCATAATTCATGTCACTAACCTGAAAACTGTGACAAACGGTACTCTTGATAATTAAAAGGTGATGATGTAAAAATGTATCAGGCTTTGCCTCATACTTCCTTCCCAAAGGTGTCTTGGGCAACTTCGAAATGACACTCTTAAATAAGGTTCATGCGAACCAGCCTATGAATAAATCACAACAAATGGCTCTCTGAAAATCGATTTTTTTGAAAAACATTTCCTCTCGTGTGGATTTGAGCGATTTTTGCGCTGTTTTCTTAACAATCTTATAGTCAGAGTGTTATGTTTTTGTAGCTTGGAATATGGCTGAAATTTTGGCTTTCCGGTTCGGCTTTACGTTAGAATCGCGACGCGTTTACGTTAGAATCGCGTTGCCTTTACGTTAGAATCGCGACGCGATATGGCTACTATCGCGACCCGATTTCATGCTTTTTGGGCCTAGATTCGGCTTGAAGGTGCCCCTTTTAACACTTCGGAGCCTCTTTCTCCGTTCTAAATGGTGTGCTCCTCAAGTGTTAAAATCTTGCTAAAAATCTTTACATTTGTTCTATTCACTTGTTAGTATTCTATAGTGAATGGAACTTCATGTTTCTTGGTATAGTGTTGCCAGAATCTTTTCCTCTTGCTAAGAATATACGTCACGGCATCCTTGCTGTCTGCATTGCGGACTTTAGCATATTCTGCTGCCAGAATCTCGGTAAAATGCTTTGGACCCCAAAAACGCTTCATGTTGTCCAAACCTTTTCTGACAGACACTTCTCCAAAATACATCCTGTTGATGTCAACCATTGAGAACTGATACCCATCTTTGTCATGGTCCCACAAAATATTGCCGGGGGTGAAGTCTTTGTGCATGATGTTGGCAAGATGTATCCTGGCGGCATAGTGTGCCAATGCCTTGGCCAGTTGCTCATATTCTCCTTCTTTGGCATCCTTGATGTCGTACAGAGTGTGGGGGAGACTGCTTTGGATTGTGACGAGATACGAAAAACCAAGCAGGTTCAGAGGATTCCGTTCCTCAATAAGTGCAATCGCTTCTGGGGTGTTGATTCCTTTTCTGTTGAGAAGAAAAGAGTAGTCGTAAGCTCGTTTCCCCTTGGGAGTTCTTATATTCCATGAATATACGAAGCGGTTGAGGCCCTTGGGTTGGTGGAATCTCTTGATGTTGACGGTTGTACCGTCAGGAGCACTCAACACTTTGATGACATTCCGCAAGTGGTATATTTCTTCCCCTTTCTCCTCGAAAACATCAGGTATGCTCTCGATGAAATTTCTCAAGTGCTCGTATTTGGGATTTATCTTGGTCTTTCTCATACTGATGTCTTATACTTGTTCCGTCCTCTTCGTTTGTGAATAGCACACTTTTATAAGACTCTCCACGCAGCTTGGCACCATGCCGGTTATTGGCACGCCGCGCTTGATGTTCTCCCTTATCTGTGTGCTGCTTATGTCGTAGAGGCACGTTTCGTAGACGTGGACATTGTGGGGTAGGGAGGAAGTGTCGATTGGGCACTCAGGACGTGCGTAGACGGCAATGTCGCAATTGGAAAGTATATATTCGGGCTTTGCCCAATGGTCAAAGGCGAGCCAGTTGTCTGCTCCTATGATAAGCGTGAATTGACAGTTGGGATAGTCGGCCTTGAGATGCTCAAGCGTGTTCCATGTATACGAAGGCTTGGGCAGGTGAAACTCGTAGTCGGAAGCCACGAGCCGTTTCTCCCCGGCGAGAGCTTGCCGTGTGATGGCCAGTCGCTTGTCGTCGTCGAGAAGGTCGGTTGCCGCCTTCTTGAAAGGGTTGAGAGGCGACACGAGAAACCACACCTCGTCGAGGTGGGCGAGGCTGAGGATCTGCTTTGCCAAGCCAATGTGCCCAACGTGGACGGGGTTGAAACTGCCTCCGAAAATGCCGATACGGAGGCTTTGCTGGCTGTCGGGCATTGGCGTCTAAGCTTTAAGGAAGTCGCTGACGAGACGGTAGGTGTCCTGCTTGGCTTTCTCCAAGTCGTCGTTGACTACAATGTGGTCAAACTCCTTGGCGAATGTCAGCTCGTAGGCGGCCTTGGCGAGCCGTTGCTCAATCACCTCGGGGGCATCGGTGGCGCGGTTCACGAGTCTGTGTCTAAGTTCCTCTATTGAAGGGGGTTGGACGAAGATGCTCAATGCGCGCTGGCCATAGTGCTTCTTGATGTTGCAGCCGCCTTTCACATCGACGTCGAACACCACGTTCTCGCCTCGCTCAGTCTGGTTCTCCACCTGCGACTTGAGGGTGCCGTAAAAGCGGTCGGCATACACTTCCTCGTATTCGAGAAACTCGTTGTTGTTGATCTTGTCCTTGAACTCCTCTGGCGTGAGGAAAAGATACTCCACACCGTTCTTTTCTGTGCCGCGTGGTGCACGTGTGGTGGCGCTTATTGAGAATGCGAGGTGCAACTCTGGGTGCTCGTTCATCAACCACTGCACGATGGTGCTCTTTCCGGACCCGCTTGGTGCGGAAAAAATAATCAGTTTGCCAGTCATGTCAATATTGTCTGTTACAATGCGTTCAATACTTGTTCCTTGATTTGCTCAAGTTCGTCCTTCATCTTCACCACGATGTTCTGCATTTCAGCCTGGTTGCTCTTCGATCCGGTGGTGTTGATCTCGCGTCCCATCTCCTGTGCAATGAATCCGAGCTTCTTGCCGTTGGGCTGGTTTTCGGCCATGGTCTCGCGGAAATATTTCAGGTGGTTGGCGAGTCGTTGTTTCTCCTCGCTGATATCGAGCTTCTCGATATAATAGATAAGCTCCTGCTCAAGGCGGTTCTTGTCGTACTGCACTTCCGGAATCTGCTCCAGACCCTTTATTATCGTCTCCTTGATTTTCGGCACACGGCTCTTCTCGTAAGGCTCGATGCTGTGGAGGAGATTCTCGATGTTGTCGACCTTCTCGTGGAACTTCTTCTCCAGTGCTGCTCCTTCCTGCTTGCGGAACGCCACGAGGTTGTCTACGGCCTGCTTTATGGCGCCTTTAGCCACTTCCCATTCCTCGTCGCAGAGTTCCTCTACATTGGTCCTGGTGAGCACGTCGGGCATGCGGGTCAATGTGCTGAACCAGTTGGTAGGCTCAGGGATGCCCGTCTTTTCCGCTATGGCTTTCAGCTGCTTGTAGTAGTCCTCGATGAGGGCTCCGTTGATGGGCGTGGCATCAACCGCCGCGTCTTTCTCTGTCCATAGCGCAAAGTCGACCTTGCCGCGTGACAGCATCTTTGCGACATACTGCCTTATCTCCATCTCCTTCTCGCGATAGAGAGGAGCTACGCGTGCTGAGAGGTCAAGTGCCTTGCTGTTGAGCGACTTGATCTCAACATTTATTTTCTTGTCTTTGTAAACCACTACGGACTTGCCGTAGCCCGTCATAGAGAGTATCATACTTATTTGTGCGTTAAATTTCTGCAAAAGTACAAAATTGCATGGAAAAAGGAGTAAATTTGCACTTTATTAAGAATAATATCGACATAATACGCGTATAATATGTCTTGTATATTGAATATTGAGACAAGTACCAATGTCTGTTCTGTGTCAGTGAGCCAGGACGGTGCTTGTATTTTTGAGAAGGAGGATCACTCCGGACCCAACCATGCGGAGCGTTTGGGCTCTTTTGTCGACGAGGCTTTGTCGTTTACCGACAACCATGGCATTCCGTTCGATGCTGTTGCCGTGAGTTGTGGCCCAGGCAGTTATACCGGCCTTCGCATTGGAGTGAGCATGGCCAAAGGCATTTGCTATGGCCGTGGCCTCAAGCTCTTGGGCGTGCCCACGTTGGAGATACTCTGTGTGCCCGTGCTTCTGCGCGAGATGGTAGAGGAGGAGAATGCGCTGCTTTGCCCAATGCTCGACGCCCGCCGCATGGAAGTGTATGCCCAGATCTTCGACCGTGCGCTGCATGAGGTGCGCCCAATCCACGCCGACGTGGTGGAGGCCGACACCTATAAGGAGTGGCTCGACAAGGGTCCCGTGTATTTCTTCGGCGACGGAGCCAAGAAATGCAAGGAGGTGATAACGCACCCCAACGCACGCTTCATCGACGACATTGAGCCGTTGGCCAAGAACATGATGCCGTTGGCGGAGAAGCGCATGGCGCAGCAGACGTTTGAGGACGTGGCCTACTTCGTGCCATTCTACCTGAAGAACTTCGTGGCAAAGCTGCCCCGCAAGCTCCTTTAACCACTACATTTATTTTGTTTCATGAACATCCAAGGTTTAGACTATAACACCCAGCGAGACAAGCTCGTGTTGCCCGAATATGGACGCGAGATACAGAAGATGGTCGACTATTGCATGTCGCTGCCCGACCGTGATGCGCGCCTGAGCTGCGCTTATACCATAATAGGCACCATGGAGCTGATGAACCCGCAGCTGACGCAAACCGACAACTACAAGCAGAAGCTATGGGACCAGCTCGCGCTGATAAGCGATTTCAAGCTCGACATCGACTGGCCTGTTGACATATCCAAGGCAAAGGTGATAGGCGAAAAGCCACAGCCGCTCAAATATGAGACTGGCACGATACCGGTGCGTCACTATGGCAAGCTGGTCTTTGAGCTTTTCAACAAGCTGCAGAACATGGAGCCAGGCGAGGAGCGTGACCAGCTGGCGGCGCTTACTGCCAACCAGATGAAGCGTGACCTCGTGCAATGGGGACACGGACTTTGCGACGACGAGAAAGTAGCTAACGACCTTGCCAACTTTACCGATGGAAAGATCCAGCTCGACCTCGACAACTTCAAGTTTGAGCGAGTGGACATGCGGACCTTGGCGCCAACCAACAATGGCAAGAAACGCAAGAAAAAATAGACACGACTTATGGAGGCATTCATTATAGAAGGCGGACACCAACTGGAGGGAACCATCACTCCGCAAGGTGCTAAAAACGAGGCTCTGGAGGTGATATGCGCCTCGCTGCTTACATCAGAGCCTGTACGTATAACCAACGTGCCCGACATACTTGACGTAAACAACCTCATAAAGCTGTTGGAGGACGTGGGCGTCAAGGTGACGCGCAACGACCGTCACGACTACACGTTCCAGGCCGATGAGGTAAACCTTGATTTCCTCGACAGCGTGGAGTTTGTCAAGAAGTGCTCTCGTCTTCGCGGCTCGGTGCTGATGTACGGTCCGCTTCTCGGACGCTTCGGCAAGGCCACAGTGGCCAAGCCCGGCGGCGACAAGATTGGACGCCGTCGTCTCGACACCCACTTCCTCGGATTCAAGAACCTTGGCGCAAGGTTTGAGTTCGACGAGACGCGCAACGTCTACCAGATTCATGGCGACCACCTCAAGGGCACATACATGCTCCTCGACGAGGCATCGGTCACCGGCACGGCCAACATCATCATGGCCGCTGTAATGGCAAAAGGCACAACCACGATTTACAACGCAGCGTGTGAACCTTACATTCAGCAGCTCTGCCACCTCCTCAACCACATGGGAGCCAACATCTCGGGCATAGCCAGCAACCTTGTGACCATTGTCGGTGTCGACCATCTGCACGGAGCCACCCACCGTGTGCTTCCCGACATGATAGAGGTGGGCTCGTTCATCGGCATGGCGGCAATGGTGGGCAACGGCATACGCATTAAAGACGTGTCGCTTCGCAACCTCGGTGCCATTCCCGACGCTTTCCGCCGCTTGGGCGTGAAAATCAAGACAGAAGGCGACGACCTGATTATCCCTCACCAGGCACATTATATAGTCGACTCTTTTATCGACGGCACTATAATGACCCTCGCAGACGCACCATGGCCGGGACTCACCCCCGACCTGCTATCTGTGTTGCTTGTTGTGGCGACGCAGGCACGTGGCACGGTGCTCTTCCATCAGAAAATGTTTGAGAGCCGTCTTTTCTTTGTCGACAAGCTTATCGACATGGGTGCGCAAATCATACTCTGCGATCCTCACCGCGCAGTGGTGGTGGGCCAGGACCGCCGCATTCAGCTTCGTGCGGGCCGCATGTCAAGTCCCGACATCCGTGCGGGTATCGCCTTGCTTATAGCCGCCATGAACGCGAAAGGTACGAGCCGCATCGAGAACATCGGGCAGATAGACCGTGGCTATGAGGATATAGAGAAGCGTCTTAACGGCCTCGGGGCAAATATCCGGCGTGTCGATGATTAAGCTCTGTGATACATACCGCATAGGCTGCCTCGGCAAGCCTCATGGAGTGAAAGGGGAGATAGCCTTCTCTTTCGAGGATGACGTGTTCGACCGTCAGGACGCCGATTTCGTTTTTGTAATGATTGACGGATTGCTGGTGCCGTTCTTCTTCGAGGAATACCGGTTCAGCTCTGATGTTGTGGCGTTGGTCAAGTTTGAGGGTGTAGACACTCTTGAGCAAGCCGCCGACCTCACCGGCAGCGGTGTCTACTTCCCGCGCGATGCTTCTGATGAGGATGCCGATACCGTGTCAAAGGCGGAGCTCTACGGCTTCAAGCTCGTTGACGCGTCGACAGGCAGCGTGGTAGGCGAAGTGACGGCTCTCGACGACTCCACTGCAAATCCGCTTTTTGTTGTGGATACGCCAAACGGCGAAATGCTCATTCCGGCAAGCCACGAGCTCATCAAAGCCATAGACAAGAAAAAACTGACCATCACGGTAGACATACCCGAAGGACTGTTGTCGTTGTAGCGGCAACAGCCGGAGGATTATTATCATTGTAGAAAACGTTTAGATGAAGAAACAAATTTGCATACTTGGCTCCACGGGTTCCATAGGCACACAAGCCCTCGATGTAATAAGGCAGCATCCTGACCTTTACGAGGCTTACGCATTGACCGCCAGCGACAGTGTGGAGAAACTTGCCGAGCAAGCCCGGGAGTTCAATCCCGCCGCAGTGGTGATTGCCAACGAGACCCGTTACGAGGAGCTGAAAGCCATGCTTGCCGACACCGACGTGAAGGTCTATGCCGGTCACAAGGCGTTGTGCGAGATAGTAGAGGCCGGACCTGTTGACATGGTGCTTGCGGCTCTCGTGGGATTCGCCGGACTGGAGCCGACCATTCGCGCAATCAAGGCACGCAAGAAGATTTGCCTCGCCAACAAGGAGACGTTGGTCGTGGCTGGCGAACTTATGCTCGACCTTGTGCAGAAATATCATGTCGACCTCTTGCCTGTCGACTCGGAGCATTCGGCCATATTCCAGTGTCTTGTCGGCGAAGAGATGAACGAGGTCGACAAGATTCTCCTCACCTGCTCCGGAGGTCCTTTCCGCAACTTCACCCAAGAGCAGTTGCTCACGGTGACGGCTGCCGATGCCCTTCGCCACCCCACATGGAAGATGGGCGCAAAGATAACCATCGACTCCGCATCGCTCATGAACAAGGGTTTTGAGGTAATGGAGGCGAAATGGCTCTTCGGCGTGCCTGCCGAGAAGATAGAGGTGCTGGTGCATCCGCAGAGCGTTGTCCACAGTGGCGTGCAGTTCAAGGACGGCGCTGTGAAGGCACAGCTTGGCGTGCCCGACATGCGGCTTCCCATACAGTATGCTTTCTCTTTCCCCAAGCGACTTCCGCTCAACGGCGACCGCCTGGACCTTTTCAGAACCCAAAAGCTCGAGTTCTTCAAGCCCGACATGCAGAAGTTCCCGTGCTTGCGCTTGGCTTACGAGGCTATTCAAGAAGGAGGCAATATGCCGTGCATCCTGAATGCAGCCAACGAGGTGGCAAACGCTGCATTCCGCCGTGGAGAGTGTTCTTTCCTTGGCATGGCCGATGTCATAGGGCAGACCATGCGTCAGGCTTCGTTCGACAAGACTCCAAATCTCGATACTTATTTACAAACCGATGCGGAGGCACGCCTTATAGCAGCCTCGCTGCTTAAGGCTTAACACATTAATAATAAAACAAATGGAAATTTTCCTTATAAAGCTGTTACAATTTATCCTGTCAATCTCTCTCCTTGTGTTTCTTCACGAGGGAGGTCACATGGTGGCTGCAAAGCTCTGTGGCGTGAGGGTTGAGAAGTTTTTCATCTTCTTCGACATCAGCTTGGGCAAGTGGAGCGGCAAGCTCTTCAGCTTCAAGCCCCGCAAGTCCGACACCGAGTATGGTATGGGCTGGTTGCCGTTGGGCGGCTATTGCAAAATTGCCGGAATGATAGACGAGAGTATGGACACCGAGCAGATGCAGCGTGACCCGGAGCCATGGGAGTTTCGCACTAAGCCGGCGTGGCAGCGTCTCATCATCATGATCGGCGGCGTCACGGTAAACTTCATCCTCGCCCTCTTCATCTATTCCATGATAATGTTCCACTGGGGTGAGAGCTACATCAGCGTGGCAGACATGTCACAGGGAATGAAGTTCAACAAGGAAGCCAAGTCTTACGGTTTCAAGGACCACGACATACTTCTTGGCACCGACAAACGCCCGTTCAAGGACTTCGGTGGCGACTTGTTCCGTGACCTGTCTGAGGCTCAGTATTGCGACGTGATGCGCGACGGCAAGAAGGTGCGCATCAACTTGCCGGGCAACATCAACTTGCTCAACATGCTCAAGGTGACTCCGCAGTTTGCACGTCCTTTCGTTCCTGCTGTTGCCGATACCGTGCTCCAGACCATACCTGTGACTGAAAGCGAATCTGTGGCGTCTCCGGCTTGGCAGGCAGGAATGCGCAAGGGTGACAAGATTGTTGCCGTCAACGGCAAGGCCATCGATTCCTACAACGAGTTCACCGAGGCGGTGGGTGTCATCAGCGACCAGCTTGCCGCCGTCAGTACCCATAAAGACAGCGTGCGCCTTCGCACGGTCTCGCTCGTGATAGAGAAAGCCAACACCAAGCGCGACACGATAACGGCTACATTCACTTCCGACTTGAAGCTCGGTTTTGCCGTAGGTGGGCCAGAGTATATGTATAGGGACAAAATTACCCACGTCAGCTACAGCTTCTTGTCGAGCTTCCCGGCAGGCGTTAAGTATGGTTGGGACATTTTGTCTGGCTATGTCAGCGACATGAAATATGTGTTCACCGCCGACGGAGCCAAGAGTCTTGGAGGCTTTGGATCCATTGGTTCCTTGTTCCCGCAGACATGGGATTGGCATGCCTTCTGGATGATGACCGCATTCCTCAGCATCATTCTCGCCTTCATGAACATTTTGCCTATTCCTGCTCTCGACGGCGGCCACGTGCTGTTCCTTCTCTATGAGATAATCACTCGCCGCAAGCCATCCGAGAACTTCCTTATCAAGGCTGAATATGTAGGCATCACGGTGCTCGTCTTGCTTATGGTGGTGGCCAACCTGAACGACATATTGCGCTGGATAGGCGTTATGTAAGTTAAAAAACGTCAATAATTCATATCGCCTATACCCCTTTTGCTTTCAAGAGCGTATTTAAGGTTAGAGAGACGAAAGTTATCCAAAACGACAAAAACTATCGATAATAAGATTATCACAATAATGAAAAAACTTTTGACCCTGGCTCTGTTGATGCTTGTAGCCATCATGGCCAATGCCCAAATGCTGGATCCCGTGAAGTTCTCTTCCACGCTGAAGACTAACAACACGGCAGAGGGCGAAATCGTTTTCACTGGAAAAATCAGTAGTGGCTGGCATGTCTATAGCACCGGCTTGGGCAGCGACGGCCCGACTTCGGCTACATTCAATGTCAGCAAGCTCGATGGTGTGCAGCTTGTAGGAAAGTTGGAGCCGCGTGGTCATGAGATAAAGAAGTATGACCCGCTCTTCGAGATGAACCTGCGCTATTTCGAGGGCAGCGTGGAGTTTGTGCAAAAGGTGAAGTTCACCAAGCCAAATTATACTATTGACGCTTACCTTGAGTATGGCGCTTGCAACGAAGAGAATTGCATGCCTCCCACGAGCGTGGAGATAAAGAAGAGCGGCAAGAGTCCTGCCGTGGCCACCGATGCCAAGACCGATGCCAAGGATGCCAATGCCGACGCAGAGGTTGCTGCAGGCGACGATGCCGCCTTGACCCCCGATGCTGCTCAGGCCACCGACTCGGTCAATGCCGACTCGCTTGCCGCTGCCAACGCTGCCGCTGCAGCGTCTCTCTCGCAGGGCGACAAAGATGCCCTTTGGAAGCCTGTTGTCAAGCAACTGCAGCAGTTTGGCGGCACCAACGACCTTGCCAACCACTCATTGTTTTATATATTCCTGATGGGTATCGTTGGCGGCTTGCTGGCTTTGGTCATGCCGTGTATTTGGCCTATCATCCCAATGACGGTTAGTTTCTTCCTCAAGCGTTCAAAGGACAACAAGAAGCGTGGTGTGCGCGATGCCGTCATCTATGGCATCTCTATCATCGTCATCTATCTTGCGCTGGGAATCGGCGTTACCGCCATCTTCGGCCCTTCAACGCTCAATGCGCTGTCTACCAATGCCGTGTTCAATATCTTCCTGTTTGTCTTGCTCGTTGTCTTTGCAGTGAGCTTCTTCGGCTGGTTTGAAATCAAGCTTCCCGACAGTTGGGCAAACAAGGTCGACAGTAAGGCATCTAACACCACGGGTCTCCTCTCTATCTTCCTCATGGCCTTCACGCTTGTGCTCGTGAGCTTCTCGTGCACCGCGCCAATCATCGGCCTTCTGCTTGTACAGACGGTAACTTCCGGCGACTGGCTCGCCCCTGCTGTCGGCATGTTTGGCTTCGCCATTGCCCTTGCAGTGCCTTTCGCATTGTTCGCCATGTTCCCGACGCTCATGAAGAAGAGTCCGCGCAGTGGCTCATGGATGGATCAGATCAAGGTCGTGCTGGGCTTCGTGGAGTTGGCATTCTCGCTCAAGTTCCTCTCTGTTGCCGACCTTGCCTATGGCTGGCACATCATGGACCGTGAGGTGTTCCTCTCTCTTTGGATTGTCATCTTCTTCGCTCTTGGTGCTTATCTCGTGGGCTGGCTCAAGTTCCAGCAGGATGCCATCGGCGGCGACCTTCAGAAGCCAATGCCCGTTCCAGCTATAATGCTCGGCTTGTGCTCTTTGGCTTTCGCCATATATATGATTCCAGGACTTTGGGGCGCTCCTTGCAAGGCTGTGTCTGCATTCGCTCCTCCTGTCACCACCCAGGACTTCAACCTCAACAACCACGTGGTTGAGCCAAAATATAAGGATTACGAGGCAGGAATGGCTGCAGCGAAGGCTCAGGGCAAACCTGTAATGGTCGACTTCACAGGATTCGGTTGCGTCAACTGCCGCAAGATGGAGGCATCAGTGTGGACAGACCCGTCGGTGGCCGAAAAGCTTGAAAAGGACTACGTGCTCATCTCGCTTTATGTTGACGACAAGACCAAGTTGCCGGAGCCAATGGAGGTGACCATGCCAAACGGACAGAAGCGCACGCTTCACACTGTCGGCGACAAGTGGAGCTATCTGCAGAGCTCTAAGTTCGGTGCCAACGCCCAGCCGTTCTACGTCACTCTCGACAACAATGGTAATGTGCTTTCGGGCTCGTTCTCTTACAAGGAGGATGTGTCGGCTTATCTCGACTTCCTCAAGAAGGGTCTCGACGCTTACAAGCAACAGTAGACTTACAAGCAATATCAAGGTGCGGGCATATCAAAACTGTCCGCACCATTCATAATGGCTGTCCGAAACATCCATAAACCTATAAAGAATCATGCTTGACAAAGATATACGTGAACAAATCATAGCGCTGATCAAGCGGCAAGTGGTGCCTGCTGTGGGCTGTACTGAGCCTATGGCTGTGGCGCTTTGCACGGCAAGGGCAACAGAGGACTTGGGCAAGCGTCCCGAGAAGATACAGGTGTTCTTGAGCGGCAATATGCTGAAAAACGCAATGGGCGTAGGCATACCCGGCACGGGAATGATAGGCTTGCCAATAGCTGTGGCGCTGGGTGCCATCGTGGGCAAAAGTGAATATCAGCTTGAGGTAATCAAGGATCTTACACCCGATACCCTGGAGGAAGGCAAGGCATATATTGCCGATTCCAACCGCATCGACATCAAGTTGAAGGAGAACATCTCCGAGAAACTGTATATTGAGGTGACTTGCTCTGCAGGCGACGACACCGCTACGGCGGTTATCGCCGGAAGCCATACCAACTTTGTCTATGAGTCGTACAATGGCAAGGTACTGCTCGACAAGCGTCAATGCACTGAAAGCGCAGTTGAGCATAAAGGTAAGGAACTCGACATGAAGACGGTGTGGGAATTTGCCACAACCACTCCTCTTGATGAGATTGCCTTTATGGGAGAGGCACGCGACTACAATATCCGTGCTGCCGAGGAAAGCCGCAAGGGCAACTATGGCCATTGTCTCGGCAAGACTATCGACCGCCCGCTGAGCCATGGCATCTTTGGCGATTCCATATTCTCGCATATCATCTCGGAGACCGCACTTGCCTGCGACGCACGCATGGGCGGCGCCATGATTCCGGTGATGAGCAACAGCGGCTCGGGCAACCAGGGCATCTGCGCCACCAATCCCGTGGCAGTGTTTGCAAAGGAGAACGAGAATACTGAAGAAGAGTTGATCCGTGCGCTGACTCTCTCGCATCTCACCGCCATCTATATCAAGCAGAGTCTCGGCACGTTGTCGGCTCTATGTGGTTGTGTTGTGGCAAGCACGGGTGCAAGCTGTGGCATAGTCTATCTCATGGGTGGCGACTACGGACGCGTTTGTGCGGCAATACAGAACATGGTAGCCAACCTCACCGGCATGATTTGCGACGGAGCCAAGCCTTCGTGCAGCATTAAGATTTGTTCGGGAGTTTCTTCCGCACTGCTTTCTGCGCTTCTCTCCATGCAGAACCATCAGGTTACCGCTGCCGAAGGCATCGTTGACAATGATGTTGACAAGAGCATCCACAACCTCACGTCAATTGGCAAGGAGGCCATGAATCCTACCGACGACATGGTGCTCGACATCATGACGCACAAAAGACCATAAAACTCTCTTATCTATATTTATAGCCTCGCTCCTTCCTTCCCCGTGAGGGGAGGGAAAGGGCGAGGCTATGTTTTTTATTGTAACATCCTTCAAACGTGGTGTCAACCTCCGGCTTGTGCCTCGATGTCAATTAGGCTTCTTAGGTGAATTGTCCTTAGTGAATCCGTAGTCTTCGTTTGCGTTATTAAGCGATTTGCTGGCATGCCCATTTTCCTTTCCCTTTGAAAGGTAGCAGGTGGCAGTGAACAAGACCATGGAATGCAATGGTTTCCAATCTGTTGTCTTTTTATAGTTGAAATCCTTTGCCTTTCCAGATGTATATTCGTTATGGCCAGAGTAATGCCATTCCAGGCCAAACGACCAGTTTTTATACTTGTAAAGCATTTTGGCAGCATATTGTGCGCTTCCATGTTCTATCAAGTCACCCTCGGCTTCTTTGGTTGGCGAGTTGGCGTATATGCCAAGGTTCCAGCTTTTCAGTGGGAATGTGATACCTCCGCCATACCTGAAGTATGGCAAACATACATGTTGCTGTAATGTGCTGTACGAAGTGTGGTAATACTCCAGGTATGGTGCCAGTTCCAACCAAGTGAAAGGATGCCAGCTTCCGGTCAGGCTTATTTTATGCTTTACCACGTCGGATATTTCCTGTGGCTGGGAGTAAGCCATTCCGTCTTTCATATATAGCGTGGTAGCAAACGGGTGGCGCGAGTAAGAAGGGACATATGAAAAATTGATGTAATTGTCGTTTTTGCCAAAATACAACAAGTATAACGATACGCTACCATTCCAGTAAGGCTTGAGTTGTGGATTGCCAATTGACACAAACTGGCGTTCCAGATAAGTCGGTGATGACAGCAGCTGCCCGCTTGTTGGACATATAGTGTTTACCAAAGTCGTCATTTGTACGCTAACCCCTTCTAATTTTCCTTGGCCCCACCAGTCGGCATAAAGCCGCAGATACGGAATCGTGTTGTGTATGTTGTTTTCTTCCGTCTTTGTTTCAACGGCGTTGACGCCAACGGTTGGGTAGATGGTGACCCTGCCAAATCTTTTGTGCATGCCAAGATATGCAAAATTGCTGATGTTGGAAGATTGGTAGATATCGTTTAGATAATGTTGACGATTCTTTTTATATTCGGATCTTTCACCGATGCTCCATTTTACACCCCATAATGATACTTCGTAAGCAATGTTGCCTATCAACGACTCGACATGATTGCTGAAGAATGATGATGTAGACAGAGTGCCATCCTGTTCTATCCGGTTGTCTACGGTAGAATAAGAGTAGGTATTGACAAGGTTGAATGCCAACGACTGTTTGTCAGAAAACTGATATTTATAATAGAGGTCAGCAGCGATGGATTGCAGCCGGTTCTTCAAAAGACTGTTGTTGTATGCTGTGATGTTTTTGCCGTCTGATTCATATTTTGCAGTGGTAGGCTCCTTTTGCTTGTCGCCATCATGGGTGTAGTTTAATTCTATATTGAACAAATTCTTGCCCCAACTGCGTTGGTAAGCCGTTTGCAGATACTGGAAGCATCCTTCGTAAACATTGTTTTCGCCTTCATAGACATGCGGCTCAGGATAGTTGTATACAGAGCTTTGGCTTTTGTCACCGATATGGCGGTAGTCTATAATATAATTGACCTTCACCTGGTTAAGCGAATCGGCATAGGTTAGCCCAAGTTGGTTGGTGCCGAATCCTGTATTCACAGCGTTGCTTGTTGAAATATCTGCAGATACGAAACGGTCTATTCTGTTTCTTAGAATGATGTTTGCCACCGGGCCGGATGTTACGGTCATGTATTGGGCAGGGGCAACCGGGTAATATTCCACGCATTTGATGTCGTCGCCTTTATAAGACCGGAGTTCATTGGAAGTGGAAGGTACACCGTTTATCAAAATGTATATGCTCTTTCTGTCGGCTGACAATAAACTGGATGCGTTTATGTCTGTTTTAAACTGAGCCAGAGAAGACACGGCATCCAGCGCATTCGTTCCAAACGAACGGTTTTTGTCAGACATGAAAATCAGCTCATGGTCACCTTTTGATACAGTTTTTCTTGCTGTAACAACAATTTCGT
The DNA here is from genome assembly GCA_964640415.1 of uncultured Prevotella sp. GTDB lineage: Bacteria > Bacteroidota > Bacteroidia > Bacteroidales > Bacteroidaceae > Prevotella. The sequence goes on from CAZXGQ010000020.1 coordinate 29,286, forward strand.
TCAAATCAACTTTTGAAGCTATCGAGTCCGTCTTTTGTGCCATAATGTTTACAGACACCGACAAGAGTAATATTAAAATAGCACTAACAACTCTCATAAGCATTAAGTTTGATGTTAATCCTTTGAAAACTGTGCAAAGATAATAAATGAAAACAGATTGGTAAAAAAAAACGTATTAAAATATCCAAAATACCGCAATTAGGGTCGTGTTTCTGACACCTTGGTTTGTAATCGTGCATATGGTAAACAATATTTTATAGTGGCATGCCGCTTTTTATGGGAATAGCTTGGCAGCTATAAGAACAGCAACGGAGCCCTTTCGGCTTTACGCTGAGATTGCATCGCGATTCCAGTGACGACTGCTATTTTAAGGGTCTCTATGAAACACCAAAACTTTTGGCAGAAAAGTTTTAAAGACAAAATAAATAAGGTAATATTATACTTTTATCCTGCATTTACTTGGCATTATCGTTTTTTCCGCTATCTTTGCAGAAGTGTTGGAATTGATATCATCAAGAAACATGGCAATAAAAAAATACCCCTTGGGAATCCAAACCTTTGAGGAGATTATCAAAAACAATCTTCTCTACATCGACAAGACGGAATACGTCTATCGCATGACCCATAGCGGTGGCAAGCATTACTTTTTGGCTCGCCCCCGCCGTTTTGGGAAATCCCTGCTTGTCTCTACCCTCCAAAGCTACTTCGAGGGCAAGAAAGACTTGTTCAAAGGGCTTGCCATAGAGAAACTGGAACAGGATTGGACAGAATATCCCGTCCTACACTTCGACATGTCTGGCGGGAAGAATATGGGAGAAGAAGAACTGAAAGAATATCTCAACGACATGCTTGATGAGCAAGAAGATTTATTGGGATTAACAAGCAAGGACAAAGCCTCCAACCTTCGCCTAAAAGACTTGATATTGCAACTTAACAAACAAACAGGCCGTCAGGTGGTCGTACTCATTGATGAGTATGATGCACCATTGTTGGATGTTGCCCACGACAAAGACAGACTGACTGCGCTTCGCAATATCATGCGCAATTTCTATAGTCCTCTGAAGAAATATGAGCCATACCTCCGTTTTGTTTTCCTCACAGGCATCACCAAGTTTTCACAAGTCAGTATTTTCAGCGAACTGAACAACATCACCTTACTCTCCATGAACGACGACTACGCAGGCATCTGCGGCATCACAAAGGAAGAACTCCTGACGCAAATGTCGGAAGACATAGAGGTGCTGGCTGAGAAAATAGGTATCAGCAAGGAGCAAGCCGTCGACAAACTCAAGGAGAATTACGATGGCTACCATTTCACGGCAAAGTCTCCCGACATATTCAACCCATACAGCCTGCTTAACTGCTTCAACGAGAAGAAGTTCAGCTCATATTGGTTTGCTTCCGGCACTCCTACTTCCCTCATTAACGTAATGCGTCATTATGATGTCCAACCAACCGACATCACGAGAATAGAAGCTGACGCCAGCGAGTTTGATGCGCCTACAGAAAATATGGCCACCATCATGCCGTTATTATACCAGAGTGGCTACATCACTATCAAAGACTATAATGAAGACTACAATTACTACACTCTCGACATCCCAAACAAAGAGGTAAGAGTAGGTCTGACCAAGTCGTTGATTCCATCATACGTCACACAAAACACGCTTTCCACCACCAATACAGCTCGCCGTATAGCCCAAGCACTCGACAAGAAAGACATGAACGGAGCCTTACAACTCCTCCAGACCTTCCTTGGCACGATACCTTATTGCAACGTAACCAACTACGAGGGGCATTATCAACAGATGTTGTTCATCATCTTTTCCCTGCTCACCGATTATCTCATAGATGTTGAGGTACATACTCCAAGAGGCAGAGTTGATATTGTTGTCTTGACCAAAACTGACCTCTACTTGATAGAATTAAAGCTGAACAAGGATGCCCAGACGGCAATGCAGCAAATCAACCTTAAAGACTACCGTCAACGTTTCGCCTTGAGCGGTAAGCCTATCACCAAGGTGGGCATCAACTTCGATGGTGCGACTGGAAATATCAAAGACTGGGTTATAGATTGAATTTTAAAAAAGCCAAGCCTTTTAGGCAAGACTTCTTCTTGATTTTATTCCCCCAACTTTCTCCACACTTCAAGAAACTCGCGATGTTCGAGTTTCTTGTCGAAAGAAACCTTTATGCCTGCGCTGGTCAATGCATCGTAAGCCTGTTGGGAGATATATTCGGCATATACTTCCGCCACGCCACCGTCTACCATCATTGCTGCTGCTGACCTGCCAACGGCTTTTGCTGCTACCTTGGCATCGTAGAGCAGTTCGGGCTCTTCGTTCATGATGTTATAAAGGCGGCGCACACCCTGCCCGTCGAATGTGCTGATGCGGCTATCGTGAAGTACCACAAGTGTGTGCTGGTCAGTGTGGAGAGTATCTATTAGTTCTTGCATCATAATCTTTCGGTCTTTAATAAGGTTTATGGTGCAAATATAGGTAATATTTCTGATATCTTCAGTGATTGGTCACGAAAAAATTAATGTCGTCTATAACTTTACCGGACAACATAAGTTATATTTTCATGCAGAGTCGCTGAGGTTGTTGAGCCGCAGAGGGTATGCTTATTAAGCAAGGAGCTTTCAAGAGAGGCTTCGGCCTTTGAAGTGTGTTCAGAGGTAATGCTCTCTCCATAAGGTCTTTAGATCTCTCATAAAGACTCTGGAGCTCGAGAATCCACAACTCAAAAAGACAATCGTCTTTCTTCTCTGCGTCTCAACAACCTCTGCGTCTCTGCGTGAAAAAACACTTGTACAAGAATTTTCCCACACGGATTTTGAAGATTTAAAAGATGTCGGATTCTCGCTGATTACGCACCGAATGTGTGTTCTATAACTGTTGACAAACAATACATCTTCCAAAGGTCTGGTGAAACATTGTATCTTTTTGCGGGAAAACGCGTATATAACGAGTCATCTCAGAGTTGGGAAAATGTAAAGATTTATAGCAAGATTTTAACACTTGAAGGGCACACCATTTAGAACGACAAGAGAGGCTCAGAAGTGTTAAAAAGGGCGCCTTCAAGCCAATTTTTGCCCCAAAAACTACGAAATCGGGTCGCGATAGTAGCCATATCGCGACCCGATTCTAACGTAAAGGCACTGCGATTCTAACGTAAAGGCGTCGCGATTCTAACGTAAAGCCGAATCAAAAGCACAAATTCAGACCATGTTTTAGGCTGTGAAAAATATAATAGCCTATGTATCAAAATGTTACGAAAACTGCGCAAAAATGGCCTCAAATCGCACAAGGGGAAAAGTTTTTCAAAAAAATCGATTCTCAGAAAGCCTTTTGTTGAGAATTTTGTTAATGTTTAATGTTTATTGTTTAATGTTTACTGGTTCTATGCTTATTCGTGTGGGTGT